>CAZJHS010000023.1:0-30111 GCA_964545895.1 uncultured Chitinophaga sp. | reverse complement strand
AGGTATAAGTATTTCCCTTTTAGGTAAAAATCAATGCCAAGCCAAATCATCATACCCAAAAACAATACCAAGCGTAATAGTTTACCTTGGTTAACATTAAGGTTTAGCTTAGGTAAAACCACTTTCATAAAAACAACTATAGCAATTACAGCTAATAGCAAATACACTAATTTTTGATCCATTATTTTAAGTTAAGTAGCTTTACTAATTTATTAAATATCTCCACATTTTCGTACATGCCTGCAAACTCGCTTGCTCCTGCACCGTAAGCAAAAACAGGAACCATAACTCCAGAGTGATGCTTGGTGGTATAGGTAGGCGTAAAACTTAATACAGTATCACTTTCGTTTAAGGCCAATCCACCTGTTTCGTGGTCGGCTGTAACCAAAACCAATAAATCAGGGTCTTTGGCAGCCATATCCAAAACAGCATTTATGGTTTCGTTAAAATCCCATAATTCAGTAACCATGTACATAAAATCATTTTCGTGTCCGCCCCAATCAATTTGGCTACCTTCAACCATTAAAAAATATCCCGCTTTATTAGCTTTTAAATTACCAATAACTTGATTGGTGGCCTGTTGCAAGTAGTTTCCACGGCCTTGCTGTATGGTTTTTAAACCATCATTGGCTAAAGTATAAATGTACTTTTTTTGATTGATTGGTTTTAGTACAGTATCGTTTATTAAAGTAAAACCTTTGTATGATAATTCAGTCGCTAAATCTCTTTTATCAGTACGTTTATAAATAAAATCGCTGCCACCACCAACTGCAATATCGCAACTTCCATTTAACAAAAAAGTAGATATACTATCGTACATTTTACGGTGCTTAACATGCGCATAAAAACTTGCAGGGGTGGCATGTTGTATACTTGATGTAACCACAACACCCGTTGACATTTTTTTACTTTTAGCCAATTCAAACAAAGTAGGTTGTTGCACAGTATCGGCATCAACCCCAATTGCATTATTGTAAGTTTTTTTTCCAATACTAAATGCAGTAGCACCAGCACCACTATCGGTAATGTATTGCTTTGCCGATGAAGTTTTGCTTAAGCCAATTACCGGAAAACGCATAAATGCATTTTGGCCTTTATACATGCTCATGGCGGCACTAATTTGGGTTAGCCCCATTCCATCGCCAATTAAAAAAATTACGCGTTTGGGTTTTGCATGATGAGTTTGAGCTTGCGCAAACAAGCCCATTAAACAACAAACCAATAAGAATAAAATATTGCGTTTAAACATGGAGGCAATTTACGCCAATTCAAAAAACTTTCCCGGTAATTGTCTTATCATTCCGTTAAATTCTAAATCAAGTAATGTTAACGATAGATTTCCGCTATCAATTTGTAATGCAAAAGCAATATCATCAATACCCGCTTTAGTTTTATTTCTAATAAACTGAAGTATTTGAGTTTCGGTTTCGCCAAGGTTTAGCGGAATTTGTTGTTGCTTTAACACTTTAGGTTGTTGATTTTCCCAACCCATCAAACTCAATAAATCATCAGCCATAGTTATAATATTAGCCTTATTCAGTTTGATGAGTGCATTACATCCAAACGAATTATCATCACTAACTCGGCCAGGTAATGCCATAATATCTTTGTTGTAACTATTGGCTATTTCGGCAGTAATCATTGCACCGCCTTTAACACCAGTTTCTACCACAACCAACACATCGCACAAACCAGCAACAATTCTATTTCGTTTCGGAAAATTTTCTCTATCAGGAATTGTTCCACTGGTAAACTCGGTAAGCAAACCTCCGTGCTCCAACATTTGCTTGGCAATTGTTTTGTGTTGATGGGGATAAATCCTATCAAGGCCATGAGCCATAACCCCAACCGTACTTAAGCCGTGTTTTACTGCACTGCGATGTGCTGCAACATCAATACCTAATGCCAAACCACTTAATATTAAAGCATCAGCTGGTTTGAGTAATTCTACCAACTCTTCGGTAAACGCTTTGCCGTATTCGCTGGCTTTGCGCGTGCCTACAATAGCTACAATTTTCTCAGCATCTAAGTTGGCATTACCCAGTGAAAAAAGCATTACTGGTGCATCTGGAAAATGTTTTAACCGTTGCGGATAATCTTTATCTAAATAAAAGCTACATTTAATATTATGCTTTTCAATAAAATTAAGCTCAGCTTCGGCTGGTTTAAAATTTTTAAACTGAACGATGGCTTCTGCAAGTCGTTCGCCAATACCGGGTATTTGTAATAAGCGCGATTTTTTTTGTTTAAATACCTCCTCTACACCACCGCAATAACTTACTAAATTGCGGGCTAGTACATCGCCAATTCCGGGTATTTGAGTTAGGGCTATTTGGTAAATTAGTTGTTCCATTGGTACAATTTAGGAACATCATTTTAGAATAAAAATTAATACTAAAATTATTAGTAGAGATTATCTCAGGCCAAATCAATACAATGCTTTTGCCTTGTCGTTTAATAAGATAACATTAAATTGCATTAAATAAATATGCCTAATAGTACCATGAAAAAGTTAATTATAATTATAGCATTGCTATTTGTGGGTATTGCAACTATGGCGCAAAATCATGTTACTGAAAAAGTAAACTTAACCAATTCTATCTGGGTTGAATACCGCCATTTTTTTGTTAAAGCATACTGTAACTTAATAACAACTAAGGAAGACACTTTACTTGCCGATGGATATCACTACTTAAAACTGTTTAGTTCTAGTGACACTCTCGTATCAAAAGCTACGTTTGCAGGTGGCATCCGTTTTGACTCAATTTCCAATAAAATTTTCATTAATGATGCATATACTAACGGGGTAGGTATGATATTGTATGATTTTAATTTAGCCGTTGGCGATACTTTGTCTAAATCAAAAGGTTATTATTTGCTTGGTGTATATGATAATTCTCCCAATACTCCAATCCGGGTTATGAATATTGATACAATACAAACTAATGATGGTGTTTCACGTAAACGATTTCAGATTTGGACACACCAAATAATTGAGGGTATTGGTAATGTAACTCACCATTTCACTAAAATGCTTGATTATATGCTTACAGGAGAGATTGAGGAGCCTACTTTTAGTTGTTACAGACAAAATTCTAAATGTATAATTGCTAGCAACAACTGCAATAGCTGTTTTCCTTTTGCTCTTGGCATTAACAACATATCAAAACAACCGGATAACGAGAATTACATTTACCCCAATCCCGTTACTAATTTACTATACATTAAACCAACACAATTCCCACTTATACAACTTCTTGTATACAATATGAATGGACAACAGGTTTTAACTCAGTCGTTAGATTTATTTAATCAAAATATAGGGATTGATGTTTCTGCTTTACCAAAAGGTATTTACACGTATGAATTTACCATGTCAAAAAACAATACGATTAGAGCTAAGTTTATTAAGCAATAATTCATTTATAGATTTAAATATGCACAAAAAAACCCCGCTTTGCAGCGAGGTTAATTTGTAATATATCGTAAACCAGTTGGTTAGTAATTAATTTTATTTTTTTACTGAATCAACTACAGCTTTAAAAGTTTCAGGGTGATTCATTGCTAAATCAGCAAGAACTTTACGGTTTAAACCTAAGTCACTTTTTGCTACCAATCCCATAAACTGAGAGTAAGATAAACCTTCTTGACGTACACCTGCGTTGATACGGGTAATCCATAAGCTACGGAAGTTACGTTTTTTGGTTTTTCTATCGCGGTAAGCAAATGCTAACGCACGATCAATGGTGTGTTTAGCAATGGTTAATACATTTTTACGTTTACCCCAATAGCCTTTGGCCATTTTTAGGAGTTTTTTTCTGCGTCTGCGAGACGCTACTGAATTTACTGAACGTGGCATAATTTGTTTTTTTGAACCTAAGCGTTCCGATCATGTCGAAATCTTTGGTGCTTTTGTTCGGGTTAAATTTTAAATAAACCATGGTAATTTTAAGGCTTACCAATAGGCCTTTTACTTGGTTTGGTAAATATTATTTACCAATTGCAAGTAAGTTTTTAACTAATCCCATATCTGCATCACTTACAACAACCATTTTGGTTAATGCACGTTTTTGCTTAGTGGTTTTCTTAGTTAAAATGTGGTTTTTGTAAGCTTGCGCGCGTTTAATTTTACCACTAGGGGTAAGTTTAAAGCGTTTTTTCGCAGAGCTGTTGGTTTTCATTTTAGGCATAATCCTATGTTCCCTTCTTTATTTAAGTACCAATCTACGATATTTCTTTTTTTACTTAGATGCTTTACCTTTTGGAGCCATTAGTAAAAACATTTTTTTACCTTCAAGCTTTGGCAATTGCTCTACTTTACCAATTTCTGATAATTTTTGAGCAAATTGAAGTAATAGCACCTCGCCTCTTTCTTTGTACACAATTGCACGTCCTTTAAAAAACACGTACGCGCGTACTTTATTTCCTTCTTGCAAAAACTTTTCAGCATGTTTTAATTTAAATTCAAAATCATGCTCATCCGTATTGGGTCCAAAACGAATTTCTTTAATCTCTTGCTTAGAAGCGTTGGCTTTTAATTCTTTCTTCTTCTTTTTCTGTTCGTATAAAAACTTTCTATAATCAGCAATTTTACAAACAGGAGGCACTGCGTTTGGCGAAATCTCAATTAAATCAAGTTCTTGCTCTTCTGCAATTTTTAACGCCTCTTGAATAGAAACAATACCAGGTTCAACGTTATCTCCCACTAACCTCACTTCACGTGCTCTAATAAGCTCGTTTAATTTGTGCTCAGGCTCAAGTGACTTTCTACCACGAGAAATAAAGCCTGGTTTTAGTCCATTGTTAGGACGTGGCCCTCCCGTTTTCGGGCGGATGGTGTTTGTTGGTGTAATTGGTGCTGCCAAATGTTTTTTTAATTAATTTTTATTTGTTCGTTAAAATAAGACACAAATTCGCTGAGTTTAAATTTACCCACTTCTTCGCCTCCATGCTTACGTACTGCTACGGTTTCGTCAAGCATTTCTTGCTCTCCTACTACCAACATGTACGGTATTTTCTTCATTTCAGCGTCACGAATCTTTCTTCCCACTTTCTCATTTCTATCATCTAACGGGCCGCGAATATCTGCTTTATTTAGCACATTCACAACTTTTTGCGCATACTCATGATATTTTTCACTTATAGGCAAAACTGTTATTGGTTCAGGTGTTAACCAAAGCGGGAAATTACCTGCGCAATGTTCTATTAAAACCGCCACAAATCGCTCTAATGAGCCAAATGGTGCGCGATGTATCATAACAGGGCGATGCTTTTGATTATCGCTACCGGTGTATTCTAACTCAAAACGCTCAGGTAAATTATAATCAACCTGAATAGTTCCTAACTGCCATTTACGGCCAATAGCATCTTTTACCATAAAGTCTAACTTAGGGCCATAAAACGCAGCCTCACCAAGTTCAACAACAGTATTCAAGCCTTTTTCTGCCGCAGATTCAATAATAGCAGCTTCGGCTAAAGCCCAGTTCTCGTCAGTACCAATGTATTTAGTTTTATTTTCTGGATCACGTAAAGAGATTTGTGCAGTGTAATCTTTAAAATCAAGTGCCTTAAATACGTATAGCACTAAATCAATTACCTTAATAAACTCTTCTTTTACTTGATCAGGACGACAGAATAAACGCGCATCATCTTGAGTAAATCCGCGAACGCGAGTTAAACCATGCAATTCGCCTGCTTGTTCGTAACGGTAAACTGTTCCAAACTCGGCATAACGCACCGGTAAATCTTTGTATGATTTTGGTGATGATTTATAAATTTCACAGTGATGCGGGCAGTTCATCGGTTTCAAGAAAAACTCTTCCCCTTCGCGCGGGGTTGAAATGGGCTGAAATGAATCGGCACCATATTTTTCGTAATGACCAGATGTGATGTATAAATTTTTATTACCAATATGAGGCGTTACTACAGGTAAATACCCTGCTTCAATTTGTGCTTTTTGCATAAACTGAACCAACTTCTCGCGCAACATGGCTCCTTTTGGCAACCATAAAGGTAAACCCATACCTACTTTTTCTGAAAAAGTAAACAACTCCATTTCTTTACCTAACTTACGGTGATCGCGCTTTTTAGCCTCCTCAATCATGGCAAGATGTTCGTCTAGCTCTGACTTTTTAGGGAAAGTAACACCGTAAATACGAGTTAACATTTTATTTTTTTCATCGCCACGCCAGTATGCACCAGCTACACTCATTAATTTAATGGCTTTAATAAAACCTGTGTTTGGTATATGTGGGCCACGGCATAAATCGGTAAAATTACCTTGGCTATAAAACGTAATACTTCCGTCTTCTAATCCTTCTAATAAATCTAATTTATACTCATCACCTTTTTCAGTAAAGTAAGCTACCGCATCGGCTTTACTTACCTGTTTGCGTTGGTATTGGTTTGATTGTTTTGCAAGTTCAGACATTTTATCCTCGATGCGTTTAAAATCTTCGCTCGAAAAATCTTTACCTCCAAAATCTACATCATAATAAAAACCATTATCAATAGCGGGGCCAATACCAAATTTGGTGCCTGGGTAAAGTGCCTCAATGGCCTCGGCCATTAAATGTGCCGAAGAATGCCACATAGTTTGTTTGGCTTCTTTATCGTTCCAGGTTAGTAAGGTAAGCGTTGAGTCTTGCGTAATTGGGCGCGTGGCATCCCAAACCTCTCCGTTTACTTTAGCGGCTAATACATTGCGGGCCAAACCTTCGCTAATTGATTTGGCTACATCTAATGCGGTTGCTCCCGATTCATACGAACGAACGGAACCGTCAGGTAGTGTAATATTTATAGTACTCATAAAATGTCTTGCAAAGTAAGGACTTGGTCCCAAAAAAGAAAGCAGATTTGTATCAACCTATTTTAATTTGGCTAATGCCTGCTTGGCTAACTCGTGCTTTGGATTTAAATCTAACGTGTATTGGAAATTAATTTTAGCGTCTTCGTTTTTCTTAAGTAACTGATAGCAAAGTCCGCGCATGTAGTAAGCATCAACCAAACCAGGCTCCAAACGTACCACCGAGTTTAAGGCTGTTATTGCGTTATGATAATCTCCTACCTCAACATTTATTAATGCGGCATTGTAATACGCTTGGTAATATTTATCATCAGCTTTTACAGCTTGTTTATACATACCAATGGCTTTTTTATAATCCTTTTTAAGCTGAAAATAAACACCTGCACAATATGGAGGTTCGGGGCTTTTAGGATTTAACCTTGATGCTGCAATGTAATAATCGAGGGCAATTTTATTTTGTAATGCAGCATACAAATTACCTAATTGCATTACCGCATCAAAATGGCTTGCATCAATTTCGTATGCTTTCTGAAATACTTGTATTGCCGAAGCTGTATCGCCAATTTCTTTGTAATTCATGCCTTTAAAAAACAAGGCACTGGTGTTTTTAGGGTTACTTGCTAATACATCAGTATATAAATCTAATGATTTTTTATGTTCTTTAACTACATAATACAACTCCGCTAAACGCATTTTGGCATCTTCAAAATCGGGCTTAAGGGCAATACTTTTTTCAAATGCTTTAGCCGCGTCAATAGTTTTGTTCATGGCATAAAGCACACGGCCTTTAAAAAACCAATAAATAGGATTATCTTGAGCTAATACAATAGCTTGATCTATATCGGCAATCGAACGGTCTAAGTACTTTTCATCAAAATAAATATTAGCCCTGCGATAGTATAATTCTGGATCGGTTGGGTTTTCATCAATTTGAGCACTTATTACTGCTGCCGACTTAGCCACAACACTAGTATCTTGTTGCTGTTGGTTGGCGCTTCCGCCTTTACCGTGGCAGGCTGCAAGCATGCCCAAAACAGCCGTGATATAAATCAGTTTTTTCATTTATGTTTTCTAATACTTTTGCTATCCTTGTGTATACTTTTTTGAAGTCACAAAAAAACACAAAATAGTTTGCAACACGTATCAATTATTTATCATTGATACAAAATTCACTACTAAAAATTAAGGAACAAGAATAATACAATATGCCATTTTATCATAAACTAGGACAGATTCCACCGAAACGCCACACACAGTTTCGTAAACCAGATGGAACACTTTACCAAGAAGAATTAGTTTCTACGGAAGGATTCTCGAGCTTGTACTCGTTGGTGTATCATACCAACCCACCTACAATGGTAAAGGAAATTGGCACCGAGTACCCATTTGGCCCTGTGGCTGCATTGAAAAAAAACATGCAGAACAGAAGTTTCTTAACGTTTAAAACAGCTCCGCAAGACGATTACCTAAAAAGTAGAGTATACTTACTGTTTAACAATGATGTATACTTGGCATCTGCTGCTCCTAAAAAAAGTATGACAGATTATTTTTATAAAAACTCTGATGGTGATGAGGTGATTTTTGTGCATGAAGGTAGTGGTGTTTTAAAAACCATATACGGGCAAATACCATTTGAGTATGGCGATTATTTAGTTATACCAAGAGGCACTATTTATCAATTGCATTTTAATGACGAAAACAATCGTTTGTTTATTACCGAGAGTTTATCACCCATTCGTCCTCCAAAAAGATATTTAAACCAATATGGTCAATTATTAGAGCACTCACCATATTGCGAACGTGATTTAAAAGTTCCTCAAAACTTAGAAACTTTTGATGAAAAAGGCGACTTTAAAGTAATGATAAAAAAACAGGATATGATTTATCCATACACCTATGCTGCACATCCTTTTAGTGCCATTGGTTGGGATGGTTTTCAATATCCTTATGGATTTTCAATTCATAACTACGAGCCAATAACTGGTCGTGTGCACATGCCACCTCCAATCCATCAAACATTTGAAGGACATAATTTTGTTATTTGCTCTTTCGTTCCGCGCTTATACGATTATCACCCATTAGCAGTGCCTGCACCATACGCGCATAGCAATGTTGATAGCGATGAGGTATTGTATTATGTTGATGGCGATTTTATGAGCCGCAAACATGTAGAACGTGGAATGATTAGCTTACATCCTAAAGGTATTCCGCATGGTCCACACCCTGGTACTGTAGAAAAATCGTTGGGTAAAAAAGAAACGTTAGAATTAGCTGTAATGATAGATCCTTTTTATCCATTACAAATTACCCAAGAAGCCATTAATATGGAAGACCCTAACTATTATAAAACTTGGGTTGATTAATTATTAAAACACACAAAAGAAAAAGAATTTATACTATAAAATGGATACATTAGAAGTAACAAAAAAAGAAACTACCAAAGATTTCTTACCACTTAACGGTACTGATTTTATTGAGCTTTGGGTAGGTAATGCCAAACAAGCGGCACACTTTTATAAAACAGCATTTGGTTTTCAGAGCTTGGCATATGCAGGCCCCGAAACAGGTGTAAAAGATCGCGTATCGTACGTATTGATACAAAATAAAATGCGTTTAATTTTAACCTCTCCGCTACACAGCAATAGCCCAATAGCCGAGCATCACCGCAAACATGGCGATGGTGTTAAATATTTGGCACTTTGGGTTGATGATGCTTACGAGGCGTACGAAAAAACAACTAGCAAAGGCGGTGTAGGAACTGTACAACCAACAACGTTAACTGATAAAGACGGAGAAGTTCGTCTAAGTGGCATTAAAACATACGGAGAAGTAGAGCATTTGTTTATTGAGCGTAAAAACTACAATGGTGTGTTTATGCCTGGATACCAAAAATGGACCAGCAACTACAATCCAGAACCTACAGGTTTATTATATGTTGACCATTGTGTAGGTAATGTTGGCTGGAACCAAATGAATCCTTGGGTTAAGTTTTACGAAGATGTAATGGGCTTTAAAAACATTCTTTCGTTTGATGATAATGACATCAGCACAGAATACTCCGCATTAATGAGTAAAGTGATGAGTAACGGAAATGGCTATGTTAAATTCCCAATTAACGAACCAGCTGAAGGCAAGAAAAAATCACAGGTTGAAGAGTATTTAGATTTTTACGAAGGTGAAGGTGTACAACACATAGCCATTGCAACCGCTGATATTGTTTCAACAGTTCGTCAGTTAATGGCCAGAGGCGTTGAGTTTTTAAAAGTACCTGATAGTTATTACGAAGATTTATTTGACCGTGTTGGCAAAATTGAAGAAGACATTGAACCACTGCGCGAATTAGGAATTTTGGTAGATAGAGATGATGAAGGCTATTTATTGCAATTGTTCAGTAAGCCGGTAGAAGACAGACCTACCATGTTCTTCGAAATTATTCAACGTAAGGGTGCAAAAAGTTTTGGAAAAGGAAACTTTAAAGCATTGTTTGAAGCTTTGGAAAGAGAACAAGAGATACGTGGAAACTTGTAATTGAATTTGTAATTTTATTTACTAATATTGAAAAGACGCGAACAAACATTCGCGTCTTTTTTACGTTATAACACATATGAATAAAAGTCACATTGCAGTAAGAAGAGAAAAAATTGCCCACTCAGAAAGGCGATTTTTAGAAGGACCACGTTCGCGAAGAAGAGAATTTAAATTTTTGTTTAAAGTAATGTGGGAGTTTATAAAAGGATTTCAAAAACTTCATTTTATTGGGCCATGTGTTACCGTATTTGGTAGTGCCCGTTTTAAAGAAGATCACCCCTACTACCAATTAGCTAGAGAAATGGGCGCAAAAATTGCCAAACTAGGCTTTACGGTATTAACCGGAGGCGGTCCTGGCATTATGGAAGCAGCCAACCGTGGTGCGTTTGAAGCAGGAGGGCAATCCATAGGTTGTAATATTGTATTACCACATGAGCAAAAAGAAAATCCATACGTACAAGCCTCGGTTGAATTTAAATATTTTTTTGTACGCAAAACACTTCTGGTTAAGTACTCTTATGCCTTTGTAATTATGCCCGGTGGTTGGGGTACAATGGACGAAATGTTTGAAGCACTTACCCTGATACAAACTGGGAAAATACAAGAGTTTCCGGTAGTACTTTTTGGTAAGGATTACTGGAAAAACCTGATTGAATTAACAGAAGATATGATTGAAAACAAAACTATATCGAGCACTGATATAAAAGAATACTTATTGATAACAGACAGCGTTGATGAAGCTGCAGCACATATAAAGAAACACACAGTAGGTAAGTTTGGATTAAAACGTAAACGCGTATTTAAAGCCCGAAAATGGCTTGGCGAGTGGTTTTGGAAAAAAGCTGCTTAGCATTAAAATTTTAATACTTGAAAGCCATTTCATATTTGAAGTGGCTTTTTTATTGGATACCGTACAATAATTATACTTGATAAAACGAATCGTACGCTTGAGAATATAGAATGTATACAAAGTGCATTTTAGGGCATAAAAAAATCCGTTTCGAAACTCGAAACGGATTAGTAATATTGCGGTGCGGACGCCCCGAGTACTAGAAAAAATCTTTAATTTAAAACCTAACTTCTCAACAAAAACTGGGTATTATGTTTCGAACACTAATGACTGCATGTCCGCATGAACATGTCAATTCAAGCGTGGATTCAGATTATAGTAGTTACTTATTTAACAAAGTAAGTTCTATTCAAAAAAATTTCCCTTTCGTTGAAAGCATTATTCTCAAGAGTATCATGTAAAAAAGCAATTCCTTTAAAAGTAAATCTTCCTGAACTAGCAGGCTTCAAGTCAAGTTGAACACGGTTACCGGTAGCTTTAATACTATCAAATGTGTTAGCTGAGTTATTTATAAAAAAAGCAAACTTGTACTTTCCTGAACTCCTGAAGATCAAATTGACTTTTGTGTTTTTATCTCGACTAATTGTATCAGGAAGGTCATCATCAATATAAAAACTTTCCTTATCGTTAATATTTATTTTTGAGTCATAGATTCGCCATTCATTAACGGTGTAGTCATCTTCTTTTTTTCTTATTAAGTCACGAATTTCAATCAAACTACTTCTATCAAATATATAACGTTTAATAGAATTTTGATACTGAAAACTTATATCATCAACGTTCACCTTATCATTGAAGTTTATCCAATAAGCTGAGTCATTATATTCATTTACAACGCTGATAAGACTTCCATCTTTAATTTCAATCAGTGTACGTTTATTTAAATGATTATCCCAAATAACAATTGAAGTTATGTTTTCATTTAAGCTATCAAATACATATTCTATTAACTTTGATGTATCACGTGAATAATACTTTCTGTACCTTCCATCTTTATCATTATCGTAAAATCTATTTTCTTTATCGGAGCATGAATAGATTAAGAGTAAGATAGTTATAATGGTTGCTATTCTCATATTTGTTATTTTAATCCTGCTAATCCTGAGCAAGTTTTCATACGAATGTAATGAAATATTCGCTTGGTTTTGAGATTCGGAATGATTTGAGTGACCAAGAACCAATGATAGGTTCAAATTCGTTTAAACAAAAAAACACTAAACTTCATTTTGTTAGATTTATTTGAATTTTTGAGCATAAAAAAATCCGTTTCGAAAATCGAAACGGATTAGTAATGTTGCGGTGCGGACGCCCCGAGTAATCGGGGGAACCCGCGACTCATAACAAACCTGTTAGTTTCTTATAAAATATTTTATTCCTCTGATTTTTTAAAAATCTCTCTCTCTTCAGTGCGTCAATTTGGTTTTCAAACTCTTCTTTATAAACCATAACCCAAGGCATTTTAGCTTTGGTTGATTTTGTTAAACCTTGATTGTGCTGTTCTAATCTCACATCAGGTTGTTTGGTGTAACCTATGTAAAACGAATCATACGCTTGAGAATATAGAATGTAGACAAAGTGCATTTTAGGGCATAAAAAAATCCGTCTCGAAATCGAAACGGATTAGTAATGTTGCGGTGCGGACGGGACTCGAACCCGCGACCCCCTGCGTGACAGGCAGGTATTCTAACCAGCTGAACTACCACACCGACTGTCCTTAAGTTACCGTTTCTTGCGTCCCGTTATCCTTAATTGGTGTGCAAATGTAAGCCGTTTTTTTGTTTTGTCAATACCTTACTAAAAAAAAAGTGCATTTTCCATCGCCACATGCGCTAATCAGCTGTATTACTGTGGTAATTATTTTTATAACGAATGTGTGTTTTACTTGTAAACAAAGGCTGTTAAGGATTACTGCAATTTTTATAAATAATGGTGTTAATTTGCACCCTCAAATAAAACTATGGCATACTTTGATTTTGAAAAGCCAATTGAAGAGTTAGAACAACAATTGGAAAACATTAAGAAAACAGCCGATAAGAACAAGCTGAATTTAACAGCTTCGGTTAAAGAATTAGAGGAAAAGATAGAAAAGGCTAAACATGATATTTACGCTAACCTTAACGGTTGGCAGCGTGTGCAAATATCTCGCCATGCGGATAGGCCTTACACTTTAGATTATATCGAACATGTATTTACTGATTTTATTGAAATGCATGGCGATAGAAACGTAAAAGATGATAAAGCCATGATAGGCGGCATTGCTCGTTTAGGCGATCAAAGTGTTATGGTAATTGGTCACCAAAAAGGCCGTAACACCAAACAACGTCAATTGCGCAACTTCGGTATGGCTAACCCCGAAGGTTATCGTAAAGCATTACGCTTAATGAAATTGGCAGAAAAATTTAACATGCCTATTGTTACGCTTATTGATACTCCAGGTGCTTCTCCTGGGTTAGAAGCTGAAGAACGCGGACAAGGCGAAGCTATTGCTAAAAACTTACTTGAAATGAGTGTACTTAAAGTACCCGTAATTTGTATAGTAATTGGCGAAGGCGCTAGCGGTGGGGCTTTAGGCATTGGTGTTGGAGATAGAGTTGTAATGCTTGAAAATACTTGGTACTCGGTTATTTCGCCAGAAAGTTGCAGCAGTATTTTATGGAGAAGCTGGGAGCATAAAGAAAAAGCAGCCGAAGCATTGAAGCTTACTGCTAAAGATATGCTCAAAAACGGATTGATTGACGGTATAATTGCTGAACCATTAGGTGGAGCTCACAACAACCCAGAGCAAATGTATGCTACCTTTAAAAACGAACTTACTACCATGATAAATGAGTTGAGTAAACTAAGTAGTGAAAAACTTATTGAAACTCGTATTGGTAAGTTTAGCAAAATGGGTGCATTTACTGAGTAATTATTCTACCATTTTTTATATAAAAAAAGAGGCTATCAAATTACTGATAGCCTCTTTTTTTTTGTTTAGGATAAAACTAGTATCCAAATATTTCTTCTAAGGTAAGTTCAACTACTTCTCCGTACTTTTTAATGTCATCAACACTAATTTTATCTTTACTTCCCATAATAAGCATATGGTAATTAATGTTGTGGTAGTTTTGGTTATAAAACGCTTCAACATCAGTAAAGCTAAGCTTATCTATATTATCATAAATATCTTTATTAATATCATGGTGTAAGCCTAATTTCTTTGCGTTCATTAGCGTAAAAAATACGGCTTCTTTATTGGTACGTTGTGTTTCTATTTGTTGTTTAATTGCTTCTTTAGCGGCATTAAAACTCGCATCCGATTTTGGCAATGTATTTAGCAACTCTTGCATTGCGGGAATTGCATCATTTAACTTATCAGCTTGCGTACCAATGTAGGCCATAATGTAATATGGATCTGCTTTTTTACTTGGGTTTCCGTAACGAGAAAAAGTAGAATATGCTAATGCTTTACTCTCGCGAATGGTTTGGAATACAACAGATGACATGCCACCACCAAAGTACTCGTTAAATAAACTTATGGTTGGGTATGAAGTTGTATCAAACGCTCTTGCCTGACGGTTTAACCAATAAATTTCGGCTTGAACCATTTTAAAGTTTACAAAATACACTTTAGCATCTTGTGTTTGGTTACGGGTAAAAGTAATAGCTGCAGGGTAATCCATTAGTTTTTTGGGAGTAACATGCGCCTTTACCATTTGTGCATTAAATGAGGCTGCATCACGCGGACCATAATAGTAAATGCTGTGTTTGTAGCTTGTTAATTGCTTAATCATTTGTACCAGCTCTTCTGCTTTTAAGTTTTTCAACTCATCGGCAGTTAAATTATAAGTTGTTGGATTCTTTTTACCAAACAATGCATAATTACGCATAGCTGTCCAAAACACAGTTTTCTTGTTTAACTTAGCATCAGCACGTTGTTTAAGCGTACCTTCTACCAACTGGTTTAATGCGGATTGATCTGGTTTTGCGTTAGCTAATAAATGTTCAAATAATTTTACTGCTGCATCAAAATTTTCATTTAAACCTGTTAGCGAAACATAAACTTGCTCCTCGCCTGCACTTACATTAAAATCACAAGCTAATTTAAAAAACTCCTTGCTTATCTCTTCGCTGGTGTATTTATCAGTACCTAAGTATTGAAGCAATTGCACGGCCATAGGTAATTTAATGTTATTAAACTTACCCATATCAAGCACATAGTACAACGAAAACAATTCGTTATCGGTATTTTTAATGGTGTATACTGGAACATCCTTTTTACCTAACTTAGCTTTGGTTACATCTTTATCAAAATCTAAAAACTTAGGCTGAATGCGTGCTGGTGTGCTTTTTACCAATGCAGCTACAAAAGGACTCATGTCATCGCGATTAACTTCTACAGGAGTAATTTGTGGCTTTTCAATTTTTACAGTGCTTTTATCTTCACCAATATTTTTATTTACTACTACGTAATCGTTAGTGTAAGCACTTTGCGCAAAGCGCATAATTTCTTCTTTGGTAATTAACGCTAAATCATCAACAAAACGAGCTTGTTCAGTCCAAGGTTGATCCATAATAAATGCATCAAGCATAACCGAGGCACGTCCTTCATTGCTTTCGTTGTTTCTAATTTTATCAACCTTAAAATTATTGATAATAGCTTTTAAATCTTCGTTTGAAAACTTACCAGCCTTGATACTATCTAACTGAGCTAACAATAAATTACGCACTTCGTCAAGTGTTTGACCTTGTTTTGGCTTACCAGTTAAAAAATGAATGGTATAATCTTTATTTACCCAAACTGATGATGATGCTCCTAAAACGCGTTGTTGCTTAACTAAGTTTAAATCAATAAAACCAGCTTTTGAGTTTGCCAATAAATAATCAACCAAGGTAGCCAACTTAGCCTCTCGGGTTGATGCTCCTGGCAAGCGGAAACCTATCATTAAGTTTTCTGCATCTTGTCCGTATACGTTAACTACTGTAGGTGCAGTACGTTTTGGTTCAGCATCAAAAGTGTAAGCAGGCACAGATTGAGGTTTCATGTAGCTAAACTTATCAGCAATTTGCTTAATGGCTACATCAGGGTTAACATCACCTGCTAATACAATTACCATGTTATTTGGCACATAGTAAGTACTAAAATAATTGCGGATTTTAACTAACGAAGGATTTTTTAAATGTTCGACAGTACCAATAGTAGTTTGTGTACCGTAAGCATGTTTGGTAAATAAATTACTTAGCAATGCCTCAAACACTTTGCGGCTATCGTTATCTAAAGCAATGTTTTTCTCTTCGTATACAGCTTCTAACTCGGTATGAAACAAACGTAAAACAGGTGCACGAAAACGCTCTGCTTCTATAGTTAACCAGTTTTCTAATTGATTTTGTGGAATATCATTTACATAAACTGTTTGCTCAAGCGATGTAAATGCATTGGTACCTTGTGCACCAATATTGGCCAACATTTTATCATACTCGTTGGCAATGGCATATTTACTTGCAACACCACTTACAGAGTCTATTTTACGGTAAATTTCTTTACGTTTTTTCTCGTCAGTAGTTTTATTGTATAACTCGTACAGTGCATCAATTTTATCTAATTGTTCTTTTTCTTTAGCCCAATCTTTGGTGCCAAATTTATCTGTACCTTTAAACAACATATGCTCTAGGTAATGTGCCAATCCTGTGTTATCAGCAGGGTCGTTTTTACTACCTGCTTTGGTTGCAATGTAGGTTTGAACCCTAGGCTCGGCATTATTAACCGAAATCATTACGGTAAGTCCATTGGGTAAAGTATAAACTCTTACACCAAGTGGATCGTTTAAAACAGTACGATACGGATAACCTCCGTCAGTTGATTTGTGCTCAACCCAAGTAAAGGGTTCTTGACAATAAGCATCTAAAGAAATTACTATTAAAAATAGTACAAGTAAACGTTGCATATGTAAATATAAAATTATGTGTATTAGTGTTGTATAATGATTTTTTGAGTTGAGTTATTTCCTTTCAAATCTTGAATGCTCAGGAAATACAATCCAGATGATAATTCGGATGTGTTTAATGTAACTTTATTTACATCATTATATTTTAACATCAATTTACCAGTGGCATCAAATAAAGTGTAATGATATAATTCGCTACCTTGTGGTGAAACATTTAATATTTGGTTTGCAGGAACAGGGTAGCAACTAATTTGATTATCAGCATTTAACTTTATTTCATTAGTTGATGTAACCATTGTACCGATATACAAAATCCTAAACTCAAACGAAGGAACGTTATTGGTCACGCGGGTTACATAAATTTCAGAAATACCAGGATTGGCATCATACACCATTCGATAACCGGCTTCTAAATTAGAAGTACCTTGGGATACAGAAAATGACATCATACTATCTAATTTAGCAGACGCATTGTAAAAGAATTTATTGTAACCAACTGTTTCTTGACCACCCGAAGTAACTAAATAGGTGGTATCAGTAATTAACTTATCACCTGAATATCCTAAATTACGAAATGAAAGCATTTCATAGTTATTTGATTCGGGAAGTAACTCTTGTAAACAGATTAATTTCCCATTCATATTATATATAAGCTTTAAGCGCCTTATCTCTTCATATTGATTTTGACCATTTAAGTTCTCAACCACCAACATACTGTCCAAGCCTAATAAATTCTTATATATCCTCTCTTTTTTAGCATCCTTGAATGGCTCTGAGGTAGTATTATCTGCTGTTTGAACCATTACATTTAGCATATTACCAGAAACAACTCCACTACATTTATATTTTAAATCAAGAGGATAATTTACGTTGATATCTGCTGTTTCCATATTAGTAACATTATTACTAGCATCACGAATGATATTAAATGAAAAAGCTGTTTCAAAACCAACCTTAGTTGGTGATACCAAATATTTGAGTTTGGTTGTGCCGTTTCTCATCCCAGGAATTGTCCATTCTAATTCCTTCATCTCTGCAATTGTACTTACATTTATAGGTGTAATAACTTGAGCAGAAAGAGATAAAACAGAAAAGGTAAACAAAAGTGTTGAGTAAATTTTTTTCATGTTTTTATACTGTTAAGTTAAATCGCAATATAGATTAAATAAGTACATTTATAAAACGCTCTTTTCCTTGCATATCATTAATTAAAATGGCTTTTTGATATCCGTTTTTTGTAAATAAAGCAAGCGTTTCATTGGCCAATAAAGGATTAATTTCTAACCAAATAGTATCGCCTTTTTTTAATTGGGTTGATGCCAATTGGGCTATGGCCTCATAAAAAAGTAAGGCATTATCATCAGGAACAAACAATGCAGTATGCGGTTCGTATTTTAAAACATTGCTGTGCATAGATGCCTCTTCTGATTGAGCTATGTATGGCGGATTACTGATTAAGCACAGTGGATGTGCTAAGTCGCTAAACAACTTTTCCATTAAATCAATTTGTAACATATTAGCCTTAGCAAAAGTTACTTCTACCTTATTTAAGTGCGCATTTTCTGAGGCAATCTGTAAGGTGTTTTCCATAATATCAACCCCAAAAACACTTGCGCTACTTATGCTTTTCTTTAATGCAATGGGTATACATCCGCTACCTGTGCCTAAATCAACAATGGTTAACGGTTGAGATTGATTACGATAATGAGTTAGCACAAGCTCTACTAACTCCTCCGTTTCTGGCCTAGGAATTAATACATCTTTATTCACCTTAAATTTAAGCCCACAAAACCAAGCGTAACCCAATACTTGTTGTAAGGGTTCGGTTTGTAGTAATCTAACTAGCATTTTATCAAATCTTGCCACCTCTGTATCCGACAAGGTTTTATCTAAATATGCAAGCTGATTCCATTTAATTAACAACTCTTCGGTACACACATAATTAGTAATAGCTAAGCCTTCTTCGGGACCAAAAATAGCTTGAAGCTTTTCTTTAAACGTTTGAAAATATTTGTGTGCGCTGGTTGAATTCATGGTGGCAAATTACAAAAACCTTACTTTCGCAGGGTTATGATGCACAAAAAATATATGCAACGTGCCATTGAGTTGGCCAAACTTGGTGCTGGGCATGTGGCTCCAAACCCCATGGTTGGTTGTGTTATTGTACATAATAATAAAATTATTGGCGAAGGCTGGCACGAGCAATTTGGACAAGCACACGCTGAGGTAAATGCGATAAAAAGTGTAACCGATAAAGGTTTATTACCCGAAAGTACCATTTACGTTACGCTTGAACCATGCAGTCATTTTGGGAAAACACCACCTTGTGCAAATGCCATTATTGATTACAAGTTTAAAGAAGTAATTGTTGGCATAACAGACCCCAATCCACTTGTAAGTGGACGTGGCATTAAGCTATTGCAAGATGCAGGAATTAATGTAACAGTAGGGGTTTTGGCCGAAGATTGTACAGCACTTAACAAACGATTTATACACTACATTACCCAACATAAGCCTTATGTAATTTTAAAATGGGCACAAACCCTAGATGGTTTTATTGCTCCAGATATTAACCAAACTGGTGCAGCAGAATTTGCACATCAAAAACAAATAACTACAGCAGCTACGCAACAATTAACACACAAATGGCGTACACAAGAAGCGGCTATTTTAGTTGGAACAAATACTGCTTTAACCGACAATCCGCACCTTACAGCGCGCGCATGGCAAGGCAAAAACCCGGTGCGTGTGGTGCTCGACTTAAACAATCGTTTACCCAAAACACTAAACTTATTTAATGCCGAAACACCTACTTTAGTTATAAAATATGATGATGTAGAAGCTAATAATCAAGCACAAGTTGAATACCTAAATGTAACTCGTGATAAAGATGTGCCGCATCAAATATTAGAAGCCTTGTATCAAAAACAATTGCAATCGGTAATTATTGAAGGTGGCACACAATTATTACAAAGCTTTATACAAGCTAATTGTTGGAATGAAGCCCACGTATTAATAGGAAACAAAAAATTTAAACAAGGCATTTTGGCTCCACACATAAACGGGAAAATTATTAGTGAAACCCATTTGGATACCGACATAATTCGTACTATTTTACCTCAATGATTTACTTATTACTTAGCATACTAACTTCGGTAATTGTTGTTGCCTATTTTAAACTATTCGATAAATACAACGTTAACACATTTGAAGCCATTGTGGTTAATTATTTGGTGTGTGCTACCATGGGCAATTTGCTTGCCGAAACACCCGGAATTACAACTGCGTTTTGGAATGAAGACTGGTTTAAATACACCTTAATTTTAGGATTTCTTTTTATAAGTGTGTTTTACAGCATTGCACAAACGGCACAAAAAATTGGCGTTTCTGTAAGCATGGTTGCCGCAAAACTATCGGTTGCCATCCCTGTTATATTTGCATTATTTATACATAACGAAACCCTTGGTGTACTTAAGGTAGCGGGTATTTTAGTCTCGCTCGTTGCTGTTTATTTTATTAGTCAAAACTCATCATCAAAAAACAACAATGCTAGCCTTTGGTATTTACCCTTGTATGTTTTTTTAGGAAGTGGATTAATTGATACCATTTTAAATCACATCAACAAAACCTATATACCGCCATTTAACACCAACCACATATTAAGTTTTGTGTTTTTAACCGCATTTGTACTAGGTGCTTTACTGTTGGTTTATCAACTTGTTTCCGCAAAAAAAATGCTTAGTATAAAAAGCATTGGCTGGGGCATTGCCTTAGGCATTCCTAATTATATGTGCATGTATTTTCTGCTTAAAACACTTGGGGCATTTACCGAAGCAAGTATAGTACTACCCATAAATAATATTGGTATTGTAATGGCATCAACACTAACAGGCGTATTCGTATTTAAGGAGCACCTAAGTACATTTAATAAAATTGGGTTGATGTTGGCCATTGCATCTATTGTTATTTTATCATTGAGTTAAACCATGCTGTTTACAGATACTTACCAAACAATAGTAAACCCAAGCGAAGGCGAGTTTAAAGATAAAGGCAGTAAATTTATTGGCTTTGCTTTTCCTATTACTTCAGAGAATGAGGTAAAGGATATTATTAATGCAATAAAAAAGGAGCATTATACCGCAGCACATCATTGTTACGCTTACATTTTAGGCACAAGCAAAGAAATACAAAAAAGCAACGATGATAGAGAACCCAATAATACGGCTGGCAAACCTATATTAAGAAGTATACTTAGCCATGATTTTACCAATACGTTGGTAGTAGTTGTGCGCTATTTTGGTGGCAAACTTTTAGGTGTGCCTGGGTTAATTAATGCCTACCACGAAGCAGCCAACGAAGCTTTAAACAATGCACTAGTTGCCGAAAAAATAATTTGCGAACAGCATGAAATTATTGGCAATTACGAACACGAAAACGAAGTTTACAAAGCCTATAAAACTTTTGGAGCTAAGCTATTACAACATACATACAACGAAAACACCTTTTGTAGTATCTTTGAAATAAGAAAAACTAAAGCAGCCGATATTATTACCTATTTAAATGATAAGCGTTTGTTTGAATTGAAATTTATAAAAGAACAATGAAATTATTAACCCTTATAGGAGCTATACTAGCTTTAACAACAGTTTCAGTGGCGCAAAACACTGCCGTATCCAGCCGCTTATTAAACCTAAAAGAAGAAGCTTTATCGGCACAAAAAACGGCTGTGTTAATACAGCCCAATGCATTGCAACAAGTTAATAACAGCGTTAACCTGCAACTGATTGGAGTTACTGAAAGCAAAATTGGTAAGCACTATTTATACCAACAATTTGTAAATAACACGCCTATATATGGCGCTTACTTAAAGGTAAATACCAACGCTATGGGTGATTTCTTAAACTCATACAGTTCGTTGGTTACAGCTAATGATTTGGAGCTTGATGATGCCAATTTAAATGGCCAAACTTTTTGGGTAGTAAATGAAAATAAACTTACCAAAGTGCAAGCCAACACCAACAATTATTTGTTTACCCTTAAACAAGCCGATGGCAGTATTTTGTTTGAAAAAGATACTCGCCTTTTTTTTACTGATACTACCATTAAAGCAATGGTATTTAATCCTGACCCATTAACAACTGCTGGTGTTACCTATGGCACAAATAGTACTTACCGCAATTTTAACGACAGTGATTATGCTTTAATAAATAATCAACGTGTTTGGGTAAACATACCTGCACAGTTTGATAATGGAACCTTTTATTTACAAAACAAGTATGCAAAAATAGCCGATTTTGCTACCCCCAACTTTGCGCCATCAACATCAACTAACGATACATTTTTATATACGCGCAAGCAAAATGGCTTTAAAGAAGTAATGGCTTTGTATCACATCAGTGCGCTTCAAAACTATTTACAAACTTTAGGATATAATAACTTAGTTAATTACCAACTTAGGGTTGATGCACAAAGTAGCATGGCCGATCAAAGTTTTTTTAATTACGACCCAGATACTACATTAAATTTTGGATTGGGAGGAGTACCCGATGCAGAAGATGCCGATGTAATTATTCATGAATACACACACGCAATTGTGTTTAGCTTAAATCCATTTGGATCTATTGGTAAAGAAAGAAGAGCCATGGAAGAAGCCATTTGCGATGCCATGAGTTGTGCTTACTCAAAAAGGTTAAATCCTTTCCGTTGGAAAAATGTTTTTAATTGGGATGGAAACAATGAGTTTTGGGCCGGCCGTAATGGAGCTTCAACCAAAACCTATTTAGATAAGGTTGATGATTTTTACAGCGACAGTGAAATATGGAGCAGTACAATAAACAACTTAACCGAGCGATTAGGCGAAGACGTTACACTTAAGCTTGTGCTTGCTATTATACCGCAGCTAACACCCTACAGCACCATGCCTCAGGCAGCTCATTTAATGTATGATGCCGATAGTATTTTAAACAACGGTAACAACAGATGGTTATTGGCACAAGAATTTAACAACAGAAAGTTTGATGCATTTCCAACAGGATTAACAGATGCTTTAATTGCTAACCAAAATATTTCAGCAATTAACACTTCAGCCTTTGCCAATGGAACTGGCTCTGCTAGCATAAAACTAAATCAATTTGAAGTTTTTGATGCTGTAATTTATAACACAGCTGGGCAACAAATTAGTGTAATAAAAAACACTAAAGAACTTACCTTAAACCCTGCTGATTATAACAGTGGAATGTACTTAATTAAATTAACCAACAGTAATGGCGTTGGCAGTTACATTAAAGTAATGAAATTTTAGTTAGCCCCAATTTTTATTGAAAGCGTATGGTTTTAATAGGACTAATACGACTAACAAAACGGGCAGGTAAAAGCATTATAAATAAACAAAGTACAAATGCGCCTACATTAATCCAAAGTACATCTAATGGGGTAATAAAAATGGGTACCTCACTTAAAAAATAGGCTTCTTGATTTAGCTTAATCCATCCCCACCAATATTGGGTGATGGCAATTGTTAAACCAACTAAGTTCCCTATCATCAAACCAAAGCCAATTAACCTTGCGGCCATTACCACAAAAATTCGTTGTATTTGCTTATTGGTTGCCCCCATTGATTTTAGCATACCAATCATATTGCTGCGCTCAACAATTAAAATCAAAATAGCGGTACTCATGTTAATACATGCCACAACTACCATCAATATGATAATTACAATAACATTAATATCAAGTAAACCTAACCAATCAAACAACTGCGGATAAACATCAACAATAGTTTTTACTTGCAAATGCATAGGTACGGTATTGTACAAATCAGCAGCAGCAACATCTAAATCGGCATAATTTACCAACTTAATTTCGTAGCCCGATATCTGGTTATGTTCCCATGCATTGAGTTTTTGTAGGTGTTTAATATCAACAATACCATAAAGCGCATCTAAATCGGCAAAACCAGTATTGTATATTCCACTTATGGTAAATTTACGTGCACGTGGCAAAGCACCATCGCTGTTTATAAAATACACAACTAATCCATCGCCAACTTTTACTTGCAATTTTTGAGCTGTGCTAGCTGATATTACAATTTGATTGGTCGTTTCTGAATCGTTAACACTAAATATTTTACCTGCAGTAATGCATTGCGAAACAAAATCCCAATTAAACTGCTTATCAATTCCTTTTAAAACAATGCCCTCAAACTCGGTATCAGTTTTTATAATTCCGGCCTTAATAGCAAAGGGCTGCATAAACAACACCCGCTTATCATTTGTAATCGTTTTTTCAACCGCAGCATCTCGGTTAAAAGGATTTGTTTCGTACGAATTATTAAAATCGAGCCTAGTAATTTGAATATGGTTACTGAAACCAGTAATTTTGTTTGTTATTTGTAACTTGTAGCCTTTTACCACGGCAACAGCAATAAGCATAACAGCCACACTAATGGCTACTGCAGCAATGGCAATATTTACTATTAACCCACTGCGGCTTGTACTTTTGCTGCCCATAAGGCGCTTGGCTACAAAAAACGAAAAATTCAATACGATAAAAATTTAAATGAGAAGGTTCGAATATACTAAGTTAGCTTTATTTACAGTAGCAATAATAATTTTATCAGGCTATACACTTACAGCACAAATTATTACGGGTGCACAGCAAACCAATAAATATTTACCACAACTTAAAGGTAAGCGTGTAGGTATGGTGGTTAATCAAACCTCAACCATTAACAATATGCATTTGGTTGATAGCTTACAAAAATTAAATGTAAAGATTGTAGCCATTTTTGCACCTGAACACGGATTTAGGGGCGACCATAGCGCTGGTGCTAAAATTAAATCTACTACCGATGAAAAAACGGGGCTACCTGTAATTTCGTTGTACGGTAAAAATTACAAGCCAAGTGCCGAAGTAATGAAAACACTTGATGTAATTATTTTTGATATACAAGATGTGGGTGCACGTTTTTACACTTACATATCAACCTTACATTATGTGATGGAAGCATGTGCCGAACATAAAAAACAACTTATTGTGTTAGATAGACCAAATCCTAATGGCAACTATGTTGATGGCCCCGTATTAAACATGAAATTTAAATCGTTTGTGGGGATGCACCCGGTACCTGTTGTTCATGGGATGACAGTTGGTGAATATGCGCAAATGATTAATCAAGAAAAATGGTTAAAGGATAGTTTAAAATGTAAGCTAAACGTTGTAACCATGAAAAGTTGGAATCACGCCATGAGTTACACCTTACCTGTTAAACCTTCGCCCAATTTACCTACCCCCGAGAGTATTGCACTATACCCATCACTTTGCTTTTTTGAAGGAACCAACGTGAGTTTGGGCCGAGGAACAGACAAACCTTTTGAATGTTTTGGCAAGCCAGAAAGTACAATTGGCGATTACACATTTACACCACAAAGCATAAAAGGTGTAGCTGAAAATCCTCCATTTTTAGGTAAAGCCTGTAAAGGTTTTTTATTAACTGATTACGCCCGTAATATTTTTCCTTTAGACAGAAGAATTAACCTAAGCTGGTTGATTGATATGTACAGAGCAGACATTAACAAAGAGAAGTTTTTCATTCCATTTTTTAACAACTTAGCAGGTAACGATCTGTTGCAGCAACAAATTAAAAATGGATTGAGTGAAGAAGAAATAAGAAAAAGTTGGGAGGATGACCTTAAAGCATTTAAAAAGAAAAGAAGAAAATACATGCTTTACCCTGATTTTGATACCGTAAAGCAAAACTAACATGAATCCAATTTTTGCACTAATACAAAAAGATGTAACCATAGAGTGGCGTCAGCGGTATGCTATAAATGGTATTTTATTGCATGCCATTTCAAGTACAATGGTGGTATTTTTAAGCGTAAAAATGCTTAATGCACCAACCTGGAATGCCATTTATTGGATTGTGCTTTTATTTTCATCGGTTAGTGCAGTGGCCAAAAGTTTTGTAGCCGAAAGTACAGGCCGACAGCTATATTATTACGGGATTGTATCGGCCCAACAACTCATTGTATCTAAACTAATATACAATGCCGTATTAACTACTTTTTTAGCTTTGCTTTGCTTATTTACCTACAGTTTATTTTTAGGCTTTCCGGTACAAAACACAGCTTACTTTTTACTTATCATTGGCTTAGGCGCAATAGGATTTTCATCTACGTTTACGCTACTGGCTTCCATTGCATCTAAATCAGGCAATGGTAATTTGCTTATGCCTGTGTTAAGTTTCCCTGTTATTATTCCATTATTATTGGTTGCTATTAAAGCAGCAAAAAAGGCTGTTGACGGTATTGACCCTTCGCTTATTACCAAAGACTTATTGGTGCTGCTAGCAATTAATACATTAATCATTACCTTATCCTATATACTCTTTCCGTTTTTATGGAAAGACTAAAATACACACACCATGAACACTAATTTACGTGTAATATTTTTAGGCACCCCAGATTTTGCAGTTGAATCTCTTAAACACCTCATTGAAGGAGGTATAAACATTGTAGCTGTAGTTACTGCGCCTGATAAACCTGCTGGTCGTGGCATGCTTTTGCAGCAATCTCCTGTAAAAAAATATGCGCTTAGCCAAAACATACCCGTGCTTCAACCCGAAAAATTAAAATCGGTTGACTTTATATCAACCCTAAAAAGCTTTAATGCCGATTTACAAGTTGTAATTGCTTTTAGGATGTTACCCGAAGTAGTGTGGAATATGCCCAGATTAGGCACTATTAACTTACATGCTTCTTTATTGCCTGATTATCGCGGTGCGGCACCTATTAATTGGGCGGTAATAAATGGCGAAAAAGTTACTGGTGTGTCTACCTTTTTGCTTAAACACGAAATTGACACTGGAGATATTATTGACAAAAGAGAAGTGAACATAGGCGAAACTACTACTGCAGGAGAATTACATGATGAGTTAATGAAAGTTGGTGCGGAAGTAATTTTAGATAGTGTTAGAAAAATTGAGTCGGGAAATTACAGCCCTATTCCGCAAGCAAACACATCAACCAAAATAGCTCCTAAAATATTTACCCAGCAGTGCCAAATAAACTGGCAAAAAACAGGCAGTGAGGTTTTTAACCAAATAAGAGGACTTAGTCCATACCCTGGAGCCTTCACGCACATTGGCAATAGTATTTTCAAAATTTATGCCTGCAATTTTATTCAAGCATCTCATAATCCCGAAATCCAACCAGGAAAAATATTCGTAAATAGAGAAAAGCCCGCATTTATTCGCTTTGCAGTTGAAGATGGGTGGATTGAAGCAACAGATGTTCAATTACAAGGAAAAAAGCGAATGAAAGCAGATGAACTGTTGAGAGGATGGAGAATGGATGATTAAAACCCCATTAATTGCCCTAATTCAACTGTTTGTAAAAAATTTAAGTAAAATTTATTTTTTTACGTTTACTTTGTGACATATTAGATGAAAGACCGATTGATTGTGACCAACAAACTTAAACCCTTTTTAACTTTAGTATTTGTAGTTGCTGCAAGTGTTTGCATTGCGCAGCCCTCTGCTACAGACCCAACTATATTTGACCCAGTAAATGATGTGCCAATTGATGGTGCTATTGCTTTACTTACTGTAGCCGGTTTAGGTTTAGGAGTTAAAAAGTTGTATCAAAACAAAAAATAGACTAACCATGAGCCAGTTAGCTCTAAACAACAAACTGGTAAAATTCCTATTATTTACAGGCGCATTTTACATTGTCTGGCTCGTTTCTTACGAATTTCTTATTAAGCCTTGGGGATTTTTAGACCAAGTAATTACCGAAAATATTACCTATTTTATTTGTGCTGGGTTAGATTACTTAAATCTACAGCCTCACTATAACTTAGCCAAAAACATTAGCGAAACCTATATTTACCTTGGTGCTAATCCAATTCCTATTATCCGTGTTGGCGCTTCATGTAACGGCTTGGAGCTGTTAGTTTTGTTTACCATTTTTATTTTATGCTACCCAAGTAAAAGCAAAGGCAAACCTCTGTTCATTGTTATTGGCTTACTTCTTATTCACTTGGTAAACATTTTACGTAATTTCATACTTACGTTAATGACAATCAGTGAATCCAAGTATTTTGATATATTTCATAGGTATATTTTTATTTTTATGGTTTATGGTGTAATTTTCGCCTTGTGGCTTTGGTGGGCCAACAAACAACGCAAGTATGAAAATAACACTTAAACATTATTGGCTACCATTAAGTTTACTCTTGGCACTTCTGTTTATTAGTGTATTTAAAGATGATATTACACCTGATTACAGAAACACCCCGAATGCCGCTTTTTTATCACCCAGCACACTTCAATGCAGCAGAATAAGCACTTTACTAACACATCCGTTGTTTTGGTTTAGTGCGGTTATATACACCATGCTATTTATTTTGTTACCTACACTCATTATAAAGTTCACCTTTCAACAAAAGAGTTTAACTGCATTTACGGGTTATGTATTGGGTAGTATCTCAATACTGTTATACATTGGCATTTTTGCAAACTCTCCCCTGCTCGATCAAGTTGTGGTTTCAAAAGTTAACAGATACTTACACTCGCCCATTTTAGTGCTTTTTTTATGGGCAGCTTATACCTTAACCACATCAACCAAGCATGACGAATAGTAACTTATTTATTAAGCTAGTTGGTAATGATAGCGATGTGAGTACTAAAGGCTTCGCCTTATTCCGTATCGGGTTTGCCTGCTTTATAACAGTTTTTATTGCCAACGTTTATTATTTTAAACCATTAGTATTTACTAGTTTTATTACACTTGGGCCTAACCCTATTCCTGCAAAACTTTTTTTAGCGCTATGGTTTACTGCTGCTGTGACACTTATTATTGGCTATCAAACCCGATTTGCTGCAATCATTAACTATATATGTGTGGTGCTAGCAGCCTATACATTTAGCAATAATGGCTGTGGAGCCTTTAATGATGATTTATTGCGCATTGGTAGTTTTATGCTTCTGGTTTTTCCTGCGCACAAAAAGTATAGTATTGATGCCATTTTATACAGCCTAAAAAATGGAGAAAACTATCCTCAAACCACTTCAAGGTATAACTATTTAGTAGCAGTATTTATATCGTTAGGGTTGATGTATTGGGCTAGCAGCATCACTAAAATAGTTTCGCCCATTTGGCAAAAAGGACTTGGTCTTTGGATACCAGCTGTAGTACCACAAAACAAATGGAACGATATTGATTTGCTGCTTAACCAAGAATGGTTGATGATAGGCATTAACTACCTCACGATAATTTGGGAGTTTCTATTTATTGCAGCAATATTTAACCGCAGGCTAAGGCCTTATTTCGCTTGGATTGGGATATTATTTCACCTATGTATTGCAGCTATATTCCCTTTTTGGTTGCTTTGTTTTGGTCCACTGCCTTTTTACTTTTTACTTTTTTATGATAAAATAGGCGCTAAAACCAGCCATAAAGAGCAGTTAACGATAAGCTACAATAGCTGCAGTAACAGGCAAACACTTTTAGTACGATTTGTTCAAGCATTAAACACCAACATAAAAATAAGCCCCACAACTGTTGGCAGTTTACAGATAAATAATAACAGCTTTAACTCCAATTGGGATGCCGCACAACATCTGCTTAATAAGCATTGGTATGGACCATTTTTTAGCTGGACTTTTAAGCTAGAGTTTTGCCAACTTTTGTATATTTTTATAGCTGACGATGTTTTAAAAACAAACCAAACTAGAAGCGCACGCGAGTTATTGGCTCCAAAATTTAAACAAACAGCATTAATTTATTTTTCGGTGCTATTGCTGTTTGTGCAAGTTTTTTACACCACGTATCATTTAGTAAAAAACAAAGAAGAGGAGATAAAAGGAATTGACCTTACCGAGAAAAAATACCGCCCACGAAAAAACATATCAGATGCTAGTTTAAAGCCAGCCAACTTATTTAGAACGTTATTAGGCATAAATGCACGCGGTGTATTTTTAGACCACAGCAGCATTGGCTACA
>CAZJHS010000022.1:0-34536 GCA_964545895.1 uncultured Chitinophaga sp. | reverse complement strand
TTGTTCGCGATGGTTCGGGTAACGAAACTCGTGTGGTTCGTGAGGTGCAAGTGGTAGATAGAGTAGCTCCATCTATTGAAGTTTTAGGTGGTAATCCATTTGATCAAACGAGGTTTAAAGATTACGAAGAACCAGGTATTCGCATCAGCGATAACTATGATTCAGAAGATGCACTTAAAACTAAGTTAGTTATTACAAGCAACATGGCTACTCGTCCTGATGGTGTTACATTATGGGCTGATTTAGACGGATGGCGTTATGTTCGTTACCAAGTAACAGATAACTCAGGTAACGTATCGGCAGTAGCTGAACGTGTTGTGCGTGTAGTAACTGTTACTGGTGTAAACGAGGTATTAAGCAATGGTAACTTAGTTGTTTATCCTAACCCAAGTAATGGTAAATTTACTATTGGGTTAAACGAAGCTATGCAAGGCAAAACCACTGTAGTAATTTATAATGTGCTTGGTGCTAAAGTTTATGCAGATGAGTTTACACAAACTACAAATGCATACGATATTAATGCGCAGGGCTTGAAAGCTGGTATTTACTTAATACAAGTAACTAATAACGGTAATCAATACACACAAAGAATTACTATTAAGTAGTAATAGAAATATTAAATAAAAAGCCGCCCCGAAATTATTCGGGGCGGCTTTTTTTATGTTTATTAACGAGGCCTTTTAGGCTTTATATAACCAATTAATAATTAAAAGTGCCGTGCTCTGAAGTGATAACAACTTCTTTATTAGTTGAAGCTTCTACATGACCAATTATTTGCGCTTCAATGTTAAAGGTTTTTGCAATGGCAATAAGTTTATCTGCGGTTGATTCGTTTACATAAAACTCAAGTAAACTACCCATGTTAAATACTTTATACATTTCGTGCCAAGTGCTTCCGCTTTGAGCCTGAATCATGTTAAACAAAGGAGGGGTTTTAAATAGGTTGTTTTTTACAAAACGCAACCCATTAGTGTAATGCAATACTTTTGTGTGGGCACCTCCTGTACAATGTATCATTCCATGAATTTCGTTGAAATGCGCATCAAAAATTTGCTTTATAATAGGCGAAAATGTTCTTGTTGGAGACAAAATCATTTTGCCAACATTTAACGGATGTCCTTCTACGGTATCTGTTAATTTTAAACCACCGGTATAAACCAAATCATCCGGAACAAGTTGATCGTAGCTTTCTTTTACGGTTTTATAATGACTTGAAAGTACATCATGCCTTGCCATGGTTAAACCATTGCTTCCCATGCCAGCATTGTATTCTTTCTCGTAAGTAGCTTGCCCAAAGCTAGCAAATCCTACAATTACATCGCCTGGTTTAATACTTTTGTTATCAATAATCTGACTACGTTTAGTACGTGCAGTTACTGTACTATCAACAATAATAGTTCTTACTAAATCTCCAACATCAGCCGTTTCGCCACCCGTAGAATGTATGTTGATACCATGGCTGCTAAGCATACCAATAAACTCTTCGGTACCTTCAATAATTGTTTGAATAACTTCGCCCGGAATTAGATTCTTATTTCGGCCAATGGTACTAGATATTAAAATATCTTGATATACTCCAGACGCAAGCAAATCATTTGTATTCATTACAATAGCGTCTTGTGCAATGCCTTTCCAAACACTTAAATCGCCTGTTTCTTTCCAGTATAAATAAGCTAAACTACTTTTAGTGCCTGCACCATCGGCATGCATCAGGTTACAGTAGTTTTCATCGCCACCTAAAAAATCAGGAACAATTTTACAGAATGCTTGAGGAAATAAGCCTTTTTCAATGTTTTTAATGGCAGCGTGCACATCTTCTTTTTGTGATGAAACGCCACGTTTCATGTATTTATCGGAAGTCATTACCGGAATATTTTGGGCAAATATAAGGTAATAAGGCCTGCATAATAGAATTGCAGTTGAATAAAATTATGGAAGTAGTTTGGCGCTATCCATTTCTACTTTATTGAATTTGGCCCATTCTGCGCTAAATCCTGTAAAAGGAGTATATAGCTCTTGGTTTTCTGCAGTTTGGGTTACACTAATAAACTTTAATTCTTGTTCGTTTGCTTTAACAGCAAATGTTACTGGCCAGCCCACCATGATTTGTGCTGGTTTGGGTAGTTTTTTTAATGCATCAAATTCTGCCCGAATCAATTTGCTTTCGGCCCAATGTGGTTTAAAATAAAATTTAGCTAAGAAAATTGTGTTTAACATCAACCCAACCAAAAGCACATATGCCAAATATTTGGTGTATTTATTTTGGTGTAAAACTACAACCAAGGCAATTCCAAATAGCCAAAATTGAGGTGCATAGCGTGCATACCAAGCTTCGCTATTAATAAATGTGCTTATTACCACAACGGTTAAAAATAGGGCAGTTTCTTTTTTGTATTTAGATGGAATGAAAAACAGTAATGCCAATGCAAGTAAAAATCCGCCAAAAAGTTCTGCATAATAAGGGCCAAATCCACTTATCTCAAAATCGGCACGGGTAAAATAATATTTGTCGTAAATAGGTTTAAATAATCGTTTCGGTTTAGTGGTTAAGGGAGTTCTACACCACATAGGCTCTGCAAATGTGGCGGTAATAAACTTATCAAACCTATTTAACGTTGCAAAGTTTGCGGGTTGCGGAATTTTTGCAATATCATCACCATATGAACCTGGCCCCATAATGGGGTAAAATGGGTGTTGATTATTAAGCGTATTGGTTACATAGGTTGGGTAACCAAGTACAACAACTGTTACAAGAACAGCAGCGGCTGTGCTTATAAAATAATATTTAAAATCGCTGCGTTTGCGCCATATTAAGTAGCTTAAATAAAATGCTAAAACAATACAGCCATAAACCAACCCTGTAAATTTAATATTAGCCAAGTAGCTAAAAATAAGTAAAGCAATCCAAAATAGAGTTCGGTTGTTCAATAGTATAGATGATACTAATAATATCATGATAGCCATTAAACTTGCGCCCAACTGCCCATCAACATAAAATGCATAAAGCTGATAGATAGAAGTAGGATTAAATCCAATAAGTAAAGCAAGTAAAAAGCTAGCTATTGGGTTGATAAATTTGAACTGCATCAACCCAAACCAACTTAAAAAAAATAGCCCACTTGCTAAAACTAAATTATAAACCTTTGCCGATTCCAGCAATCCTGTGAATTTATATACTGTTGCTTCAGCAATCCAAACGGCTTTAGGATAATGATTATCGTAAAAAGTGCCAGTTTCGGTACCTTCATGTGGTAAAAGCATGTGTTTGTAGGGATTCCAGCCTTTGGCAAAATTTATTACGGCTTCTTGATGATACCACATACCATCGTAACTGGTATCAAAAATAGAGGTTACATGTACGGCTCCAAGCACTAAAATAAGTATGAATACGACTAGCGTCCAACCAAATGTTTTTAGCGTGTAATAATGCTGCGACTTACTTAAAAGCCAGGCCACAAATACGGTTGCCAAAAAGATGATGGGTAAGTGAAAGGCTGTAATACTAATGCCTATTAAAAAACCAATACTGGTTAGTATAAAAGATAAAACCGGCATTAACCCCAAAAGTAGCCCTGCACCAAGCAAAAAAGCTTGTAGTTGAGGATACGATGATGAGGTTTTAAAATTCATAATATTGAATATTGCCTTATATTCGCAAGGCATGCAAGTATATTTAAGTTTGCTTAGAGTACAAAGCTGGATAAAGAATTTGTTCCTGCTTGCACCAATGGTGTTTTCGTTTAATTTATTTAACACGGAGCTTTATCCAACGGTGTTTACGGCTTTTTTTGCGTTTTGTTTTTTAAGTTCTGCTGTTTATGTGTTTAACGATTTGTTGGATGTGGAGCAAGATAAGCTTCATCCGCGTAAACAAATGCGTGCATTACCTGCTGGTAGAGTTACCAAACAGCAAGCAATTATGCTGGGATTAATTTGTTTAATACTGTCTGCTACCCTAACGTGGCAAGTAAATAGCACCCAGTTTATGTATGCACTTTTAGCCTATTTAAGTATAAATATAGCCTACGTTTTAAAAATTAAGCACGTTGCTATTGCCGATTGTTTTAGTATTGCATCTGGCTTTGTAATACGAGTATTGGCTGGATGTTATGCCATACAGGTGGTGCCAAGCGATTGGATTGTGGTGGTTACATTTTTCTTAGCTTTGTTTTTAGCTTTTGGAAAGAGAAAATCGGAATTATTGATGTTAGATGGCCAGGCTGGTAAACATCGTGCAGCTTTAAATGGATACAACTTACAAACTTTAGATGTATACATTTACATTAGTGCAGCCATTAGTGTAACTGCATATTTAATGTATACTTTAACAAGTACTACGTTGCCCGAAAAGTTGCATCAACCATTAAAATACTCAGCATTTTTTGTGGTGTTTGGGTTGTTTAGATACATACAATTGCTTAATGCCAAATCAGCCACAGATGCTGACCCAACAGTGTTGGTTTATAAAGATAGATTGTTGCAAGCAACATTAGTTTTATGGATAGTTTATGCGGTAATGGTAATTTATGGCTAATACTAAATTTATTGTTTTTGATTTTGATGGCACCCTTTTTAAAGGCGATTGCACGGTAGATTTTTATCGTTTTATACTCACTCAAAATCCTGCCAAAATTATTCTGCTACCTTTTATGGTGGTGTGTTATTTTTTATGGTTGATAGGAGCAATGTCAACCCCAAAATTTAAGCAACTTTTTTTAAGCTATTTAAATGGGTTTACGCCAACAGAGTTAGATGCGCTAATTGAAAAATACTGGAGCACAAAAACTGATTTAGATTTTAATCAAACACTTGTTAAAGTATTACAACAACATCAATTAAATGGTGTTGCCACAATAGTTATTACAGCATCGCCACGCATATTTGTAGAGCCACTAGTTTCAAGAAGGTTTAACAGCACTTGCATAGGTACCGAACTTACTTACCATCAAAATAAATACATACTTAATGGCCCTAATTGCAAAGGCATACATAAAGTTGAAGCATTTGTACATAAATATGGCCCCGATGCTATTATTTTAGAAGCATACAGCGATAATAAATCGGATAAACCACTGTTTGATAAAGCACAACACGCATTTGTGATAAAACAAGGAAAAGTTATCCGTTTAAAATAGCTTCAAATAACAAGTTGTGTTTATATTTGATGCGTTACACAACATATTATGCAGCAACGAAAAAAACTTTTTCTGTTAGATGGCATGGCGCTGGTTTACCGAGCTTATTTTGCCTTTAGTAAAAATCCTCGCATTACATCGTACGGGTTTAATACATCAGCCATTTTTGGATACATCAATACCGTTTTAGATATTTTAAAAAAGGAAAAGCCAACTCATATCGGAGTTAGTTTTGATACATCAGAACCAACTGCTAGGCATGATGAATATGAGCACTACAAAGCTCATCGCGAGGAAATGCCTGAAGATATTTCGAAAGCATTGCCTTACATCATGAAAATTACCGAAGCCATGCGTATTCCGTTATTAATTAGGCCAGGATACGAGGCTGATGATGTAATTGGCACATTAGCTAAAAAGGCCGAGCTGCAAAACTTTGATGTGTACATGATGACACCTGATAAGGATTTTGGACAATTAGTTAGCGAACATATTTTTATTTACAAGCCTGCGCGTATGGGCAACGAGTATGAAATTATGGGCGTGCCTGAAGTGCTTAAACGTTGGGAAATTACAGATGTAAACCAAGTAATTGATATTTTGGGTATGTGGGGTGATGCGGTAGATAACATACCCGGAATACCTGGTGTGGGAGAGAAAACTGCTAAACTTTTGGTACAAAAATACGGAAGCATGGAAGGCTTGTATGAGCACACACACGAATTAAAAGGCAAGCAAAAAGAAAATGTAGAAGCGTTTAAAGAGCAAGCATTTTTAAGTAAGCGTTTAGCAACTATTGATGTTAATGTGCCTATTGATTTAGTAGAAGAAGAGCTTATTATGGAAGAACCTAACAAGGAAGAAGTAGAAAAACTTTTTGCCGAGTTGGAGTTTAAAACATTAGCCAAGCGTTTATTCGGAACTGAGCTTGAAATACCTGTAGCAGAGGGTAAGCAAACCGCTGCTGCTCCTGCAGCTGCTTTCGATTTGTTTAATCAAGGTTCGGCAACTGTTGATACGACAGCTGTAAGTAATGAGACTGAAACTTCTGTATCTAATTTTGCAAAAATTGACACTACCGAACACGAGTATATTTTGGTTAATGGCAATGAGCATTTGCAACAAGTTTTACAAGAATTACTACAACAAACTGAAGTATGTTTTGATACGGAAACATCTAGTCTTGATAAAATAGATAACGACATTGTGGGCTTTAGCTTTAGCTACAAAGCACATCATGGATATTACGTTGCCTGCCCTCCAAATTTTGATGAGGCTAAACAATTATTACACGCTTTTAAACCCGTTTTTGAAAGTGATACAATTACTAAAATTTTACAAAATGTAAAGTTTGATTTAAGCGTATTGAAGCGTTATGGGTTAGATTTAAAAGGCCCTGTGTTTGATACCATGTTGGCGCACTATTTAATAGAGCCAGATTTGCGCCATGGTATGGATTATTTGGCTGAAACCTATTTAAATTATCAACCAGTAAGCATCGAAACGTTAATTGGTAAAAAGGGAAAAAATCAGTTAAGCATGCGCGATGTGGATGTAGAGAAAATTAAAGAATATGCTGTAGAAGATACGGATATCACTTTTCAACTTAAACAAAAATTGGCACCGCAATTAAAAGCGTGCGAAGCCGAAAAATTATTGTTTGAAATGGAGCAACCATTAGTGCCAGTTTTGGCTGATATGGAGTTAGAAGGTATTAATGTAAACAAGCAGTTTTTAAATGATTACTCAATAGAACTACAAACTGAAATTACGCAATTAGAAAAGCGCATTTTAGAGCTTGCAGGTGTTGATTTTAATATATCATCACCTAAGCAATTAGGCGAGGTTTTATTTGATCATTTGAAACTTGATCCTAAAGCTAAAAAAACAAAAACAGGGCAGTATCAAACAGGTGAAGATGTGTTGCAAAATTTAACTGAGCATGAAATAGTTCGTTGTATTTTAGATGTACGTCAACTGCAAAAACTAAAATCAACTTATGTTGATGCATTGCCCGAATTAATTAACAAAACAACGGGTAGATTACACACTTCATTTAATCAAGCGGTAGCAGCAACTGGTAGGTTAAGTTCTAACAATCCTAATCTTCAAAATATTCCTATTCGTACTGATAGGGGCAAGGAAGTGCGAAAAGCATTTATTGCACGTAACGAGGAGTACGTTTTGTTGAGTGCAGATTACTCTCAAATTGAGTTGCGCATTATTGCCTCAATAGCCAAAGAGCCAGCAATGATTGATGCATTTAAACAAGGTATTGATATTCATACGGCCACGGCTGCACGTGTATATGGCATTGAAGTAACTGAAGTTACATCAGAGCAAAGGCGAAATGCAAAAGCAGTAAACTTCGGAATTATTTATGGCCAATCAGCTTTTGGTTTGTCGCAAAGTTTAGGTATTCCACGTAAGGAAGCTGCAACCATTATTGATGAATATTGGAAACAATATCCTGCCATAAAAACGTATATGAATACCACCATAAATTTTGCAAAAGAGTATGGTTATGTGCAAACATTAATGGGCCGCAGAAGATACCTGCGCGATATAAACTCGGCTAATTTTACAGTGCGTGGTTTTGCTGAACGAAATGCTATTAACGCACCAATACAAGGTAGCGCTGCTGATATGATAAAACTTGCCATGATTAATATTTATAAACGCATGCAAGCACTGCCTCATTTAAAATCAAAAATGATTTTACAAGTACATGATGAACTTTTGTTTGATGTGCATAAATCGGAAATAGAAGAAGTGAAAGTTTTGGTGAAAGAAGAAATGGAAAAGGCCATGACTTTAGAGGTTCCGGTAATTGCCGAGTCAGGAGTGGGTAACAACTGGTTAGAAGCACACTAAAAACATAAAATTAAAACAGAAAGATCACCACAAAGTTGGTGGTCTTTTTTGTTTTAAGCCATTGTTATTTTTAAAATATGTTTACTTGTTGGGGTTATTTTTACTTGGTTATCTATGGTAAAAGGAAACAGCCCAATAATGTCTTTAGAGTCTGTAATTACAATGCTTTTTTGTTTCAATAAATCGGGTGTTTTTTTATCAATAAAATAGTCGCTAATTTTTTTACGACCTTTTAACCCTAATGGCGAAAACTTATCACCCATTTGCCAATTACGGAATGTAATGGGCCAAGTAATTTTATCTATATCTAAGTATAATTCGTGCTCACTAAAACTAGCTTCCTCTGCTTTAATTAATAATAGTTTTAGTGTTTGATTTTTTAAAGTAACAAGTGTTGTTTCTTTTATTTCATCAACCAAAATTTCTTCATGTTCAAATGCAGTTTCAGTAACTGGATAAACAATTAATTTGGCCTGATTAATACTTGCAATATGTGAATGACTATTCCAACTACTTCCACTTTGGTGCGAAGTGTTTAACATATCTAAAACTTGTGTATTATTAAAGCCAAGTACACTTAGTTCGTTAAACAAAAAATGCGAAGCATAGTTTAGTTTTTGCAACTCAATTAGGTTTATGTTAATGCTACCATTATCTGTTGTAATAAGTTGTTTTTTTAGGGCATCAAATTTCTCCTCCACAATAGGAAGTAATGAGCTAATTACTTGTGTTGATTGCATAATGTGCTCAACAGCTTGGGGGTTAATTTGCTCAAGCAAAGGAATAATTTGATGACGTATAAAATTGCGCGAATATTTATCAGATAAATTGGAGCTATCAACTCTAAACTGAAGTTGTTTGTTTACAACGTAGTTAGTTATTTGTTCTTGGGTAATGTGTAACAACGGACGTGCAATAAATCCATTAATTGCTGGTATACTTTTCAGTCCATTTATTCCTGATCCACGTGCTGCATTAAATAAAAAAGTTTCAGCTAAATCGTTTGCATGATGTGCAGTTAAAATATAATCAGCATTTAATGAAACCCTGAGTTCTTCAAACCAATTATATCGTAGCGCACGAGCAGTTTCTTGAATAGCTGTTTTTTGATTTAGGCTAATTGTTTTTGTATCAAAACTAATGCACTCCAGTTTTATGTCATGTAATTTACAAAATGATTGAACAAAGCGCTCATCTTCGTCACTTTCTTCTCCTCTTAACTTAAAGTTACAGTGTGCAGCAACAGCATCAACCCCCAATTGTTTAAGTATATGTAACAATGCAATAGAATCTTTGCCACCACTTACCGCCACAATAAACTTGGAGCTAGGTGTTAAATTCTGGTGTAAAAAATCATTTACATGTTGTACAATATTCATGGTTCAAAATTACAATAAATGCTTAGTTTTGGTGCAGTATGAAAAAAACACTTTTAGGGCTATGGATAATTGTGGCTTTGGGTTTTGTTAAAAATGTAAATGCTCAAGGAACAAAAATTCAGATTCTTAATGCCAATACTTTTGAGTTAGAACAACGCGGACAGTTTAAAGTAAAGAAACTTATAGGCGATGTTGGCTTAAAGCAAGACAATACAATTTTGTATTGCGATAGTGCGTATTTGTTTGATGAAACCAACTTTGTAGAGGCATACAACCACGTGCATATTATACATAATGATAGTGTACATTTTTATGGTGATGTGTTAAAATACGATGGACAAAAGAAAGTAGCACGGTTAGAGAAAAATGTAAGTATGGTTGATAATCAGTCTTCGCTTACAAGTAATGAACTCGAATTTGATTTGCAACAGAACAAAGCAAGCTATTTTAATGGAGGTAAACTTTTAAGCGGAGCAAATGTGCTTACGAGTAAAATTGGTTACTATTTTACATCTACCAAAGAGCTCTTTTTTAAGCGTAATGTTTTGCTAGTTAGCCCTGAGTTTACCATGACAACCGATACGCTTAAGTATCATACTGTTTCAAAAAATGCAACCTTTTACAGTAACTCTGTTATAATTTCGGATATGGATACCATTTATTGCAGCTCGGGCACCTATAACACCGAAAGGCAAAGTGGTTTATTAAAAAGCAGGGTAAAAATAGTGAGTAAGGAAACCACCCTAATTGCCGATACAGTTATTTACGATAGAAAAAACAAGTACTCAAAAGCCTTAGGCAATATCATTTTAATAGATACCTTAAATAAAACAACCGTATTTGGTGGAGTAGCCGAGTTATTTGGACAGTTGAACTACAGCTATGTTACTCGTAATCCAATTGTTGTAAGTTTGGTTGATAATGATAGTATGATGATTAGTGCTGATACCATTTATACCTATCAAAAAAGTAAAAAGGCCGGAAGTAAAGAATTACTGAAAGCTTATCCTCACGTAAAAATATACAAATCAGATTTGCAATCCGTATGCGATTCGTTGGTTTACAATAAATCAGATTCAATGATGATACTTTATAAAAGTCCTATTTTATGGAGTGATGTAAACCAAATTACAGGCGATACCATTTTGTTCTACATCAACAACCGTAAATTGGATTCTATGGATATAATTTGTAACTCATTTGTTGTTTCGCAAGAGACCAAAATTCATTACAATCAGATTAAAGGGAGATTAATGACGGCTCAATTCAAAAATCAAAAAATTAATAGTATTTACGTTAAAGGAAATGGCCAAAGTGTTTATTACGCTAAGGAAGACAGCGCTTTTATAGGGGTAAATATAATTGATTGTAGCGAAATGAAATTTAGGTTTGTAAATGGTAAAATTTCTACCGCACAATTTATTACCGAGCCAGATGCTGTATTTTATGCAATGAATGAGATGAAGCCAGAAGAGTTGAGAATCAAGGGCTTTAGATGGTTGGTAAAATTAAGACCTAAACGATTTATCTTAAAAAGTTCAAAAATGTAAAACAGCACTTTGATTTTCGACTTTTTTTTCTAAACTTTGATATTCCACGAAAAAATAAAATAAAGATTAAAAATAACATATGAGGACCAAGTTTACTTTACTTTCAAGCAAACTCTTCGCTTCGGTATTTATGCTAGCATTATTTGCAGGCATAACAAAAAGCGCAAGAGCTCAAGCCCCCTTTGCGGCTGGCCAAACGTACTACGTAGATGGTGTAGGTAATGACCTAGTATCGCCAAAAGATACTTTCATGAACTTAACCGGAGCGTACACTGCTGGTAATCCTTACATCAACACTACTGGTGTAATTAGTGCATTAAATGCTAATGGTATTGACCCAAATACGTTAGGTCAAATCACCATTTTATTGGTTCCTGGTTACACAGGTGCTGAAGCATCAAATGCAGGTATCGTAGTTAACACCATAAATTATGCATCGGCATTGCGTGCAATTGTACTTAAGCCTGTTGCTGGTACTAATTTTACTATTACCAATTCAGTTGCCTTAGCTGCAAATACAGCTTTGTTCCGCTTTAATGGTACTCAGTATTTTACTATCGATGGTGCTGGTACACCAGGTCAAAAGAATTTATCTTTCGTAATTGCGGCTACTTCGCCACAAACTACAGGTAGGGTTATAGATTTGATTAGTACTGCTACCACACCTATTAATACAGTAACCGTAAAGAATATTAACATTACTGGTTTTGCTACAACAACAGCTGTAACTACATATGCTGGTGTTTACATTGGTGGTACAAGTGTAGGAACAAATGGTGCTCGCAGAAATGCGAATATTTCAGTTGTTAATTGCGATATTCAAGGTGTTCAATTTGGTGTTTACGCTCGTGGTTTCGGTGCATCAGCACGTGGTAATCAAGATTTGGGATTGATTGTACGCAACAACCGTATTGGTGGTAATTTACTAATCGGTGGTTCTGCAAATGCATCAGGTATCTTTTTATCTAATCAGGCTAATGCGTTTATCGAGAATAACGTTATTTCAAGAAGCTTAAATACATTCACAGGCTTCAAAGGAATTGAGTTAAGCAACGCAGCCAGTGCAATTTCATTAGATAGTAACATTATCATTAATGCTAATACTATCCATACTATTAACGCTACTTCAGGTGGTGTAACTGGTATAAGAGTGGCTTTAGGTAATCACCAATACCCTCTAAGTCTAAAAATAACTAACAATACTATTGCAAAATTAACTTCGCCAGGAAATGCTACCATGAGTAGTTTCCAATATCCAATTGGTATCTTGGTTGAAGATAGTACGATTAAAGCTGGTATTGATATCATTAACAACAGTATTGCATTAACAGGATCAACATTAGTGGGTTCATCTGCTGCATGTTTAGTTACTGGTACTTTAACTGCAGGTGGTATTCGTGTATACAACAACATTTTCTCTAACCGGATGCAAAACTTGGTTAGTAACGCAACTGCTTACAACACTTATGCTGTTGCTGTTACTCGTAATCAAACCGGAACTTCACCTAATTTTGTAGTAGTACATCCTTTCGATAGTATTGATAACAACTTATATGATGTAACAACTACAGGTGGCTGGGCCAATATTGGTTATACACCTTTAAATAACTATGTGAGTGTTGCAGAGTGGTCAATGTATACTTTATTTGATAAAGGAAGTTTTGTTACACGTCCTGTTTTTGAAAATGACTCTACATTGGCAACTTCAAATGGAGCAGGAGCAACATATGCAGCTTTAGGAAAAGCGTTATTAGCTAGCGACATTTATGGTGTTGCTCGTCCTGCTAGTGGTTCGTCATCAGTAGGAGCATATCAGTTTACTCAAAATATTACAAATGCATACAGCGCACTAGTTGGCGGAACTACTTATTTTATTAATGGTGTAGATAATCTTCCAACTAATGCTAACCCAACAGTGGGTTCATTTGCTACATACGGAAGTTTTGTAAATCATTTAAATAGTTTTGGTACACAAGGTACAGGAACTATCAACATAGTTTTCGCTAACGGATTTTTGTTAGATGCAACTGTACCTCCTGCAATTTTGCCTTATCCGGGCATGTTAGGAACTAGAGGAATTAAAGTAACTGCAGCTAATGGCGTAACAGTAAATCTTACAATTGCAGCTGGACAAGTAATTTGTAACAACTCTGCAATTATCAAATTATACGGAGCTTCATTTTTTGAAATAGATGGTACCGATGGTAACAATGGCAAAGCAATTACAATTTCATTGCCAGCATCAGCATCTGCAACTCAAGCAAAATTAATTGCTTTTATTCCTACATTAATGCATCCGGTATCTTACACCACCGTGCGTAATTGTACATTAACGGGTAGTTCATCTCCTTCAACTGTAAATACATACGCAGCAGTTTATATGGGTGCTGGTAATGTTGCTGCAGGTGTAGGTAATGCTATCGGTGGAGCAAATACCAATAACTTTATTGGAAATAATACCATTGAAGCAGTAAGAACAGGTATTTATTGGAGAGCTAAGGTTGGTTTAACAGATCAGTTCTTAACCATATACAGAAACGTAATTGGTGGTACAGTAACATACGGTGGTGCGGCTAATACAACCTTTATTGGTGGTGGCGCAGCAAACATGGCAGGTATATATGTTAAAGGCGTTAGCCAAGGTTTAATTGATAGTAACGTTGTTCGTAACTCATTAATTAATGCTACTGGTTTCCGTGGTATTGATATTGATGCACCTACTACTGATCCGATTGATAGCCCTCAAGCTCAAACAATCAACATCACACGTAATACAATATACAATTTAGGTTCGTCAGCAGGATACGCAGCTGGTATTCGTATTGGATTGAGTAAAGTTAGTCGCTCTATATTGGTGGCAAATAATACGATTTCTAAAATATTTGGTACAGGATCTTCAACTCTTACGTCATTAAGTTCTCCGGCAGGTATTGCAATTGAGTCGCCATACACAGCAGCTGGTACAATAGGTTTAGGTATTAGTGTTGTTCAAAATACTATACAGTTATCACAACACCCTACAGTACAAGTAAGCCCTGGTGCATATACCTCAGCTGTATACATTGATCCAAGGGTAGCAGGTGTTGCAATGCGTAATAACTTATTCTCAAACGTATATGGTCGTACTTCGGCTGGAACCTTGTCTAATGCGTACGTTTATGCATTAGGTAGTAACGTTACCAATCCGTTTTCTGAGGTAAATACCAATGTTTACTATGTTGGTGCTGATGCAAATTACACTAACAATCAAATAGCTATTGCCAATACGGTTCAAATTCCATCATTGTTTGAACTAAGAAAAATATATGGAGGCGATGCTGGTAGTTTGTTTGGAGAAGTTCCTTTCTTAAACGATTCGACCCCATATTTAGATTCTATGTATGTAGGTCACATCGCTAAACGATTCATCAGAAATAATCAAGCAGTTGCGGATATTGCTGGTGTAGGCCGTGGTGCAGATAATGCCACTGCAGGTGCTTTAGAGGTAGCAAGTAAATATGCTCCATTGTTTGGTGATGCAGTGTACTATGTAGATGGTACGTTAGCACCTCCAACAACAACAAGTCCATTAGTTGGTTCATTTAATACAATTAATAACTTATTCCGCTACATCAATACACATGGTGTTGATGATGGTAATAATCCTCCACTCCGTACTGTAGAAGTGGTAATTACTGCTGGCTATACAGGTGAAGGAGATACTTTGATTTCAACTTTACATGATTATCCTCAAATGGGTCCTAACAGATTCATTCGTATATCTACAGCTGATGGTGTAAATGCAATTATTTCATCAACAGGTGCAACTGCTAAAAGTCAATTTGGTGCTGCATCAAGTGTAATTCGTTTCCAAGGTGCTCGTTATATAACCATTGATGGTAGAGAGAAAAATCTTACTATCAGAATGCCAGCCTCTCCTGCCAATGTTGCTTTTGTAAATAATCCACTTACTCGTGTAATTGATGTAATAGGTTGGTCACAACCAGCTACTGATATCACAATTCGTGGATGTAATATCTTAGGATACTCAAATACAACAACAGTATTCTCATACGCAGGTATTTATCAGGGTGGTGTTGCGTTTAACTCAACCACACCTGTGCCAGTTAACCCAATTCGTGAAAAAAATAACAACAATAGATTTGAAAGCAACTTTATTGGTGCTGTTAAATATGGTGTTTACTTAAAAGGTATCAACAACATCAGTGGTGGTTACGATTTAAATACTAAAGTAATAGGTAATACTATTGGTGGAAACAACATGGTTGGTGGTGCAGTTGCTACCGATAACTATGGTGGTATAGCTAATGCTGCAGGTATTTTGGTATCACATCAGGCTAATGCCTTAATCGATAGCAATGTTATTAAAAACAATATTCCTTCATTTAACAATAACAGCGGTATCGAATTAAGTAATACGGGTATCCCAAGTACAGGTCAATGGAATACCGACTCTGCAATCACCGTAACACGCAATACTATTACCAGCATTAAATCTAATACTACCGCGGCATATGGTATTTATACCAATATTCGCTGGGATGGAACCAAATCTATTGCCATGTATAACAATATGATTTCGGCAATATCAGCATTAGGTTCAACTCCTTCAGGAACTGGCTTCTTAAATAATCCATTTGGTATATTATTGGATGGTACACTTCCTGTAACTGGCCCCGCATTCCTTGATGTTGATGTGAATATTTGGAACAACTCTATTAACTTGGGCCAAGCAACAACTTTAGGTACAACAGGTATATCATCATGTATCGGTGTTGGTTCAAACACACGTGGTACAATTAATGTAACAAATAATATTTTACAAAATAGATTATCACGCTCAGTAGTTGGAGGTAACATTTATGCTTTAGCAGCAGCAGCAAATTTAAATCCGTTTAGTTACACTGATTACAACAACTACTACGTAGCTGGAACATTCGGAAATAATAACGTAGCAGGTATTAACATTGCCGCTACAGCAACAAACTATATTACAGTAGCGAACTGGGCTGCATTTAGCTTACAAGATACTTTATCGTTAAGTGTATTATCTCCATTTATTAGTGATGTAAACTTACTTATTCCAAATGGTACTACTTCTCCATTATTTAGAGCTGGACAACGTATTCCTCGGATCAACGATGATATCTTGGCTGCGCCTCGTCCTGGTTTAGCTTCTGGAGTTTCTTCTATTGGTGCGCATGAATTCTTAGGTTCATACCAAGATCTTTTTGCACCTAAAGCATACGACTATACAAAACCTGCTGATGTTTGTTATTTTGATGGCGTTCCAGTTCTAATCACTGCACGTATTATGGATAAAAACTCAACAATGAACGATTCGTTATACTATACTATCAATGGTGGTGTTCAAATCGGTATTGTTGCAACAACTAAAATTGGTAACGATCGTACATACACTATTCCTGCTCAACCTGCTAATACAATGGTTGCATATCGAATTGGTGGTGTGGATGGCGCTGGTCAGCCAGTAAGTTTTGTGAACTCAGATCCAAGAACAGGATTTAACTATACAACTACAGTGATGAATATTTCTCCATCAGCTTCAATTGCAACCGGCTTTGATATGCCAAATGTTTACAATTGGAGTGCAGAGCAAATACAAGGAGTAGGTTTATGGGATTTACGTTCTTTTGGTTCATTAACTAATCCAGTGTTAGCTCCGCTTACAGGTAGCCGTGCTGCAATGTTGTCAGTTGCAAGTGGTATTTCTTCACGTTTGATTTCACCTTGTTTAGATTTCACCCAATCACAACGTCCAACATTACGTTTATATGTTTCTCAAAATTCAGACAATGCCAACTTACGCGATTCTATTCTAGTTAAAATTGGTGCAGGTTTTGGTACTTGGATTGAAATTCAAAAAGGTTATCCTATATACAGAGCAAATGCAAGTTTTGCCGTACCGGGTTACAAAGTATACGATTTCTGCTTAGAAGAGTATGCTGGATTTAGTGGACTTAAAGTTGGTATAGAAGCATACTCTAGAGGTGGTGGAAACATCATTATTGATAGTATCGTTTTATTTGACAACTTCTTATCATTACCAGTTACACCTAAAACACAATCTAATTGCTACAACGATTCAATTAATGTATTTATAGCAAATGCGGATTCTAAATTTGAGTATACCTTATTTGATATGTTAACTCAGAAATTTGTTGGTAATACAGCTCTTGGTAATGATGGAACCTTAAAATTACAAGGTTACATGTCAACCGTTGATTCGGCTTACTTAAGAGTTTGGGCTCGTAACATTACTTCTAACTGTACAAACTTTATGGATGATACAGCAATTGTATTCTTCCGTAATTTTAAAAATGGACCATTTGTAGTAAAAGGTTCAGTATTTCACGGACAGTATAACTCAGGAGATTTCTTTACACCAGATGCGATAAAAGTAGGTGGTGTTGCTCGTTATCAAATTGTTGCTCCTAAAGGAACTACAAATGCTAACTACGGTTCGGCATGGACTATATCACGTGTTAAGATGTACAAATACTTCTTCGACCAACCGAACAACGTTAATGTAATAGTTGATTCGGCAAGTAGCTACAGTTTTGTTACTCCTACACCGAGCTCAGCTGGTTACGTATTAGTTAATGGTGTACCTGCTGACTCTAACAAAACATTCCAATTGGAAGTTACAGTTAGATTGTTGCCAGAAGGTTGTGATTCAATAGTAAATAGATATGTTACTATTGCCAATTCACCTATTGCAAGTTTCTTTGCACCAAACGATACGTTATGCCAAAACATTAACAATTTGTTTGCTAACTTCTCAACAACAGGTGACTTTACCTTGCCTATGCAATACACTTGGGATTTTGGTGATGGAACTAGCTCAAACGCTGCAAGTCCTATAAAATCTTATGCTACACCAGGTAACTATACTGTGAAAATGTTAGTACGTAACAACACTACATTGCTTGACTCGTTGATTACAAATATCACTGTGCTACCTTCGCCAGTGGCAAACTTTACATCAACTATTTCATGTTCAGGTAAGGTATCAACCTTTACAAGTACAGGACCTCATAGCGCTGGTAACTTCTATCGTTTTGATATTGGTGGCCAAGTAGCAGATAGTAACAAAGTAGATGTAATTGTTCAAGGTTCAGATACTATTATTAATGCTAAATTGTTAGTGCGTAATACAGTAGGTTGTACCGACACTATTACTAAGCCAATTCAAGTATTTGCTCAACCAACTGCAAACTTTGCTGTGCAAAATGTTTGTGCTGGAGCTCCAGTTCAGTTTACCAACTCTTCATCAATAGCTCCTGGTAAAAATGGTCGTGTGAATACATTCGGTAGCGAATGGACATTTGGTAATGGCGATTTGGGTTACTCAAATAATCCATTATACTACTACCCAGCAGGCGGTTCATACAAAGCAGTGTTAAAAGTTATTTCTAACTACGGTTGTACTGATACTGTATCTCGCATGGTTTCTATCTTTAATAAACCGGTTGTTAACTTCACTCTTGATAACACTTGTAAAGGAAGCAACTTAGTTATTGCAAACAATACCACTTTTGCAAATGGATTAGCACGTGTTAAATACAATTGGAACTTTGGTGATAACTCACAACCATCTTCTGCAATAGTGCCTGTAAAAGTATTTGGTGCAATTGGTGGTTATTATGTTACTTTAACAGCAACAGATACAGTTAATGGATGTTTTGATTCGTTACGTGTACTTGCTCAGGTTAAAGACAAAGCAATGGTTGACTTTACTGTTGGTAATGGTTGCGTAGGTAAAGATGTAGCGTTCACCAACCAATCAATTATCCCTGGTGGATTACCTGCAGGTGTTAACCCTATCTATACATATCAATTTGGAGATAATACAACTTCAAATAACCCTAATGCATTACATGCTTATGTTTTAGGCGGACAAAAAATTGTATCACTAAGCGTTAACTTAGATGGTTGTATTGAAACTAAACTAGATACAATTTTCATTAGTGCTCCTATTTCAATCAGCTTTAATAAGGATAGTCTTACACCAAACAACGTAAGATTTACCGCTAACAAACCAGGTTTAGCTCGTTATAGCTGGAACTTTGGTGATGGAAGTGCAATTGTTAACACAACTTCAAATGTAATTACTCACATTTTTGATCGTAAAGGTTGGAACGTTGTTACGTTAACTGTTCAAGATTCAAACTCTTGTGATGCGGTTTATGTAGACTCTGTTAACATTGACAGAAGAGTAGGTTTAGAGGATAATAGTTTTGCATCAAGCGTAAACTTCAATATCTATCCTAATCCGTTTACTAGCACATCAAAAATTGAGTTTGATTTGAACTCAGCTGAAAAAGTTAGTGTAGAGGTATTTGATATGTTAGGCAGAAAAGTTTACAGCCAAAATGTTGGAACTATGACTGCTGGTGTTCAAAGCATCAACCTAAACGAAAATCAGTTTGACGCTAAGTCTGCAGTATACATGGTTCGCGTGTACATTGGCAATGATGTAATTAGCCGTCAATTAGTTAAACAGTAATATTTATCAAACATATACAAAGAGGCTATCCAAGAAATTGGGTAGCCTCTTTTTTTATACCGTCATTGCATTACATTTGCTGTACTTATGAGTGAACTTGTAAAAACACCGAGCCAATCGGTTACAATAATGAATGAGTTGGTTTTACCCAACGATACCAATACCCTTAATAATTTAATGGGTGGTAGATTATTACATTGGATGGATATTGCAGCTGCAATCACTGCTCAAAAACATAGCGGTAAAATAGCTGTCACAGCATCGGTAGATAGTGTTAGTTTTGGTAAAGCCATAAAACTAGGCGATGTAGTAACTTTAGAAGCAAAAGTTACCCGTGCATTTAACTCATCAATGGAAATACACATTGCCGTTTGGGCTGATAGCATACCAACTGGCGAACGATTTAAAAGTAATGATGCCTATTATACCTTTGTTGCTTTAGATAGAAATGGTGGGCCAGTAAAGGTAAACGAGATAAAACCAGAAACGGAAGAAGAGAAGAATAAATATGATGGTGCATTACGCAGACGTCAGCTTCGCTTAATTTTGGCTGGTAAAATGAAACCAGACGAGGCTACAGAGCTTAAGGCTCTTTTTATGCCTTAGGCAATAAAATCAACATGTAGGTTTAATAAGCCGGTTATCTTTAATTTATCAATAGTATAAAAATTGTACCGCCCTAGTTGCAACTTCAACAGCATCAGCCTGTAACTAAATAGCAATCTGTAAATTGTTCACATATCCTAATATATGATTAAATTTTCGTTTGATTTTTAGTACGAAAAGTTAACTTTGCGGCACTTAAAAATAAGCTAAAAATTCGTAAGTATGTCAAAATCAGGAGTAGTAGCTCAGGTAATTGGTCCGGTAGTGGATGTAAGATTCCCTGATAACAGCGAAAAATTACCTAAAATCCTTGATGCATTGGTAATTACCAAAGCAGATGGTACTAGAGTAGTATTAGAATGTCAACGTCACTTAGGCGAGAACATGATTAGAACCATTGCAATGGAAGCAACAGACGGTTTGGTTCGCGGTATGGAAGTAGTTCCAACTAGCAAACCAATTGCAATGCCTACAGGAGATGATATTCGTGGTCGTTTGTTTAACGTAGTTGGTGAGCCAATTGATGGTATGAAAACTGTATCAACAGAAGATGGCCGCTCTATTCACCGCTCAGCTCCTCGTTTCGAAGATTTATCAACCAGTACAGAGCCATTATACACAGGTATTAAAGTAATTGACTTAATTGAGCCATACGCAAAAGGTGGTAAAATTGGTTTGTTCGGTGGTGCTGGTGTTGGTAAAACCGTATTGATTCAAGAGTTAATTAACAACATTGCAAAAGCATACGATGGTTTCTCTGTATTTGCTGGTGTTGGTGAGCGTACTCGTGAAGGTAATGACTTGTTGCGTGAGATGATTGAATCGGGTATTGTAAAATATGGCGATGAATTTACTCATGGTATGGAGGCTGGAGATTGGCCTTTAGATAAAATCGATTATTCTAAATTAAAAGAATCGAAAGCAACCTTTGTTTTCGGACAGATGAATGAACCTCCAGGAGCTCGTGCTCGTGTAGCGTTATCAGGTTTAACTATTGCTGAGTATTTCCGTGATGGTGATGAAAAATCAGGTGGACGTGATATTTTGTTCTTCGTTGATAATATCTTCCGTTTTACCCAAGCAGGTTCTGAAGTATCGGCATTATTAGGTCGTATGCCTTCAGCGGTAGGTTACCAACCAACTTTGGCTTCAGAAATGGGTGCCATGCAAGAGCGTATTACATCAACTAAACGCGGTTCAATTACATCAGTACAAGCGGTATACGTTCCTGCGGATGACTTAACAGATCCGGCTCCAGCAACAACATTTGCCCACTTAGATGCTACAACAGTATTAAGTCGTAAAATTGCTGAGTTAGGTATTTACCCTGCGGTAGATCCATTGGATTCAACTTCACGTATTTTAAGTCCTGCTGTATTAGGCGATGCGCATTACAATTGTGCTCAACGTGTAAAAGGAATTTTACAACGTTACAAAGAGTTACAAGATATTATTGCCATTTTAGGTATGGACGAGTTAAGTGAAGAAGATAAATTAACAGTATCGCGTGCAAGACGTGTACAACGTTTCTTATCTCAACCTTTCCACGTAGCAGAGCAATTCACTGGTTTAAAAGGTGTATTAGTTCCAATTGAAGATACTATCAAAGGGTTTAACATGATTATGGATGGTGAGTTAGATCACTTACCAGAAGCTTCATTCAACCTTGTTGGTACTATTGAAGATGCTATCGCTAAAGGCGAGAAAATGTTAGCCGAAGTAAAATAATTTAGTCATGGGAGTGAGGTAATATCACTCCCTATAACTTAACTAATTATGCAATTAGATATATTAACTCCTGATAAAGCTTTGTTTAGTGGCGAAGTTGAATCTGTTATCCTTCCGGGTAGCAAAGGTCAATTTGAGATTTTAAAAAATCACGCGGCTATTGTATCAAGCCTTGATAAAGGAAGTGTAAAGGTAAAAACTACCGATGGAAAAACTCAAGTATTTGAGGTTAACGGTGGTGTTGTAGAAGTATTAGATAACAAAATTGTTGTTTTAGCTTAATACCTAAGATATTTTTATCAAAAGCCTCTTTTACGAATTATACCGTAAAGAGGCTTTTTAATTTTAAACCCAGTAAATATGATGACCACCGAAGAGCATTTTGTTGGCTTACATGTTTTAGTTGCCGAGGATAATAATGTAAACGCATTTGTAATTACTCAGTTTTTTACACGATGGGGCATTACTACAGATATTGCTGAGAATGGAAGCATTGCAGTAGATATGGTTTCGCAAAAAAAATATGATTTAGTGTTTATGGATTTAAACATGCCTGTAATGGATGGCTGCGAGGCTGCAAAAATTATATTAGCCAACCATACTGGAACAAAAATAATAGCGCTTACAGCTATGACAGAAGAAGAAACTGTGGATGCAATTGCGGGTACTGGAATTATTGGTTACGTTACTAAACCTTTTAATCCAGATATTTTGAGCCAAGCAATTAAAAATGCACTTAATAATTAAGCAGTAGCTTTAGGATATTTTCTGAACCAACTTTTCACTTTCATACTAATCACTCCCCAAACTGCTTCTTTAATAATTCCCTTACTTATTTTCGATTCTCCTCGGGTTCTATCAGTAAAAATAATTGGCACTTCAGTTACTTTAAAACCGTGTTTCCACGCGGTAAATTTCATTTCAATTTGAAAAGCGTAGCCTCTAAATTTTATTCTATCTAAATCAATAGTGCGCAACACTTGGTGATGGTAACATACAAAGCCTGCAGTGGTATCATGCACATCAATACCTGTAATAAAACGCACGTATTTACTTGCAAAAAACGATAGCATTACTCTACTCATTGGCCAATTAACAACGTTAACTCCAGTAACATATCTGCTTCCTACTGTCATGCCTTTGTGCACTTCACAGCCATCATAAAGTCTAATTAAATCTGCTGGGTTGTGGCTAAAATCGGCATCCATTTCAAAAATATACTCGTAACCTTTAGCCAAGCACCATTTAAAACCATCAATATAAGCTGTACCTAATCCATTTTTAGCTTTACGCTCAAGCAAATGTAAATTAGGATAACTGTGTTGTAATGCCTTTACTCTATTACCCGTTCCATCTGGTGAGTTGTCGTCAACAATCAACACATCAAACGGTGCAGGTAATTCAAAAACAGCCTTAGTTATTAGGTCAATGTTTTCAATTTCGTTGTAGGTTGGTATAATTACGATGCGCTTATTCAACAGTTTAATTTTTTTCAATAATATCATTAAACATTAAAATAGGCAATTTTATTACTTACTTGCACCTATTAAAAATGAGTAAATTAATTTTATTAGATAGAGATGGGGTATTAAATAAGGAGTTAGGTGGCTATGTAACAGCGCCTGAAGCCTTTGAAATTTTGCCTCATGTGGTACCCAATTTAAAGCGTTTGGTTGATGCTGGTTATATGTTGGTGGTTATTACCAACCAAGGTGGAATTGCCAAAAAACATTACAGTCACGAGATTTTGAAACAAATTCATGCAAAAATGATTGCTGAGTTAGCCTCTCATGGTATTGTTTTAACCGAAATTTATTATTGCCCACACCATCAAGATACCGGAAAATGTTTGTGCCGTAAACCAGCTAGCATTATGATAGAAAAAGCATTGGCCCGATTTAAGGTTAACCCGCAAGATGCCTTTATGATTGGAGATACACCAAGAGATATTGAAGCTGCAACATCAGCGGGTATTCAATCTTATAAAGTTGATTCAAATGAAGATTGGGCTTTTGTGGTTGACGAAATTTTGGCTCAATCCAAAAAATAAGGCACATAATCCCTAAACCTCAAAGTTGTTAATTATATTCGCCAAAGTATGTCAGTAATAATAGCACCATCAGTTTTATCGGCAGATTTTGCCAACATCCAAAGAGATACCGAAATGATTAATCAGAGTGAGGCCGATTGGTTTCATGTGGATATTATGGATGGAATGTTTGTACCCAATATTTCGTTTGGGTTTCCGGTAGTAAAAGCACTTAAAAAGCATGCACAAAAGCCACTTGATGTGCATTTAATGATTGTAGACCCTGATAGGTATTTGAATGATTTTAAGCAAGCAGGGGCTGATATTTTAACAGTGCATTTAGAGGCTTGTACTCACTTACATCGTACCATTGCAGCTATTAAAGATTTAGGTATGAAAGCAGGAGTTGCGCTTAATCCGCACACATCGGCAAGTTTATTAAAAGATATTATTGCTGATATTGATTTGGTTTGTGTAATGAGTGTTAACCCAGGTTTTGGTGGACAAAAGTTTATTGAAAACACTTACCACAAAACAGCCGAGTTAAAAGATTTAATTATACAGCGCAATAGCAATGCCGTAATTGAAATAGATGGTGGAGTAAACCAAGATAATTCTGGTAAACTTATGGCTGCAGGCGCAGGTATATTGGTTGCTGGTAATTTTGTATTTAGCTCTGCTAATCCTGTTGAAACTATTGCCAAATTAAAGCAAACACAACCACATACGTTATAGCGTAAAAATACGTTTACATCAGTTAATGCATAAATTTTTAACGCTTCTTCTTTTTACTATTACCACTATAGCTACATGGGCTCAAACATCACCTATGGCTACTGTTTTTGGTGTTGTAAAAGATAGTATTGGGGCCGAAATTGCTGATGTAAGTGTAATTATATCGGGCGAAAAAAAGGTAGTACTTACCAAAGATGATGGTTCGTTTAGTATTAATGTACCAGCTGATAAAATCTTTTTAATCGCATTTAGTTATGCAGGACGTTCTCCATATCAAACCGAATTAGGGCCATTTAAAGCAGGCGTGCGCCACGAGTTAAATGTAGTGTTGAATTTTACGGTGAACCTAACTGCATTTAATTATGTAGAGCAAAACCGTAATGTTGGTGTTGTAACGATAAACATTAAGGAAATTAAACAACTGCCCAATATCTCGGGTAGTTTTGAGCAAGTACTAAAAACATTACCAGGCGTTACCTCAAACAACGAGCTTAGTTCGCAGTATAATGTGCGAGGTGGTAACTACGATGAAAATCTTGTTTATGTAAACGACATCGAAATTTATCGTCCGTTTTTACCTAGGAGTGGTCAGCAAGAAGGATTGAGTTTTATTCATACAGAGTTGGTTCAAAACATTAAGTTTTCGGCAGGTGGTTTTGAAGCTCGTTATGGCGATAAGCTATCATCTGTATTGGATATAAAATACAAGGAACCTAAGAAATTTGCTTCATCATTAAATGTAAGTTTATTGGGGGCACAATCGCACATAGAGGGGGCAACAAAAAATTTACGTTTTACTTATTTGCTTAGCGCACGTTACTGGAGCAATCAATACGTATTGGCCACTCTTGATGAAAAGGGTGATTACAAGCCTAGTTTTGCCGATGTACAGAGTTTAATTACTTGGCATCCTACATCAACCCTAAGTATAAGTGCTTTGGGTAGCTACGCCCGAAATAAATATTTAGTTATTCCGCAAACACGCGAAACAACTTTTGGTACAGTAAAGCAAGCTATGTCGTTGCGCATGTTTTTTGATGGGCAAGATTTAATGGAATATCAAACGGCAACAGCTGCGGTATCAGCTACATTAATGCCAAACAGATTTACCACATTAAAGCTTATTAGCAGCATTTTTAACTCCAACGAAAACGAGTTGTATACCGTAGAAGGTGCTTACAGATTAGAGGAAGTAGAAACTGATTTTGGTAACGATAATTTTGGAAAAGCACGTGCTACAAAAGGTATCGGGTATTTTTTAAATAATGCACGTAATAGAATTAATGCTACGGTTTATAACGTTGGTCACCGAGGTTATTACAACAAAGGCGTGCACAATTTGCAATGGGGCGCGCAAGCACAAGGCGAGCGTATTACTGATAAAATAAACGAGTGGGATTATAAAGATTCGTTGGGTTTTGCTCAACCATCGCAAGTTGCGGGAATGCCTGTTGTGCTCAATTATTTAAATACACAGGTAAATTTAAATACACATCGTTTAAGCGCGTACGTGCAAAACACCCAAAAAATTAATGCCGATTACAACTTTAATATTACCTATGGTTTACGTACAAATTGGTGGAGTTATAATAATCAAAATGTAGTTAGCCCGCGTATACAGTTGGGTTTCGAGCCTAATAGAAAACACAATGTTGCTGTAGCCAAAAATCAACAGGGTAAACTTAAAAAGGATATTAACGTAAAGGCTGCGTTTGGATATTATTATCAACCTCCATTTTACCGCGAGTTACGTGGTTTTGATGGCAAGCTCAACCCAAATATTAGAGCACAACGTGCCATCCATTATGTGTTAGGTGCTGATATGTTTGTGAAAATTTGGAACAGAAAATTTAAGCTATTTGCCGAAACCTATTACAAGCAATTAGACAATATCATTCCATATGAAATTAATAATGTGCGCATACGTTATTATGCCGAAAATAGTGCGGTAGGATATGCTACTGGGGTTGATATGCGCATGAACGGAGAGTTTGTAAAAGGTGCTGAAAGTTGGGTAAGTTTAAGCGTAATGCAAACCCAAGAAAAAATACCAAGTGCAATTGTTACAGATGCTGCTGGCAATAGAATTAAGCCAGGTTATATTCCAAGGCCAACCGACCAACGCGCTACGCTTAGTTTATTTTTTCAGGATTATTTGCGCAACAACGAAAAGTACAAAGTAAATATAACATTGGTTTTTGGAAGTGGATTACCTTTTGGTCCACCTGATAGAAATAGATATGGCGATACATTACGTTTACCATCATACAAACGTGTTGATATAGGATTTTTGCGCATGTTGGTTGATGAGCAGGATAAAGCCAAAACAGGCTGGAAAAAACACATTAAATCAGCTTGGGTTGGTATTGATGTATTTAACCTGTTAGATATTAATAACACCATCTCGCATATTTGGATTGAAGATATAGAAGGCCGAACTTGGGCCGTGCCTAACTACCTAACAACTAGGCGTGTAAACCTCAGGCTTCAGGTTAATTTTTAGGCACAAAAAAAGGGCAAGCCTCCATATCGCACCGCTACAACCGCTTACCCTTGCTACATTCCTGTCCTGGGGGAGTTCAGCAGGAGCTGGTCGTATAAGACTTACCCAAGCGCAAAAGTACATTTTTAAATAAATCATACAAACAAAACTTTGTAAAAGCCTTAATTTACTTAGCTTTGAGGCTATTAAATATTATTGTTATGATTAAACAAAGCCTTAAAAGCGTATTAGCAGCAATCTTATTATTTGTATTTGCAGCTGCTCATGCACAAGATCGTTCATCAACTAAAAATTTAAGTGTTTACGTAGGCAAAATGCAACAAAGTGCTGATGCCTTAAATTTATTTTTAGCACTCAATAATGCCACGGTATATCGTACCGATTTAAACACCAACAGATATTATTGCCAATTTGCACTTCCAATTGCCAAAATTGGCGCATTAGATTCTATAGCAGCTAAAATGGGTTACATTACTCAAAACTCATTTAATGCCGAAAATTTGCAAGAAAAAATTGCCAACTTAGAGCGTAGAAACCAGAGTTTGAATTTTGAAATTGAAACGTATACCAAACAATTAAAAGATACTTTTTTATCGGGCAATATGGCTTCTGATATCCGCAGACGAATTAGCAATAACCTACAATCAATCGCTACCAACGATATTAATATCAATCAATACAGATTAACTATGGCCGAGCGTACTTGCTTGGTTGAGTTTAATATGTATGATGAATTAAGTACACCAAGTGGCACCAAGCTTTCGTTTGTAAATATGCCAGGTGTGGAGTATAGCTTTTTAGCTATCGAAAATCCTAAGGCTGGAGTAAGCGCAAAGGCTTATCAAGGTGCAAGTGTAAAATACATGTTTACACGCGGCAAAAGTTATTTTAACTTAGGTGTATACAAAGCGTTAAATAATAACAAAGCCGATAGCAGTGCAATTAGCGAGTTGTTTATGATTAATTTCGGACAAGATTTTTACCCACGTAATTTTGGTAGAGGTAAACGCAGGTATTTTAATTTGTATACAGGATACCAAGTTGGTGGATTTATAGCAAGCCGCAACGATGATAAAAGCAGTAAGTTTATTTACAACGCTAATTTAAGTTTAGGGTTAGAGTTAGTAAAAACAAAACATGTATTGATAGACAATAAGGTAAGTTATTTTTTACCACTTAATGAACTAAATAGGCACATGCGTGGTTTATTGTATCAAGCTTCATTTAATTTTGTGTTCTAAAAAAAACAGATTTATCACACCCAAAATCATACTAAAAAAGTAAACGCACATGCAAAATTTAGTAACGGAACTTCATTCACGTTTAGAAAAAATATATCAAGGCGGAGGAGCTAAAGCAGCTGCAAAGCAAAAAGAAAAGGGCAAGATGCTAGCGCGCGAGCGTGTAGATTATTTATTTGATAAGGATAAACCTCGTGTTGAAATAGGTGCACTTGCAGGTTTTGAAATGTACGAAGAACATGGCGGTTGCCCTGGTGCTGGTGTGGTGGTTGAGATGGGGTATGTAAGCGGTAAGCAATGTATTGTAGTGGCAAACGATGCTACTGTTAAAGCAGGAGCGTGGTTTCCAATTACAGGTAAAAAGAACTTACGCGCTCAAGAAATATCGATAGAAAATAAATTACCAATTATTTATTTGGTAGATAGTGCTGGGGTTTATTTACCCATGCAAGATGAAATTTTTCCAGACAAAGAACACTTTGGTCGCATTTTTAGAAACAATGCCGTAATGAGTAGTATGGGTATAACCCAAATAGCTGCCGTAATGGGTAGTTGTGTAGCTGGTGGTGCTTATTTGCCAATTATGAGTGATGAGGCCATGATTGTAGATAAAACAGGGTCTATATTTTTAGCGGGTAGTTACTTGGTAAAGGCTGCTATTGGCGAAGATGTAGACAATGAAATTTTAGGTGGTGCAAGTACACATTGCGAGATTAGTGGTGTTACCGATTATAAGTTTGAAAATGATGCTGCTTGCTTAGATAGAATTAAGCGTATTATGGATAAAATTGGCGATTACGAAACCGCTGGTTTTAATCGTGCAACACCAATTGCTCCTGCAAAAACAATGGATGATGTGTATGAGGCAGTAGCAAATTTTGCTAAACCTTTTGATGTGGTTGAAATTATTGAACGCTTGGTTGATGCAGGTTCGTTTGATCCATATAAAGAACTTTATGGCAAAACAATTACATGCGGATATGCTCGTATTGATGGCTGGGCCGTTGGTATTGTTGCCAATAATAGGCAAGTAGTTAAAGCTAAAAAGCCTAAACAAAATGCAGCCGATAACCCAACCGAAATGCAAATTGGTGGTGTTATTTATAGCGATAGTGCTGATAAAGCCGCACACTTTATCATGAACTGTAATCAGAAAAAAATACCCTTGGTATTTTTACAAGATGTAACAGGTTTTATGGTAGGTAGCCGTAGCGAGCACGGTGGAATTATAAAAGATGGTGCTAAACTAGTAAATGCACAAGCAAACTCTGTTGTACCTAAATTTACAGTAATTACTGGCAACAGTTATGGCGCTGGCAATTACGCCATGTGTGGTAAAGCATACGATCCGCGTTTAATTGTAGCATGGCCAAATGCAAAAATTGCAGTAATGGGTGGCGAACAAGCCGCTAAAGTTTTGTTACAAATAGAAGAGGCTAGCTTAAAAGCCAAAGGCGAAGTAATTGACGAGACTAAAAAGGCCGAAATGCTTAAACATATTACGGATAGATATACCAAGCAAACTTCGCCATATTATGCAGCAGCACGTTTGTGGGTTGATGCTATTATTAATCCTACCGATACACGTAAATGGATTAGTATGGGTATTGAAGCCGCCAATCATGCTAAAATAGAAAAGCAGTTTAGGCCAGGTGTAATACGCGCTTAAACTATAGCTTCAATAAAATCTTTCTTTTGGGCGATGATTACTTCATCGCCTATTTTTTTGTTTAATAGGGCCAATGCAATTGGAGCTTTGTTTGATACTACCGCAATTTTTTTTCCTTCAAAATCAATTAAACCAATGCTTGCAGCAATAAAAATGTATTGGCCATTTTTGGTTTTTACCAACGCCCCCTTTTGTACAGTTTTGTGCGGTATGTTGGTATCAATATTCATTAAATCTGCGTAGTCTATTTTTGCCGTTTGAAGTTGTTTTGCACTCATATCGCGAGCAATCTGACTCATGGCTCTACCAGTTTCATATTTATCGCCTGCGCTGCTTTTTTCTTCATTGTTTGCGCTTTCTTGTGCATCAAGCATAGCTTTTTGGTTATTGGCCATGCGTTGTTCCAATAGTTGTTGGCAATGTTGGTATAGTCTTATTTTTTCTTCTGGTAAAATCACTTCACAAAAGTATAACATCATAGCTTAAAAAGTAGTTCATTTGTTGCATGAAATGGTTTTATCCCATTATAGCGGCTCCAATTTATATCATATTTGCTTTGCCCTTGTTTGTATTGTATGGGTTAAGCAATTTTGTGTATGTAATTTTGTATGATGTGGTTGGTTACCGCAAAAAGGTAGTATTTCAAAATCTTCGAAATTCATTTCCACAAAAAACAGAGGCCGAGTTACAAGCAATAGCCAAGCGCTATTATAAACACATGGTTGATGTAATTATTGAAACATTAAAACTATCAACCCTAAGCAATGCCGAATTAAAAAAGCGTGTGGTATTTAAGAACACAGAGATTATTACACAACTGCAGCAACAAAATAAAAGTTACCTTTTTGTGCTTGGGCATATGGGTAATTGGGAGTGGAGTGGGCAATCGTTTTCTGTAAATAATTTAGGTCCGCTTTATGGGTTATATCACCCATTAGCAAGTCCGTTTTTTGATTGGTTGATGATTAAATTACGTACTCGTTTTGAGTTAAAGTTAATTCCCATGCAACAAGTTTTGCGCCATATGGTAGGCTATAAAAATACTTTTACGGGTACAGCTTTTATTGCTGATCAAACGCCATCAAAAGAAAATGCTTATTGGGTTAATTTTCTTCATCAAGATACTCCCGTTTTTATAGGTACAGAAAAAATTGCCAAGCGATTTAATTATCCGGTAGTGTATGCATCATGCCAAAAAATTGCCCGCGGGTATTATCAAATATCTTTTAAATTAATAACTGATAATCCGGCATTACACCCTGATGGTTGGATTACGGAGCAGCACACTGCTTTGTTAGAGCAAGATATTGTTAACCAACCGCACATTTGGCTTTGGAGCCACAGACGCTGGAAACATAAACGCAGTTAACTACATGTGGTCTGATATTTTTTTTAGTACACCTTTCGGTGTAAAGCGGTAGCCAATAATTACTCGCGCTTCACTTATTTGGGTACGCAACCTAACTTCGGGTACTAACATGTAATTGTAGGTGTCGTTTGTGCCAGTAAGTGCACAAAAAAATCTGTCGCTATTGTATCCAATCGAAACTTTACTTAAGCTTCTAAAACCATTTGATATGCGTGTTGGATTACGTTTATCAACCGTGCTAAAATTTTGGTATTGCAACGCTACACCTAGCATAGGCACCAGCGTTAGATAAAAACGTTTGTAAACAAAAGTGTGGGCGTATCCGGGCAGTATGCTAATGTCGTAAAAAGCAACCTTCACAAATTGTTGATCGGCAAGCGCTACTGCCCTCAGTTCTTTTGGAATAATATTACCTGAGTTTTCCATGCGCATATAATTTAACGAACTACCCAATACAAATGAGCCCGCACTTTTACGCTGAATTTCGTTCTGAGTAAAACTTGCTCTTAACGAAAATTTTTTATGATTAAACAAGTGCAAATAAGTAAGCCCTGTAGTAGTAATTGATAAGTCAGGCATTAAGGGAAAACTAGTGTAGTATTTTTTTAATGAATCATTTCGCATGAAGTTCTCTAAATAGAAACCTTTGTAACTAATAAAATAGGCATCAAGGTATTGTCGTTTGCTGTAAACGTATAGATGCAAATCCAACTCATCTGTAGTGCCTTTGTTATCACCTTGCAGTTTTTTAGGAGAAAAACCTATTCCCAATCCAAACCATTTGTGTTGAATTTTTATGCCCTGATTAAACACATCATTTGGCTTAAAAGTTAAATTAAACTTGCTCTCTAAATTAATTAGGTTGTTAGGGTTACGGTTAAATACTGATACGTTAATAAAATTACTTTTATCGGTAATGTACTGGTTGGTTTTAATACCAGGCGTGCTATCAGTTTGGCCAACTACCATAAAGGGAAGGCCGACAAGCATAAAAAATAAAAAGCAAAACTGTATTCTCAAATCAATACAATAGTACTTATTTTTAGGGTTTGTATACTTTTTTTGGATAAAATAGTTGTATATACAAATTTAATATAATTGAAAATCAGTAATATATATAATTAATTACTAATGTGTATTGACAATATATGTATATACATTAATTTTGTTCAGCAATTAAAAATGAAATTAGAAGAGGCCATAAAGCAAAAGATGTTTAAAACCGAAGACGAGCGTTTGGTAATTAATATGGTATACACCTCGGGGTGGTTAAATGCCGAGCAAGCTCGTTACTTTAAGCAATTTGGCATTTCGCCTGAGCAATACAATGTGCTTAGAATTTTGAGAGGCCAGCAGCCAAATCCGGCAAGCGTTAGTTTAATACAAGAACGCATGTTAGATAAAATGAGCAATGCATCGAGGTTAATTGAAAAACTAAAGCAAAAGGAATTTGTTGAAAGAAATGCTTGCCCAAATGATAGAAGGCAAGTAGATGTGAAGATTACAGATAAAGGCATGAAGCTATTGGCGCAAATAGATAGCGAAGCCGATTTGATGCATGCCATTTGTAAATCGCTTACGCAACAAGAAAAAGAAACATTAAACACCTTATTAGATAAATTTAGAAATTAAAAACAAAAAAAACATGAGAAAACTATTAACATTTGCTGCTATTGCAGGTTTAGCATTATCAGTAGTGGCTGTAAGCCAACCAAAAAAACAAGCAAACTCAACATTAAAAGTTGACGTTAAACAATCATCATTTAAATGGACAGGTAAAAAAGTAACTGGCTCACACTGGGGTTATGTTAAATTTGCTGAAGGTACTTTAAACGTTGCAGGTAAACAATTTTTAGGTGGTTCATTTGCTATGGATATGCCTACAATTGATGTACAAGATATTCAAGGTGAGTACAACGGTAAATTAGTTGGTCACTTAAAATCAGATGATTTCTTTTCGGTAGATAAATTTGCTAAAGCAACTTTAGTAACTAAATCAGCAACTCCAATTGCAAATGCAAAAGCTGGTAGCGCTAACTACAATGTAGTAGCAGATTTAACCATTAAAGGTATTACTAAAGAAATTTCTTTCCCAGCTCAAATTATCATCGCAAAAGATAAAGTAATTGCAAATGCTGAGTTTGCAGTAGATCGTACTTTGTTTGATATTAAATACACCGGTATGGCCGATAACTTAATTGAAAACAACTTTATGGTTAACGTACGCGTTGTTGCTACAAAATAATAATTCGATAATTAATTAGAAGTGTAAATGGCATAGTTAATTTAACTATGCCATTTTTTAATCCCCTAATTAGATGAATAGACGTGAATTTATTTCAGCTTTACCCATTATGATGATAAGTGCAAACTCATTATTAAACGAGCTGAGTGCTATGCCAGCCTCGCCATTAATGCCAGCTTTTTTTATAGGGCATGGTTCGCCCATGAATGCCATTGCCGACAATAAGTTTACCCGCGATTTATTTAAGGCTACACAAAATATTCCTAAGCCTTCGGCTATTATGGTTATTTCGGCACATTGGCTTACCAAAGGCACATTTGTTTCAACTAATAAGTTTCCGCGTACTATATACGATTTTGGGGGATTTCCGCGTGAGCTTTCGCAAGTAAAGTACGAACCAAACGGTTCTCCTGAGTTTGCGTTACAGGTAAAAAATTTATTGGTTCAATCTCATGTTCAAACTGATGATCATATGGGACTTGACCATGGAGCTTGGTCTGTGCTTAAACACATGTACCCTAAAGCCGATATTCCTGTTTTTCAATTAAGTATTGATTTTAGTAAACCTGCATCATTCCACTACAATTTAATTAAGCAATTAGCCGAGTTACGTAAAAAAGGGTTGATGATTGTTGGAAGTGGTAACGTTGTACACAACTTAGGTATTTTAAATTGGGAAAACCCCAACGCCACGCCATATGATTGGAGCGTAGAGTTTGATACTTACGTAAAAAATAATTTAGAAAGCGGCAACCACCAGGCTTTGGTTGATTATTTAAAAGCAGGGCGTTCGGCACAATTAGCCCAACCGACTAACGATCATTATTTGCCTATGCTTTATGTATTAGGTGTACAGCAAAAAAAGGAAGAGTTGCAATTTATACATCACAGTTTTGATATGGGAAGTATAAGTATGCGAAGCTTTATGCTAAAAGGTTGAGGC
>CAZJHS010000021.1:24516-34692 GCA_964545895.1 uncultured Chitinophaga sp. | reverse complement strand
TCTGTGTTTTCCATACTGTTGACATTTTGGTGTCAACTTATTTCAGGACGATACAGCCGTAAGAATAAACAAGCATGGCGAGATTTGTTTGGCAGGCTCTTTTTATGGTAAACTTCCTATTTTTTTAGGTACACATTACACCCAAGCTACCGATAGTAGCGCTGGTAACATTGACCAAGGATTTTTTATTACCAAATACAAAAGCACAGGCGAAATAATTGCATGCAAAATTATACCCGGCAAAGAACTTTTTGCTTTTGAACTAGATGATGATGGTAATTTTTATTTGGGTGGTTGCGATGAGTTTAGAACAAGTAAAGAATGGTCGTTATCCAGAAGAAAGTTTAAACTACAACGCATTAACAACGACTTTACCAATGGCTTTACTTGGATAGCAGATACACTTGGCGATTCGCATATTAATAGCTTAAGTATTTATAAAAACCAGTTGGTGGCATTGGTTACTTTTAGTGATACTTTAAACACGGCCAACTTTAAATTAAACAGTAATTACATGCAACGAGGGGCTTTGGTGTATTACAATACTGCTGGCAATTTTATTGCTGTACAAGATAGTATTGAGCACAAATGCATTGACCCAGGAATAGCAAGTTATGATGAAAATGGATACTTATATTTAGCTACAGGCGGCTATAACCATCCACAAAATATTTATGCATTAAAACCCAATGGCGAGGTAATTTGGCACATGCCTATTGTTAAACCAAGTTCTAATTTTATAACAAAACTACTGCCTTACCAAAACAAACTGTACTTATGTGGTTATGGCTACGGAGCTCTATTTGGCGTAAATACATCAGCCCAACTTTATGCATACAAAGCTAAATCAAGTACCGATTTTTTTATGGCTGCATTTACCCAAAAGGGCGAATTAAGTTGGCTTAAAGCAGGTGGTGGTGAGGGCACAGAATATTGCCAATCTATGGCCATTTATAAAAACGAAATAGCAGCATTTGGATTCGCAACATTTGGAGGTAATTTTACATTTAATGACTCCTCTTTTAAAGCATCAAACAGCATTTGGCTGGCCAAGTTTAAATTAGATGCTTTACAACAAATGAACATTTGGGAGCCCAATCCTATAAAGGTAAATCCCTTACCTTATGAAATAAATGAAGTAACCTGCACCTGCACCATTAAAGCCGATGGAAACGAAAATAAATTTATGCCCTCGGTATCTTCCTTTATAACACAAACACGTTTTAGCCAACTTACCGGCTGGCATGTTGATAGTTCGTATGCATTAGAAAAAAATGCTTTTCTCTATAACTTTTATGCTAATCCTTCTCACTCCGATTCGTATTATTCGTTTTCGCTTTATACCGTTAAACCCTTAAAAATTAAGCATCCTAAAAATTTGTTTACCCTAAATTTCACCCCTTGTTTAGCTCAAGCAAAATGGAATAGTATTCCTGTATCAATGGGCATAGATAATGGCATAAGAAAATATGATGTTAATTTTGAGGCTGAAACCTTTGATAGCTCAACCCAAGCCATATATACCATTTTGCGTACCATCAATAACCATACTGATGAAGAGCTTTTAGACCATGTTTTATACGAAGGCGATGGTTATTTTGATTACCTAAAATGGATAAATACCATTAACAGAAAATATAAGTTACAGGTATCAACTAAACACAGCATTACTAAAAATTTAATTGATGATGTGCTTAATCAGTTATCGCAAAAACAAGTAAGTATAGATACCTTTTTATTGCGTGAGTTTATTTACACCTATCCAACACAAACCAAAGTTAACGCTACCGAGTGGAATAGGTTATGCAATTTATTTGAGTATGATTTTTCGGGAAATTTAGATGAGTTGTATGCCTTTTTAAATCCTGCTATTAACGCTACTTTAGAACCTAAGTTTTTTACCACCGAAATAACCCCCGATATATTATGTGCTTGGAATGAACTGGCACAAAAGCCATATTTAGTTGATGAAAAATTACAACCCACTACTATTTTGGCAAAGTGTACCCAATTTGATTTTATATCGCAACAAGGCTCTAAAGCTCAAGTAGAAAAATGGTATCATAACCGTTGTAACATAACGGGCACCCAATTACTATTAAAGTTTAAAGATGCAAAGTATATTGATACTGATAACGAACGCAGAAATTACAGGCAACATGCTTTTTATGAACTATTAATAGACACAACAATTCCTGCTAGAAAACATCATGTAGATGGATTTTATCATCATGAAATTACGTATTTAAACGACATCACTAACTTTAGTGGTTTGTATACTAATAGCGCTTTGATATGGCTACCTATTAACCCAAAACTCATGAAAAGCCAAGTTGAAGGATTAGTAGTAAACAACTTATTTATTGCTGCTACTATTGAAATTGCTGCACAAAAGCTACCCAATAATGTGTTTCAATTTAGCAACAACAATGAAGTACTAACTATAAATGAAGACGAATTAATGAATCAGTTAAACAACCTTGGTTTTGATAAATTTATATACCAATACACTGAAGGTATTTTAAAGATTTCATTTATTAAACGAAACACAACACATGAATAAAAAATCAAAACCCATATTATTAATTTTACTACTCACATTGGGCTTAACAGTTTGCTGCTCCAAAGAAACATCGCGCATCACCCAACGTGCATTTTACTATTGGGAAACATCATTTAGTTTAAACAATGAAGACACCAGCTATTTAAATAAGTTAGCTGTAAATAAATTATACATTCACTTTTTTGATGTAACATATACCAACTATTTATCACCAGAGGGTCGGATTTATTTCCAATCCAAAATACCTAAATCGCTTGAAGTTGTTCCTGTAGTATTTATTACCAATGAAACCATCTCGAAACTTGACTCAATAGATATTATTGATTTAGCTAAAAAAATAGAAACACGATTAAAAAAGGAAATTTCGCGTACCCAAATTGAAAGTCAGGTTACCGAAATACAACTTGATTGTGATTGGACCAAAAGCACGCGCAACAAATATTTTTATTTGCTTAAACTCATAAAAAAGCAAATGCCTTACACCTTATCTGCCACTGTTCGTTTACATCAATACAAATACCAAGCAAGCAATATACCACCGGTAGATAAAGGCATGTTAATGTGTTATAATATAAATAACCCAACACAATTTGATGTAAGTAACTCTTTGTTTGATAAAGCAGAGGTTATGCAATACATAAAAGATATAAAATACCCAATGGCAATTGATTTAGCAGTACCGACTTTTAGTTGGGGAGTTAGATTTAATGCACAAAAAGAGTTTATTGGTTTATGCAATGCTATGCGATTAGCTGATATAAAAAACGATACCAATTTTATAACAACAGCAAGAACAAATGTATTTGAAGTAAAACACGATTGCGGAACATCTGGACAATATTTTACCGCTGGTGAATTGGTGCGTATTGAAGAGTGTAACATAACGGAAGTGGCTGAAATTGTATCGTACTTAAAAACAGAGGTAAACCAAGCTCATGCAACACTTACTTTATTTCATTTTGATAGAATATTAAAACAACATGAAAACCAAAAAGACATTATCAATTTATTTAACGCTGCTCGCTAGTATTATACTGTTTGCGTTATCCATCAATCAACTTGTACGTGCGTGTGCTGGCGAGTACTGGGATTGGAAAACCAATCCGCAAGTGTTTATGCAACCTAATTTAGAAAGTGGGCAAAAAAGATTTGAAGCCTTTTACTATACTACAGATTTTTTAAATGGAAGTAAAGAAGATGAGGCTATGCCATCCGAGGAAGAACTGATTAACACCGATGAAAATACTCAACTGTGGTTTAATCAATTTCAACAAAAAATTAGTAAACGGAGTATCTATCATTTTTTGTATCAGTCGGCCCCTTACCATAGTGAAGAAATAATAAATACTACTCATTTTTTAAACTACTATGCACATGATACCTTTGTACAATACCTAAAAAAAAACAAAGCCGCATTAAACTATTTTATTATTGCTAAGCTAAATGAGTTTGGATATGATGAGTTGGATAACGGTTGGAATGAGTTTAACTCGTGGGATGCATACGGCACTGACAACTTACCCGAACAACAAGTAAACCCTACACTAAGCAAAATTATTGAACAAAAATTGCAGGCCACAAAAAATCCGTTTTACAAACAGCGGTATGCATTTCAACTTATACGCAATTATAGATACACTTATCAATCTGATAAAGTAGATACGTTGTACCAAACTTATTTTTCATCAAGCCCACAATCATCACTAAAACTTGCCGCATTAAACTATGCCACCGATGCCTTGGTTAATGCAAATCAACAAACAAAAGCAAATTACTATGCAGCATTATTATTTGATGCTAGTGAAGAAAAACAATACCGCGCATACAATAATTTAAGTAGCAGAATTGACATAAGCACTGTACTTGATTATTGTAAAAATAACCAAGAAAAAGCCATGGTATATGCACTGTATGCATTTAAGGATTTTTATATAAATGCAGCTTACATTAAACAAGCTGTGGCATTTAATCCTAACAATAAAAGTATAAATGATTTATTAATTAGAGAGCTTAATAAAATGGACTATCAGTTGATGCCTGATGTAAATACCTTGTACAATACACCTGTATCTGATATGATAGAGAAAGACCCCGAACCAGGAATTTATGATGAAGAAGGAAATGTAATACGTACCTATCCAAGCACAGAAATTAACACCCCAATACTTGTTAGGTTGTTACAAGATTTGAAAAACTCAAACACCACACAACAACCGTTTTACACGTTATGCCTTGCACATATTAGTTTAATAAACAATGAGTATGAATTGGCTAAAACATACCTTAACCAAATAAACCCAAAAAAGCTTGAGCCCAAGCTTGCCTTACAACATCAAATTACATCTACCATTTTACATATAAAATCAACCAACTTACGTTTACCTCAAAACCAAACCATTCTTTCCTCATTAATCAAATACATTGATCAGCATCAAGAAGAGATTTATTACAATGAGTTTATTCCAAATGGCATAAGAGTACTTGCCTGCGCTAAGCTAATAAAGGATAAAGATTTTGCTCACGCCTATTTACTTGCCGAATCGATAGAAACGATTTACGATAGCTATAGTATGATAGAACAACAAATACGGCCAAGAGATATTGACACCATTTTAGCTATTCGTAAAAATCCGAAATCGGAGTTTGAAAAATTTATTACCACAAAAAACAAACTTGATGAAGCTACACTTTACAACATACAAGGTGCTAAATATTTGCGCGAGCAAAATTTGGTGATGGCCAACGTTTCGTTTAAAAAATCTGACTCGCAATTTATTCCAATAAATTTTGCTAAGCTAAACACAAATCCTGATGGGCATCCTTGTTATCCTTATATGTACAGCCCAATTCCCCAGGCAGAAGAACAATATTATACCGCTGAAGAGGTGGTAAAACACAACCAACGTGCTGCATTATACCAGTGGAATTTTAACCACTATAGCATTACTCAAACTATGCTTAATTTAAAAAAACAAATTACCGCAAAACAAGGAAATATTGCCGAGCATTATTATAATTTAGCTTGTTTGTACATGGAAATTAGTTGGTATGGTAGAGCATACACAGCTATGCAATTTAACGAGAGTTGGAGTTGGTATGAAACCGAATATCCGGGAGAAGTAAAAGGATTTGGACTTCATTATTACGGAAATGCATGGGCAATTCCTTATTACAAACTAGCCTTACAGCATAGTAAAAACCGAGAGCTATCGGCTAAATGTTTATATGCATTATTCCGCTGTAACCGTCATTTAATGCATTTCACTAATGATTCAAAAACAGAAACCGACTTATCTTATTTATACAAACTTCATGATGAGTTTGCTAATACCGAGTATTACAAAATTAAAGAATGTTGGGGATTGAGTGCTTATGTAAGTGAACTACGCCAAAGCAACACCTTACCTAATTAAAGTAATGGTACCGTGCATAGTTTTGGTAATTTGTTTTGAGTTTTGATACGTAATTAAAAACACATATACACTCTCGGGGCAAATACTACCATTTGATTTTCCATCCCAGCCTCCATCAGGATTGTTTGATTCGTAAACCAATCCTCCCCAACGGTTGTATATGTAAATATGGTAATTATGAATCCCCATGTGTGTGATTTCAAACAAATCGTTGTAAGTATCTTGGTTAGGTGTAAATACATTAGGTACAAATATATTTTCCTCTCCATCTACTTTTATGGTTTTCATTACGGAGTCGACACAACCTTCGCTATTAGTTACCGTAAGCCAAACGCTATAGCTTTTATCTAAACCATAACTATTTGTTGGAGTGGCTTGGGTTGATGTATTGCCATCACCAAAACGCCATAAATATTGGTTAACAATACTTCCTCCAGTGTATGTAAATTGAACAGTATCATTAACCATTACTACCGCAGGCGAAGTAGTGAATGCCGCCACAGGTTTCGCATTTACAACAATGGTATGTGTTACAGAATCTTTGCAACCATTATTGTTAATTAAATAAGTAAGATTATAAACACCTGCTGTGGTTGGTATAAATTGATTAGCAGTTAATGTAGCTCCCGAAAATACACCACTGGCCGTATTGGTATTTATTGTAACTGGCAAATCACCTTCACACAATACCGTATCACTTAAAGTAAAATCGGCATCTGGTTTTGCACTAACTAAAATGGTATGCACTACCGAATCTTTGCAAGTACCATTGTTTAGCACGTAACTTATAGTAAACGAACCAGCATTTGTTGGCGTAAATACATTACCAACAACTCCTACCCCACTAAACACGCCACCACTTGTAGTTGGAGTTAAAGTTATTGGTGAACTGCCTTCGCAAACCACTGTATCTGTTGCGGTAAATGCTGCATTTGGCATTGCATCAACCACCATATTTTTAGTAGTACTATCGGTACAACCTAAGTTAGTTACAATATATTTTACAGTATGTGTACCTACGCTTAGCGGAGTAAATACCGCACCCGTAACATGTGTTCCACTAAAAATACCACCTGGTGTTGCTGGTGTAAACGTAGCACTTCCTTTTGCTAAACAAAACACCGAATCGGTTGCAGTAAAACTTGCATTGGGTTGAGGAGAAACATAAATACGCTTACCAACCGAATCAATACAAGTACCATTACCTATTTTATAACTTATCACAAAAATGCCCGGTACTGTTGGTGTAAATACATTACCAACCAAAGTTACGCCACTAAATGTTCCGCCTGGGTTGGTCGGATTAACTGTAATTGATTTTGTACCCAAACAAACAAACGTATCGCTAACAGTAAATGCAGCACTTAAAACATTATTAACCACCATAATTCGGGTTAACGAATCAGTACAACCATTTAATGAAACTACGTATTTAACTGGATAATTACCTGCTGTTGCTGGCACCACAAAATTAGTTCCGCTTACACCCGTTCCGCTAAATACACTGCCTGTAACTAACGGATTTAATGGCACAACAGCACCTGCTTGCAGCGTACAAAATACAGTATCGGTTGGTGTAAAAACAGGTTTGGGTGATGCCGTAAAACGCACACGAATACTATCTTTAGCCACACCACAACTTTGGTTTTGAGTAACAGAAAACCATACAGCAACTGTATCATTTACCGATGGAGTATAATTGGTATTTAATGATGAAGTTGAAGAATACGATCCTTTACCAGTTGTGCTCCATGTTATTGGGTTTACACTTGAGCTATTTGCTGTTAATGCAAGCGCATTTTTATTACAACGCACGGTATCAGTTATTGGGGTGATGCTTATGCTGCCTGATGGAGGATTTACGTTAAAAGAAACTGAATCTAACTTAGAAGAACAATTAGCATTGGCAAGTAAATACAACTTAACAGTACCAGTAAAACCTGGTGCAATATTAAATTGCGTAGTTAATAAAGTAGAATCAGAGAAAGCACCAGCAGCACGATTCTGTGGGTACCAATAAAAACAAGCTGAGCCTGAAATTGTACCATTTAAAGGAACCGAATTACCTGAACAGTAATTAGCTGCTGTTGTGCCTGCATCAACCGTAAAAGGATTACTAGGTAATGCACAGCCATAATTATAATAAGTAGCCTGACCTGCGTAATTAAAACTTACTCCAGAACCATCGTCACTTCCGGGTGTGCCATCCAATTTTATCATTAAATTTCCATAGTGTGTAACGGTATCACCACATGTTGATGTGCGCATAATAAGCATACGTGCAGTATTTGTTGTAGTATTAGCAAAGTGACCACCAACCACGCTATTGTTATTTTGCATGGCAACATAAAGCGTGTCTTTCAAACCAGAAAAATCATGTGATGTTGTGCTGAATACGGTACTCGTAATAACCAATATTCTTGCGTACGCAGGAGCCACATCTGTAGGGTTTAGCTTTATTAACCTTCCGCAGTTACCTGCAGCGGTAATTGTATTATTGATAGTAGTTAGCTTAGCTAAAGTAGTTCCATTATAGGTAGCCCAACCTAACCAAGTATTAACCGTAGGCCAAACCACAGTGTTAATGCTATTTAAAGTTAATGGATTAGGGCCAACACGCAGTCGCACCATTTCATCGTAACCTTCATTATTGCTACATGCATTTACTAAAATGCTTTCAATCTCGAAACATTTAGTTGGTAATACATCACTACTACCGGCCCCGCTACAAACTTGCTGTGCCGATAAGGGATGCACACAGCACAACAACATGATAACTATAAAGCTTTTAAGCTTTTGCATAAGTATTCCAATATAAAGTTAGGAATCAAAGAAACCGCATTAAACGCTCATAAAAAAGAGGTACATGTTAAAAAAACATGAAGAAAATTTAATATTAATGTGCGGCCTTTAGTTTAGGCTATCCAAATAGAAAATTAAGCAACTCCTCTATTTTTCCTACTTCAACAATATTTATTGCACCCTTTTGTTTAGGTAACTTATTAAACTTACTTACGTAAACTGTTACAAAACCCAGCTTTTCGGCTTCGCTTATGCGCTGTTCAATTCGGCTTACAGCACGTATTTCGCCACTTAAACCTACTTCGCCTACAAAAGCAATTTTACTATCAATAGGCATATTTTGATAACTGCTTACAATAGCGGCAATTACACCTAAATCTATACCCGGATCTTCTACCCTAAGGCCACCAGCTATATTAATAAACACATCCTGCGAACCCATGCGCAACCCGCATTTCTTTTCTAAAATGGCTAACAACATATTAAGCCTTTTGGCATCATAGCCATTGCTATTACGCTGTGGTGTTCCGTATGCGGCTGTACTTACCAGCGCTTGAGTTTCAATTAATAAAGGACGCATACCTTCAATAGTTGCACTGATGGCTACACCACTTAAGTTTTCATCGCGTTGCGAAATCAATATTTCGGATGGGTTACTTACCTCACGCAAGCCACTGCCATGCATTTCGTAAATACCAATTTCGCTGGTACTACCAAAACGATTTTTGGTGGTGCGTAAAATACGGTACACGTGATGCCTATCGCCTTCAAACTGCAAAACAGTATCAACCATGTGTTCCAGTAATTTTGGCCCAGCCAAGGTTCCATCTTTGGTAATATGGCCTATTAAAAAAACGGGAGTTCCGGTTTCTTTAGCAAAACGAATTAAATCGCCCGCAGTTTCTTTTATTTGCGAAATACTACCTGGTGTACTATCCATCAACTCACTTTGCAATGTTTGAATAGAATCAACCACCACAATATCAGGCTGTAACTCTTGCAATGCCAAGCCAATTTTTTGGGTAGATGTTTCTGTAAATAAGTAACACTCATTATTTCTAAATGGTAATCGTTCGGCACGCATTTTTATTTGCGTATCACTCTCTTCGCCACTAATGTACAGCACCTTTTTATCAGTAAACTGTAAGGCAATTTGAAGCATTAATGTTGATTTGCCAATACCTGGCTCGCCCCCAATTAACACCACACTTCCGGGCACTAAGCCTCCTCCTAAAACTCGGCTCAGTTCAGCATCAGTAATATGATATTTACTTTGAGCACCTTGCTCAACATTACTTAAAAGTACTGGTTTTAAAACGGTTTGGGTACTTTGGGGTTTCCACGTTTTTTTGTATTCCACTTTTTCTTTGTGAATTACCTCTTCTACAAAGGTGTTCC
>CAZJHS010000021.1:0-24416 GCA_964545895.1 uncultured Chitinophaga sp. | reverse complement strand
GTTTTTTTGTATTCCACTTTTTCTTTGTGAATTACCTCTTCTACAAAGGTGTTCCACTCGCCACAACTGTTGCATTTACCAACCCATTTGGCCGATGTTGCACCGCAGTTTTTACAAAAAAAAGTTGTTTGTGTTTTTGCCATAACTTGGGGCAATATAGCATAAAAAAAGCGGGAAATGTTTCCATTCCCCGCTCTACAAACTATCCTTATCTCAAATACACTACTATTATGGATAAGCTTTTTAGTATAACAGTTAAACACACTTTAACTGCACAATTAACCTTTCAATTTAATCGGAAATTAACTCCCTTAATCCGGGCGCAAAAGTAGTATAGTTTTCCGTGTATTAAACATGATTTAAGTTAGCATTTAAAGCTATGAGACTTTGTACCACTTAAACCCAAGTAATTGTAACGTGTAATAATCTGTTTTACTTAACACAAGCCATATCTGTAGTTTTAATAAGGCAACCCGTAAACTAAGTGTATCAATCTTTGGTTTACAGGTAGCCTTTGTTACCTAATTTGTTTTAACAACCTTAATCCACTGGGTGCCAAATGCATTACCAGTTACACGTAATATATATACGCCTTGACTTAAATTTTTAATTTCTGGTACATCAATTCTATTAACGCCTTTTACCACTGGTAGCGTTTGAGTGATTTGGCTTTGGCCATTTAAATCAAACACCTCTAATTTTAATTGATTAACGCTTGCCGAAGTTACTTGTACTGTTAAATTACTAGCAAATGGATTTGGATAAGCTGATAAAGCACCGGCTTCAAGAGCATCGTTTATGCTTACTGTTTTAATTGTGCTTATACTTTGTTTTCCATTAAAATCAACCTGACGTAGGCGATAGTAAATTGTTTTTACGCCTAATTTAGTAAACGCATCCGCATCAGTAACTTGATAGCTGCTACTTACTTGAGTATTTCCTGCTCCATTAACAAATTGAATAGCTGTAAAAGTTTTTCCATCAATAGCACGTTCAACATAAAATCCTTTGTTGTTTACTTCGCTTGCGGTAACCCAATTAAGTTGCACTTGACCTGCATTGTTTTTAGCAGTAAAATTAACCAACGAAACTGGTAATGGATTAGTGGTGATCTCATCGGCACCCATGTATGGTGTGGCAAATCTGGTTTGACCATCAATATCAACACTAATGCCGGCAATGTTAGTTCCTACCAAACTAAAGTTTCCGTACATAGCCAAACCTAAATGCAAATCGGTATTTGAAACAAACGTAACCGGGAAACTGCCCGATGCTAAATCTTGTGACGTAGCCGTGCGCCAATCACTTAAACTTGTTACATTGTTTGTAGCTAAAATACCTAACACGCCTTGGGCACCTGATACGTAATAGTTATTAAAATCTATTTTCAAATTGGTTAAGTTACTCAAGCCAATTGCAAAATGATTACCAGTTCCTCCCGAGCGATCGTTAACAAAAATATTATTGTAAATCGAATCGGTACTGGTTGATGTTTTATTTAACGCAAATGAATTGGCTATGCCACTTGTTAAATTTCCACTTACATAAACCGAGTTGAAAAATACCCTAGCATTGCCTGCACTTAATAGCATACCTGTGGTTGCCGAAGTATCGGTTTGGCTTAAACCATTTGCATCCACACCTAAACGAATCATATTATTTTGTAAACGCACCGTTCCTGCATTTACCTGAATCCCATTTTTTACCATTGCAGCTGGCGATGAAGTAGACCACATACTTTGTATTTTGTTTCTACTAATTACATCATTAGTTCCGCCTGCATAATAAATACCTGTTGCAACCGATGCACTTAATGGATTAAGTAACACCAAACGCTGAATGTTATTTTGATCAATTAATGCAGTACCGCTTGTTGATGTGAAAGAAATACCGATTACAGCAGCTGATGCATTAACACTTGCTTGAAGCGTGTTATGATGTAAACTATCAATACTGTTATTGCTAATATTATTAATACCTAAAGTACTTCTTACACCAATAGTTTGACCAGCACCAGTTGATAATTGATCGTTGTATAAGTTATGTATGCTATTGTTTTTAATGTTTAGATTAGCACTACTTGCACAGTTAATTCCCACATTTACTTGGGCTGTTGTTGATGAACTGCTTAAAACTTTAATAGGCAAAATACCCACATTGTTATATTCTACATCGTAAGTTAAGGTTGAAGAACCACCACTTATATGTATAGCATACATGTTAAATGCTGTAGTGCCACTACCTGATACACGCATACCACCAATTGTATTTCCTCTTATACGATAGCTACCGGCAGTACCACTTGTAGATGCTATTGGATAAACAATGTTACCATTTGCACCAGTAATAAAAATAGAGTTGGTATCGGTAACCGAGCCAATCATATTACTATCAATGTGTAATTTTCCGCCTATGTATTGAATTGCATTCCATGAACCTGGTACGCCTGTTCCGGTATTGGTGTTACTGATATTAAAGTTGGCAAAAGTATTTCTGCGTACAAAACTTAAAGCAGAATCGCCCATGTTAAAGTAACTGCAAAACGCACCTGCCGATGAAGTTTCTGTCCAAGGTGTACCACCACATAATGGAGCACTACCACCAAAGTAATTATCTTCAACCACCATATTTGCCAATGAAGCAGCTGCCATTGCATCATTTGTGTTTGATGCATCATCAACAATTCTGTTCCAGTTAAAAGTATAGTGAATATTAGTAAAGGTACGCGAAGCCGTTTGGTAAAAACTATTATTTTTAATAATCCAGCTTGCATTACCTTTCGATATTTTCATGGCATTTGACTCGCCACTTGCATGCCAGAAATTAAACAAATTACAATTGGTAATAACGTTACCTGTATTAAACTTACTGGTAGCATCAAAAGAACCACGTGCTTGAATTAACGTTGTTGGCAAGGTTGCTGCATCTCCAATGTTGCAATATTCTAACAAGTTATTATCATTACCAGTAACAACACCTGTAGCAAAGTTTACTACACCTATTACAGTATTGGTTGATGAACCTTTTAGTGTTACATAACGTAACGTATTTAACGAGGCATCATTAATAAACGTGATAGCCGAACCTGCAGTATTATCATTAGTAATAACTAAACTAGATGTACTACCAACACCAGCACTACGCCCATCAAGCGTAATATATTTTGCACCATCTAAGCGTACTAATGAATTAGCAATATTTGCAGTAATGGTTGATGTAATACCCGAAGCTGGTCGGATAGTAACAGTGTTAATTGATGTAGTACCAACAACATCGTTTAGTACAATTGGAAATGTTTCGTTTGTTGAATATGTAGCATCTGTTAACTCAAATGTAACCGCACCACTTACACCCAAAAGTTTTAAATCATTTAAAGCATCGGTAATGGTTAAATAAGTTTGGGCTGCACCTACAAAATAGTTACCTGATAATGGTGCTGATAACTTACGTGATCCAGCAGGATCTCCATTTAATAAGTTAGCTGGTGCATTACCTGTTAAACCAACACTATCCAATCTAGCATCAATAAAATTAGTTGCAGTAGCTGTAGATTTTACATCGTAAGCAACCCAAAAACAATTTAAGCCCGCTGTTAGCACTTGCGTACCGTTGGCATAAAACGTACCACTTGGCGAAGCTACCGTTGAACCATAAGGTGCTGTGGTAGCAAAAGTAGTACTAGGACCAGTGTAATATATTTTAGCATTTTGAATATCGGTACCGGCATTGGTACTACCTGCAGTGTTTAATTTTAATGCAGTTAATGTAAGCGGACTTACACTTCCTTTTGCATAAATTTTTATAGCAATTACCGCTTGATTTAATGCGCCAATTGGCGAACCTGCCGTTACTTGCGTTACTATGGTTGAATCAATTGACATTCCCATTGGCACAAAGTTACCTGCATCAGCACCAATATCTACTGGTGTGTTTGTACTTCTGTTATCACTATCTACATCATCTGCAATTGCAACTAATTTACCCGAGCCTTCAATTAAAGTTGATATCGTTGGGTTAATATGCAAATCTAATGGAGATAAACTTAGGGCATTTCCACCGTTTGGATTTATGAAATTTGGATTACCTGCAGCACTTGCCGTATCGGTAGTTAACCATCCTGCCGAAAATACACTTACATCACTTGTTCCATTGTTAATGGTACCCATAACACTTCCGGTGCCAATACCATAGTAAACATTGTTTGATAGAGATAAACCCGTAGTTGTATTTAAAAACATTTGGTAATGTTTACCACCTGTTGTTGCATTTGAACGTTGATTTACAAAAATATTATTTCGTACATCATGCGTACCAGAAGTAACAGCACGCCAAAATGCAAAAGTATTTTTTGCGGTAGTGGCCACGTTCGCTCCACCAATATAAACGGTGTTATGATACACATTTGTAGCTGTGGTAGTATTTAAATATATACCACGAATATTCATCGCTCCTATTAAATTATTTCCATCAGCTTCAAGGCCAAGCTGCACCATATTATTGGCTATAATATTTGAACCACCAGTAACATTTATTCCACTTAAAATGGCATTGGTGTTAGTAGGACTTGAAACACTAAAGTGAGCAATTTTATTTTTTGCAATGATATTGGTTGGTGTTGCTCCATTTAAACCTACATAAATACCTTCAATAATACTTGCTGCAGTTGAAGTGGTATTTGATAATACTAAAGAGTCGATGGTATTACCAACAATGGTTGATGGGTTTGACGAACTTACTTGAATACCTGTTAATGCAGCCAATGTACCTGTACCTGTGTAAGCTGATTTTGAAGCAATATTTTTAACAATATTTCCTGTTACAACACTGGTAGTTGATACTGTTAAATAAATACCACGTGTATAACCAGTTGATGTACCCGAATAATTGTTGGTTAAGTTAGCAATGGTATTATTTATTACAGTTGAGTATGTACCTGAAGCCACACTAATACCATGTACTGATTGTACACTTGTTGCATTATTCGAAGCAAAAATACCATTTGCATTATTTAAGCTACCTACTATATTATTTTCAATATAAACATAAGAAGCTGTAGTAACACCAATACCATGTATGTTAGTACCATTTGTAGCTGTTGATGATGAAACTTGAATACCACCAACAAAATTATTTTGAATTCTAACTGTATCGGTTGATGCACTTGTGCTAGCACATTTTATACCATAAGAGGTTGAACCAGTACCTGATGTTACCAAGGTAATTGCACCATTTACTGTAGGCGAACCAATAGTATTACCTGTTAAATTACCAATATAAACATGACCAGTACTACCTGTACTTATTCCTCTAAATAAATCATTAGCGGTAGTGGTTGATGATGATAATGAAATCCCTGCAATGGTATTACCTTGAACAGACGTAGGAATTGTTCCAGTATGGTTTATATCCATACCCCAAAAATTGGTTGCTACTGTTCCGCCTAAACTCCAAACACCAGTACCGGTTGAATCGGCTCCACCAATAAAGTTACCAATTATTTGATAACCACAAGCACCTGTTGCAGTTGGCGTAAGCCAAAATGCACGATGTTGATTTGCTGTTGTATATGTACGTGCTACTGTTTGATAAATATGATTGTTACTGATTGTAAACGCATGGCTACCTCCATCTAGTTTTACAGCAGTAGATGCTAATGTTGCGCTAAAAAAATCATAAATATTACAATGATCAATGGTGTTGTTTTCGTTCCAAGCAAGTGTTGGTGCACTTACAGCATTACCAAACGAGCAAACACCAATTGCAGGATTACCTCCTGCTGTTGCATGAATATCGCAATAGCTAATAGTATTGTTATCGTTACCATTTAATAAAGTGGCATGAGCCGAACTAAAATAAATAACTCCTGATAATGCACTTGATGTAGCAGAAGTATTTTGTCCTTGTACATCGCAATATTTAAGGTTATTGTATGATGCATCATTAATATATCTAACAGCTACACCCGTTGCCGAAGTATTTACAATAGAAATCATTTTAGCTGTTCCTACGCCACCTGCTCTACCATCAAAAGTAATGTATGAAGCACCATTAAAATCAATAGTTGCCGTTGTGTTACTACTTGATATACTTAGTGCTGTACTTACACCACTTGCAGGGCGAATAGTTAAAGTTTTTAATGCTGAAATACATGGATTAGCAGGAAAAGTAATTGGATAAGTTTCGGTTGTTGCATCATATCCTGATTGCAACTCTAAAATGGTATTATTAGCCAAACCACTTGCATTTATAGCTACCAATGCGTTTGTAATATTGCTATAAGTACCCGTAGGACCAACTGCTATTGTTCCTGAAATAGAACCACCACAACTGTTAGTAGTTAATGTACCTGTAAGTGGCGAACTAGTTAAATAAATTGGGCCACCACATGTTGCACTAGTATTATAAGCATAAATATAAAAATCGTATGAAGTACCACCAAACAAACCTGTTGATGAGAATGTGGTAGCGCTTGAAGCACCTACTACAACACCTGCTCCTAAAACCTGACCTACAGTATAAGTAACTGCATTAGCTGGTGCTGTTATTGTAGTTGAACCTTGCGGATATCTAACTATTAAGTATCCAGAAGGCACTGTGGTAGCATCTGTAAATGAACCCGAAACAGAACTTGTAGTTGAAGTGCCCGAAACAAAAGAAGTAGGTTGTGCAACTGGCACCGCACAAGGTGCTTTAATACCAACACCATACACGTTCATTACATTTGTTGAGGTGGTTTTATCAACCATTACATAGGCAATTTGTTTGGTATAATTTGCCGGATCAATAGTAAAAGCAAACTCGGCCATGTATTGGCAAGTAGCAAAGTTACCGCAACCGGTAGTTGTTGGTGCTTGTATACGGTTGTACTGTGTAGTAGTAATTTTAGTGTAATTAGCACCTGATGTGGTATTACACCAATCTTGGGTTGATTGATTGGTAAAAACTTGTGAAGTAGAATCTGTAAATCTGATGGTAACATTAATTCCTGATGCAATTGCACCTCCACCCGATACACTTAATAAATAAACAGTAGCTGCCGAAGTAGGTGTGGCAAAAAACAACTTACCACTGCCTGCTGTAATACCTGTTGCTGGAACACGTAGTGCATTTGCACCATTATATGGTTGTAAAGTGTACACTAAACCTGCTGCGGCTGTACTTGATACCAAACGATTTGCTGGTAAAAAATTAGCCCCTGGTAATGCACAAGATGCATTGTACTGATAAGTACCATCAATAAAAACATAACCACCATTATCAACACCACCATCAGTGGCTGATGTAGATGAGGCGGTTGGAACTCCTGTTCCTTCGGCTACCTGATCGGAGTTAAATCCCGTAACGGGTACATTGGATAATTGGGCAAAACTTGTTGCAGAAAATGTAACCAGCAAAATAGCTACTGGAAGCATTTTGAACAGCAATTCCCTGCGGATTTTTTGGTAAAATATATTCATGATTTGATAGTTAAATTTTAGATTAAAATTCAACCTCAAACCTATCCCTCTAAGCCATCAAATTCAACTACATAAACGTGTGTAAACTAGGCGCCTGAATTGCAAAAAACACTTAAAATTAACTACTAAATTTCACCTTTTAAAGCCTTTGATAAAATTTCGGCTTTACTATTTACATGTAGCTTTTTATAAATACACTTTATTCTAAATCGAACGGTGTCTATTGATATATTTAACCTATCGGCAATAAGTTTATAGCTTAACCCATCCAACAAACAATTTATTACATCTTGTTCTTTTTGGGTTAAATCACTATTGATACGTTTGGTAGGTGTTTTAAAATGCTCAACCACTTTACGGGCTATTGAAGGCGACATGTAACTTCCACCACCATGTATTTCTAAAATAGCTTTTAAAATTTCGGGCATGGGTGTACCCTTTAACAAGTAACCTGTTGCACCGGCACACAACGCATTAAATATTTTTTCGCTATCCATAAAAACAGTAAGCATAATTACATCTGTTTCTGCAGTAAGTTCCGAAATGAGTTTAATGCCATCAATACCATTAATACCCGGCAACCCTATATCACTTAAAATTACATCAGGTGTATAGCCTAATTTAATACGCTCCAATATATCTTCCATATTGCCAAATGAATCAACCGATGCAATGCAACTTTGTTTTGCAAAATAATCTTGCAAGCCTTCACGTATATCTGCAATATCTTCTACTATTGCTAAGGAAATTGTTTCCATCTCTACCATTAATTGACAAATTTTAGCGTTACCCCCCAATATACAAGCTACATAATGATGTAATTATTAATCATTACCAACCTCTATTACAAACTTACTGTTTAATCTATAAACCGCGCACCTGGCATTAATTTTAGCTGCGCGCATGTGCATATTTTTTAAACCTTGCCCTGTTGAATGGATTGGATCAACCTTACTATCGTTGTTGTTTTCAATACGCAACCTAAACTTTTTACCTTGCTGCATATAGTACACTTGTACCAAGGTAGCCTCGGCATGTTTAACAATATTGTTAATAGCTTCTTTAAAAACTAAATACAATTGCTGTCTTATTTCAGGAGCAATATTTTGGTTTTGTTGTGCTGCTGAAAGGTCAAACTCCACCTCAATACCAAGTGGCATAAGCATAGCTTCCGCATGTTCACGCATTCTATCAGTAAGGTTTCCGGCATAATCATTTCGTGCATCAATGCTCCATAAAACATCACTCATTGTACTTGTGGCTACCCTACTAAGCGATGATATTTTTTCGAGTTTTACATCTTTCTCATCAGCAGTATTGGAGGCATAACGTGCACTATCTGTTGATATAATAATACTCGTTAGTAAACTCCCTACCTCATCGTGTAAATTGCTAGCAATTTGCGTACGCAGTTTTAGTTTTTGGTTGATGTTTTGTAAACGCCATTTAAAATATCCGTATACTAAAACTACTACAAATAGAGCAACCATCACATAAAACCACCATGTTTTATAAAACACCTGAATAATTTCGAGATTATAAGACAAAATATTGGTTGATCTGATACCGCGTTTATTGTATCCCATAATTTCAATGTGATAATTACCTGCAGGCAAACTATTTAATCTCAACATATTTTGGTTGCCTAACGAAACCCAATTGTTGTATAATCCTTCTATTTTATAAAAAAAAGTACAACCCTGAGTATTGCTATAATCACTTAAACCAAAGGTTAATGATAGCAAGTGATCTTGAGGGTTCATCGTAATTTGTCCATCTGTGTTTACTTCTATAAAAGCTTGATCACTTTCATTCCATTTTACTGCTGATGCACTAAATATTGTTACCCTATCTGTAATGGGTAAAACCTGCTTAGGATTAAAATAGTTTACTCCATTTATACCACCAAAATACATGGTACCATCCGCTGCTTTAAAAAGCGAATTTTGATTAAACTCATTGTCACTAATTCCGTCTTCTAAAAAATAGTTATTAAATGTTTTAGTTCTAGTATCGTAACGGCATAGTCCATTAACCGTGCTAATCCAGCCTATGTTATCATCTTGCCATAGTACACCATAAACTTCATTGGCAGATAAGCCTTGAACATTTGTTAAAACTTCAGTTGTTTGATTAACAAAATCTAATATAAATATCCCCGATTTTTTGGTAGTTACCCATAGTTTCCCCTTTGGATCTTCACCAACAAATATATAATCATCATCAATTAGTTTAAATTGTTTGGAGTTTGGAGTAAATGTTTTTTCTATTCCATTTTTTTCATCAACCAAAAATAAATTAGCCCTACCCGCAACCCAAAACTTACCCGCAGTTGAAGATTTTGCAATATAGAACAAGCGCGTTTCGCGCATATTAAAACGGTTAGACAACAATAAATCAACCCTACTTTTTGATGCATTATATGTAGCTAAACCCTTATCTGTTGCCAACCATAAATTACTACTTATGCCTTTATAAATGCTAAATACTGATGATACTTTAGTATTACTTGGCCAAGTTTTATAAAAACCACCCTCACATTTATCTGCTGCTAAATTTACACGATAAATATAGTTTTCTTGAGTTTCTGTTCCTGCGTATAAATAGTTATTGCTGTAGTAAAGTGAACGCGTATATATAGGAAAAATAGTATCAAACCCCGTTGAGTCGATTAGCTTGGCTTTTAATGTTGGCAAATGATATTGATAAATTCCATTAATAGTGGCAACAAATAACTCGTCTTTATTTTTTTCAATTATTTGTCGCGTACTTACAAAAGGTAAATAGCCGTCAAATAAAGTTTTAAAACTTCGCGGATGACCAAGCGTCATTTTAATTAATCCTTTGTTGGTTCCAACCCACAAAACATCATGTGCATCACGAAAAACAGTGCTTACATTTTTCGACCTGAACGACACATCATTATCACTCTCTAACAACCCCCATTTACCACTTTTAGTATTAAATTGATATATGCCATAAAAGCCTCTAATAAGCGCATAATACTCGTGTTTAAATTTATAAATCATCGAAAATTTATGCTCTTGCTGTATGCTATTTTTCAGCAATATATCGGCCTTACCTTGACTTAACTGCTGCAATCCTTTGCGCATACAAGCCAACACGCAGTTACCATCAATAAGCGATACATCCCAAACATCTTTTGCCAAAACTTTGGTAAGAATAGTGTGCTTACCTGTATTTACATTTACCGTTAATAAATGCGGATAATCATGCACCGCCAAATACAAATTTCCAGCTAAATCTATACAACCAAGGTTTCTAAAATTCTTGCGCGAAACACCAATTGATTGTAAATTAAACAGCTTACGCATAACACCATTAAAGGCAACTTCTACGATATCTCCTTTTAAAAATTGCACAATAAATTTAACCTTGTACATATAAATGCGCTGTACACTTTGGGGTGAGTTTGTATAGGCTTTTACTTCTTGGGTTTTAAGGTCATACTTAAATAATCCATCATCTGTACCTACCCACAATGCATGAGTTGTTGAATCGTAGCAAAAGGTATTAATTACTTTCTTTTTAAAAAAAGCTGCCTCTTTAAATGCATATCCATCAAAAGAATTTAAACCACTATTGGTTGCAATCCAAAGTAAGCCCGTTCTATCTTTTGTTATTTGATTAACTTGGTTGTTAGACAACCAACGAGATTCATCGTACAAATACGCATCAGCATATAAAGCTGTGCTTAGTGTAAGCCAAACAAGTACTGTTAAAACATTTTTTTTTGCCAAATGCATATTCATATCGTAAGGGTAAAAATACACGCAAACATTTTAAAATTGCACAACTTTGTTTAAAAAGCCCTGAAAACAAAGGATTTAAAAGCTGCTTTGGTTAATTCAATACAAAAGCACTTTTTGAACTGTTTTTTACCTTATTTTGCTGAACATTTTGAGTACGTTAGACCACATAAAACAGCCCATTACGCAAGAGCTAGATTTGTTTGAAACCAAATTTAGAGCTGCCATGAAAAGTAATGTGCCCTTGCTTGATACCATTATGACTTACATTGTTAAGCGTAAAGGAAAGCAAGTAAGACCCATGTTTGTTTTTTTATCGGCAAAATTATTTGCACCAATAAACGACAGTACATACCGTGCGGCAAGTTTAGTAGAACTATTACATACGGCAACTTTAGTGCATGATGATGTGGTAGATGATAGCGATGAACGCAGAGGCTTTTTTAGTGTTAATGCACTTTGGAAAAACAAAATAGCCGTTTTGGTAGGCGATTATTTGCTGAGTAAAGGCTTGTTGCTTTCTGTAAAAAACAAGGACTTTCATTTGCTTGAAATCGTAAGTGAATCGGTTGAAGCCATGAGTGAAGGCGAACTTTTACAGATAGAAAAAACACGTAACCTTAATCTTAGCGAAGAAATTTATTACGATATTATTCGTAAAAAAACAGCCTCGCTTATTGCCAGCTGTTGTGCCATTGGTGCTGCAAGTGCTGGTGCTAATGCCGAGCAAATTGAACAAATGCGTTTGTTTGGCGAAAAAATTGGCATTGCTTTTCAGATGAAAGACGACCTTTTGGATTATGGCGATACTGATATTGGAAAACCAACAGGCATTGACTTAAAAGAAAAGAAACTTACCCTTCCTATTATTTATACGATTAATAATGCTGATAGCGCTACCAGAGCGTACATTATTAACTCGATCAAAAATCATAACACCGATAAAAAACGTATTGCCGAAGTAATTAACTACGTAAATAAACACGATGGTATTAATTACACCCGCAAAGCTATGGAGCAATACAAAAACGATGCGTTACAAATTTTAGAAAACGTAAGCGATTCACCATACAAAACCAACCTAAAACAGCTGGTTGAGTATGTTATTGAACGTACAAAATAATGCACCTATTGGTGCACTTTAACTTCTACTTTACGGTTTGCAGCGTGTTGGGCTTCGTTACATAATGTACACGTTTCGCAATTCTCTAAGGCTTGGTTTTCGCCAATACCAATAGCTATTATTTGCTTTTGATTTACACCCTGTCTAACCATGTAATTAACTACACTTTGTGCACGCCTATTGGCCAACTTCTGATTATATGCTGCAGTACCTCTGCAATCGGTATAGGCTACCACCTCTATTTGCAATTGTGTGTTTAATTTCCATGCAGCAATTATGGCGTTTATAGCTGTTAAATCTTGTTGTAATGCACTGCTGTTAAACTCAAAATAAATAGTTTTAGTTGCACCAATTTCAGCAGTTTCTGTAACTGCTTTTGCAACTACCACCTTTGTGTTGGTAGGCATATTAGTTGCTGGTTTTGGAGCAGGTTTTGGCGATGATTTTTTGGCAACAGCTACTGCGTTTTTCACCTTAGCAATTGTGGCTGCATTGGCTTGCACCGTTGTATCCTTAACCGTACTTTTTATGGTAGCAACTACATCAACAGGTTTGGTAATTGGTGTATAGTTATCGTTAAAATAATACACCTTATCAAAGCCGTTATCATTATCTCTGTTTGATGAAAAATAACCCGAAATACCATCTTTAGCTAAAACATAAGCCATATCATCTTTGCTAGAGTTATAAGGTTTGCCCATATTTTGAGCATTGCCAATAGTGGCATTTAAACCAATGGTAGTTTTAAAAATATCGTACCCACCAAAACCCACATGACCTTTTGATGCAAAATAAAAATCGTTATTAATTAAGTATGGATAACACTCTTGTTCGCTAGTATTTACTTTATCGCCTAAATTAATTGGCGAGCTCCATTTACCTTCGGCCAACTTGTTGCACTTATAAATATCTAAGCCACCGTAACCACCTGGCATATCACTTACAAAGTATAATGTATTACCATCAGCTGATATAAATGGTTGAATAAAATTGTAATCCTTGTTATTAAATGGCATCTCTGTTACGTGTGTAAATGCACCGTTTTCAAGTTGTGCTGAATATATTCTCAAGTTACTTACACCTTCGGTACTTACTTGCCCATTACCCGATTTAACATGACCATCTTTAATGCGAGCAGAAGTTGCCGTAAAATAAAGTGTCTGTCCATCGGCACTTATGCTTGGCGAACCTTCGTTGTAAGGAAACATAATATCGCCCACGTATTCGTTTTGCGGAACAAATGTTACCGAATCAATACGCTTGGCATAACGCAAATCAAACAAAGTAGTAAACTCATTAAAGTTGGTGTCTTTAGCTTGCGCATAAATCAAACCTTCATCAAAAAAACAATAACCCAAACTTTGGCCACTCACATTTAAATTGGTTGGAACCACAAGTGTATTTAGTCTGGTAATCTCTTTGCTTTTTATAGCCCAATTTAACGAGCGGTCTAAAAATCGAGCATAATCATCTTTTTGTACCAAGGTGGCGAAATAAGTAAATTGCTCTTTAGCCTTTTCGTAGTTACCCAATATTTTTAAAATATTACCGTAATCTAAATACACTTCGGGTGCAGGTTTCTTGTCGCCAATTTTTACCAATTGCAAAAAAGTTTGCTCGGCTTTAGCATACTGAAAAGTATACATGTAACTGTAAGCTAAATTGGTTAAAAGGTGTGCCTCGTTTTTAAAATTACGTTCTTTTACCAAAGCCGCTTCATATTCTTTTATCGCTTCTTTGTATTGAAAATCGTTATAAAAAACATCGCCCTTTTCAATTAATTTCTGGGCCAATAATGGGGTTGCAATAAGCGCTGTTAGTGTAATTAAAGTAATATATTTTATAAGTCTCATACTATAGATGATTGCGTTGGTTGATATTTATGTATTTCGTCAATGTATTCTCTGTTGTTGGCTAGCCTTGGCACTTTATGTTGGCCACCTAATTTACCATTTTGTTTCATCCAATTATGGAAAGTACCCCTGCCAACTGCCTTTACTTGTGGCATAACCATGGCCATATTTTTATAACGTTTAGCTTCGTAATCACTATTAGATTCTTTTAAAAAAACATCAAGCCAATGGGTAAATTCATTTATATTTTCTGGTTGATGTTCAAACTCAACCAACCACTCGTGGGTGCCAATTGTTTCCGCTTCGAAATACACAGGTGCAGCCGTGTAGTCTATAACCTTTAAGTTAAGTTTACGGCAAGTTTCGGCAATGGCAAAATCAGCATTTTCAATCACCAACTCTTCGCCAAATGCATTAATAAAATGTTTAGTACGACCAGTTATTTTAAACCTATGAGGTTTTAAGCTAGTAAACTTAATAGTATCGCCAATAATGTAACGCCACAAACCGGCATTGGTGCTAATAACCAAGGCATAATTTTCGTTAGGTACTACCTCATCAATGGTATACGTTTTTGGATGCTCTTTGCCATATTCGCTCATGGGCATAAACTCATAAAAAATACCATAATCAAGCATCAACAACATATCGTTTCGGCCTAATTCATCTTGTATTCCCAAAAATCCTTCACTGGCATTGTAGGTTTCTTGGTAATTCATATTAGCCGATTTAATCAACGATTTAAATCGATTTTCGTAAGGAACAAAGCTTACTCCACCGTGCACATACAACTCAAGGTTTGGCCAAATTTCTGTTAAGTTTTTCTTACCCGTAAGTTCAAATATTTTATCAATAAGCACTAGCGACCAAGTAGGCACACCGCTTATGCTTGTTACATCATCTTGCATGGTGGCTAAGGCCATCTTTTCTACCTTTTCATCCCAATTATCCATTATGGCAATACTCAAATCGGGAGTACGAAAATACTGCGCCCAAAATGGCATATTTTGCATCATCACCGCACTTAAATCGCCATAATAACTCTCTCCTTCGTGAAACTTGTTAATTTGATGACTGCCTCCCATAATCAACCCTTTGCCGTCAAATATTTTACTTTCTTGACGTTGCAATTGGTAAAACATCAAAGCATCTTTTCCACCCTGAAAATGGCATTCTTCTAGCGAATCAAAAGTTACAGGTATAAACTTACTTTTAGCCGATGTAGTTCCACTTGATTTTGCAAACCATGTTACATCAGTTGGCCAAAGTAAATTTTGTTCGCCTTTCATCATGCGTTCTATGTAAGGCTTGTGGGTTTCGTAATTCCCAATTGGCACACGCTCTTTAAACTCCTTAATGGTGGTAATACTCCTGTATTGATATTGGTTACCCCACTCGGTATATCTAGCCTGATTGATGAGTTTTTGAAAAACTTGCCACTGCGTTTCGGCCGGATTTTCCATCATAAATTCTATAAACGGAATCCGCTTTTTTAGGTACCAGGTAACGAGTGATCCAAAAACTGACATAGTTGAATTTTAATGATGTAATTTTAGCCCTTTTAGCTCAGCAAAACAACAAGATATACATCAGCAAAAGCGTTAATAAGTAGCTTTAATGTACAGTTTGATACTCTTTTACAAACTGGGTAATAAGTTTAAATGCTTCGTTGTATTTACTCAGAGGCAAGGCCTCGGCCCTATCATCCACATCGTGGTAATAGTGGTAATCACCCATCAAGTAAAAAAAGAATGATTTTACACCTTGCTCCGTAAAATAATAATGATCGCTATTTTGAGCCTTACCACGTGCAGCAATAGTTGGCAAATAATCGCCATCCATATTTACCAATTGTAGCATTTCAAACTCGGCCTTAAACTCCGTTGCATTAACGGCAGTAAGACCTTTATCGCCCGTGCCCATTAAATCTAAGTTTAGTAACAAGGCAATTTGCTTAAGCGGAAAAACCGGATTTTGCGTGTAGTAATAAGAGCCAAACAAGCCAACTTCTTCGCCTGCAAAAAATATGAACGCTACATTATACTTCGGTTTATTTTGGCTGTAATATTTTACCAAATCAAGTAACATAGCCACACCGCTGGCATTATCGTTGGCTCCAGGGAAAATAGCATCACGCCCCATCATTCCTAAATGATCATAATGTGCAGTGTAAACCACAAACGAATCTTTGTAAGTTGTACCCTCAATATAACCCAATACATTTTGGGTTTGATGATTTTTTTGTTCGGTTTCAACCAGCAATTTAAACGAAGTTTGATAGGGCTTAAGCCAACCATCTAACACATACAATTGCGGAAACTTATCATAACTAGTAGCTACGCTCCATGTTAACTTTGCTTCAGCAGCATGTATAATTCCTTTGGCATTTAATTTATTGTTAAGCAAAGCCTCTACCCTATCAGCATGCAATACTTTTTGCTTTTTTAAATGTGTAATTACAACAAAGCTGTTGCGTAAATTTTGTTTAAGTAAGTTTTGATAACGTTGGTCATCATCTATCATGGCACTATCAACCCAAACCATATTAAACCAACCATTAATTGCGCCACAACCTGGTGATACTAAAAAGTGTTTGCCAGGTAATAAATGATGCTTATCTACCTCCAAAATAATATCGCCACCAAAGGCCACCACCGGAAATCCAAACTCCTGAAAATAGCTGCCACCAAAAGCTTTTAGCTTTGATGCTTTTAGTTCATCAACAATAAAATTGGCCGCTTTTTTATCACCACCTTGCACATAACCTCGGCCATACAATTCATCGCTGCATAAGGTATTAATTACACCTTTAACATAGTTTATGTTTTGTGCGTGTGCAGTAAATGCAAACAAAAAAATAAGTGCTAGTGTTGATTTCATGGTAAAAAAATAGCTTGTCGGGTTTTAAATACGACAAGCTAATATAGCAATATGTTTAATATGGCAACATCAATTAATAATAATGTTACACAAGTTTTATTGTGCTTTATTTTTAGCAACCATATTATGTATAACCGAAAGTAAAATGTACAAAACAATGCTAAATGCAATACCTGCGTAACCTAATATCAATACACTTAATACGCAGCCAATAATTAAAATAAACCTAAACTCGTTTCCTTTAAAAGCAAAGTTTTTAAACTTTAAAGCCAACAAAGGCAACTCGGCCACAAGCATGTAAGCAGATAATAACGGGAAAAATATTAAAAACCATTGATGTTGTATTAGGCCTGTTAAACCATAAGTATCATGTGTAAGTATTAGTGGCAAACTGGCAATAAACATGGCATTGGCCGGAGTTGGCACTCCAATAAAACTATCGCTTTGGCGGGTATCAATATTAAACTTAGCTAAACGAATTGCCGAAAAAATTGGAATCAATAAAAAGGTGTATTGGTTGATGCAAAAATCGGGACCAAAACAAGTACCCGCAATGCTGTAAAAAATAAATCCAGGTGCTACACCAAAACTCACCACATCGGCTAACGAATCGAGTTGCTTGCCCAATTCGCCACTTACTTTTAATAGGCGAGCTACAAAGCCATCAAAAAAATCCATAACAGCCGATAGGCCAATGTAAGCCGAAGCCATGGTTAAATCTCCGTGTATAGCACTTAAAATAGATAAACAGCCAAACATCAAATTAAGTGAAGTAATGGCATTTGGTATGTGTTGCTTCAATGTATTTTTAATTATTAGTATGCAAATTAATACCTATTTTGCGATGTAAGGAAATTGCACACAAAATATTATAGATTTAATTACATTTGAGCATGAGCATTTTAAAAAACAAACTCCTACTAATTACGCTTTTAGCCTTTGGGTTGATGTCGTTTGTGCACCAAACAGCTAATAGTGTAAAAATTCAAAATCATAACAAGCAAAACGTAGCGTTTAAAATTAAAAAAGTAAACATTGAGTGGGTTAATGGCAAAGTAAACTTAGCCACTGTATCTACCAACAATAAAATTATACAGCTAAATAACCTTACAGAAGTAATGTTAAAAGACACTACGTTTAGGCACAAAGGAATTGATCTTATTTTTATGGATGGCCAAAAAGCATTTAAATCGGTAGTGCGTTTTAAGCCTTTGGTTGAAGTAACATGTGCAGGCCCAAAAGCCGGAAATACCATAAGTTTAAACGTGCAAGGCAAAGTGTATTACCAAAAAGCATGGTATAACATTAATATGCAAGTAAGTCAAAAACTACCGGCTCAAAAATTCATTTCAACACAAACCTCCCACTAAATTTTAGTAATTTATTTTTATGAAAAAACACATACTAAATATTGTTTTGGCAGCTTGCTCATTAGGTGCAATTGCTCAAACATTAACACCAAGTGTGCTTAACGAAAAACCTTTAGCCGATAGGCTTTACGAACGTCAGGTACAAAAGCAAATTGAACTGAGCAAGGTGCTTGCTGAGAGAAATTTAGAAGCCCGCACCGTAGGTCCAAACGGCATTATTAAAGAAGCTGTTTACGTTACACCAAGCGGCCATATTGTATACAATACTACTTACAACATTGGCGCTGGGCGTACTTTATCAACCAATAAAGTTTGGCCTGGAGGTACTGTTGGGGTAAGCTTAACAGGAGCTGGTATGACAAACCGTTTGGGTATTTGGGATGGTGGTGCCGTATTAACTTCGCACCAAGAGTTTGGCGGACGTGTAACTCAAACCGATGGCGCATCAACATTAAGCGACCACGCTACACACGTAGCAGGAACAATGATTGCTTCGGGTGTTGATGCAAATGCCAAAGGCATGTCGTATCAAGCTACTTTAAAAGCACACGATTGGACCAATGATGAAACAGAAATGGCTACTGCTGCCGCAGCAGGTATGCTTATTTCTAATCACTCTTACGGAAGTATTTGCGGTTGGTATTACAATGGATCGGCTTACCAATGGTATGGCGACCCGAGCATTAGCAATACCGAAGATTATAAATTTGGTTACTATGATTACGGTGCGCAAAGTTGGGATGATATTGCCGTAAACTATCCTAATTATTTAATCTGTAAAGCAGCTGGAAATGATAGAGGAGATAACCTTTCGGGTTCGTCATGGACATACTCAAACGGTAGCACGGGCTCTGGTACACCACCAGCAAAAGATGGTGGAACTTTAGGTTACGATTGTATTGCTACTAACGCAACTGCTAAAAATGTTTTAACAGTTGGAGCGGTAAATAAAATTGGTGGTAACACTGGTAACGGTTGGACTCAAGCGAGTGATGTAGTGATGAGTAGTTTTAGTGGTTGGGGCCCTACAGATGATGGTCGTATTAAACCAGATGTAGTTAGTCCAGGTGTTTCTATTTACTCTTCAATAAGTACTGGTACAACAGCATACGATACCTACAATGGAACTTCAATGGCAACTCCAGCAGCTAGTGGTTCGTTACTTTTAGTACAACAACATTACAATGCCCGTAAAGGTAAATACATGCGTTCGGCCTCGTTAAAAGGTTTAGCAATACACACTGCTGATGAAGCAGGAACAACTCCAGGACCAGATTACAAATTTGGTTGGGGACTTTTAAATACAGCTTCGTGCGTTAACTTTATTAACGACTCGAACATGAACAAATTGGATGAGCGCATATTAAACAACGGTGTACCTCAAAGCTTACAATTTAGTGCTGATGCTGGTAAACCATTAAAAGTTACTATTTGCTGGACCGATAAATCAGGTACTCCAGTTACTAGTAACGAGTTGGATAATACCACCAAAATGTTGGTAAACGATTTAGATATTAGACTAACACGCAACAGCGATAACACCGTGTTTAATCCTTATATATTAGACCCTGCAAACCCTGCTAATGCAGCTACAACTGGCGATAATACCAGAGACAATGTAGAGATGATTTACTTAGCTACACCACAAGCAGGCAACTACACATTAAGCATTACACACAAAGGAACTTTATCAGGAAGCTCTCAACCATTTAGTTTATTAATTAGCAATGGCACCGAAAAAACATTAGTACAATTTACTGCTTCAAAAACAATTATTTGCCCTGGACAAAGCATTACATTTACGGATGGTTCAACAGGTGCCGTATCGCAACGTACTTGGTATTTCCCGGGCGGAAATCCATCAACATCAACAGCAACAAACCCAACAGTTACTTATCCAACTGCAGGTAAATATGCAGTAGCTTTAAAAGTAACTGGTAGCCTTGGTAGCGACTCTATTTATAAAACTAATTTTGTAACCGTTGGTGGTTTAACCATTCCGTTTACTGAAACATTTGAAAGCAACTCAACCACACTTTCATCATGGGGCACATCAAATCCTGATGCAGGCTCGGGTGGAACTACTTGGGGTATTTACACCATTGCTGGTACAACTCCTGGAACTGCTGCTGCTGGTATTCCTTTGTTTGATTACAGCACAACTGGGCAACGTGATGGATTAATTTCTCCTGCTTTAAACTTAAGCACACATACTAATCCTACAGTTACATTTAAACACGCCTACACCCGTTACGGAGGTTCATCACAAACCGATAGTTTAGTAGTTTGGGCAAGTACAAACTGCGGAACCTCTTGGGTACGTTTAGCTAGTTATGGCGAAAACGGCACAGGTAATTTTGCTACCTATGCTGATGGAGGATACACATTAGGCTCACAAAATACATTTAGTCCAACTGCAGCAAGCAACTGGTGCGGTGGTGGAACAGGCTCTGGATGTAAAACAATTTCGTTAGCACAATTTGCTGGCCAACCTAGTGTTACCTTAAAATTTGAAAGCTACAACAACTACGGCAACAACTTATATATTGACAATGTAGTGGTTGATGGAACTCCAATTAAACCAGTTGCATCGTTTAACGGACCAACACAAGCTTGTATCAATGTGCCTGTTACCTTTATTGATAAATCAAGTAACATACCAACTGCTTGGGTTTGGACAGTAACAGGACCAAGCAATTATTCATCTACCCAACAAAATCCATCGTTTACTTTTACCACAACGGGTACATACACTGTAAAATTAAAAGCAAGTAACATAAGTGGTGCTGATAGTATTACATCTACAAATTATATTACCGTTGGTGCTAAACCATCAACCCCAAATATACGTGCAACTGGGGCCACACAAATTTGTTTAGGCGATAGTGTATTGCTAAGTACAGATAGCACAGGTAGTATAAACTGGTATGCTGATGGTGTTAAAATTGCACAAAATGTGCAACAAATTTATGCTAAACAAACAGCAACTTACAGTGTGGCACTTTCAAATGGTGTTTGCGAATCTTCATCAACCATAAATGTAACAGCTACAGTTAAACCATTGCCTGCATTAGTAACGGCAAGTATACCGGGTGTGGCATTTTGCCCAGGAGGTTCGGTTACTTTAACCTCTAACTCAACCAGCGGAAACCAATGGTATAAAAACGGAAATGCAATTAGTGGTGCAACAAGCATTACCTATACACTTGTTGATTCGGGCAGTTATCACAATATTGTTACCAAAACAGGATGCAGCTCGTTACCATCAAACGTTAAAACTTACAACATGTTGGTGCGCCCAACTGTTGATGCTATTGCAGGAAACTTCAGCCCAATAAGAGGCGAAGCAAATAGTTACAACGTAACTGCAGTTATTGGCAACACGTATACTTGGAGTATTTTAAACGGAACTATTTTAAGTGGTAATGGCACGGCAACAATTAGTGCGCGCTTTAATGTGGTTGATAGTGGAACATTAACCGTACAAGCACGTAGCAGTGTGGGTTGTTTAAGTTTACCATCAAGCAAAAAAATGATGGTATCGCCTGCAGTGGGTATTACTGAAATATTGAGTGAAAAGAACGTAACTGTTTACCCGATTCCGGCTAAAACAATTTTAAACATTAAGCTTGATGGTGTTGAAGCACAACAAGCCGATTTAAAATTAGTGAACTTACTTGGCCAAGTAGTTTACACACATGCCATAACAATTAATGCAGGAACAAACAATTTCCAAATTGATGTTACTGGCTTACAAAAAGGAATTTACCTACTTGAACTGCAAGGCGAACAATCGCGTGCAGCAAAACGAGTAATTGTAGAGTAACCAATTAAAACGATTAATAAAAAAGGTTGTCTTATTTTAAATAAGACAACCTTTTTTATTTAGTAAAAGTTAAAGTGAAGGTTGAGCCCTTCCCTACACCAGGGCTAAAAGCCTGAATTAAACCTTTATGTTTTCGCATAATTTTAGCACATAAATAAAGGCCCAAACCACTACTTTTTTCACCAAATGTCCCTATCCTGCCATTTCTAACAACTTCTTTAAAAAGCTCTTGTTGTAATTCATCAGTCATACCAATACCAAAATCTGTTATTTCTAATTTATATTGGTTAACCTCTTCAAAATCTTTAAAAACGATTTCACCACCTTGATTAGAAAACTTGATAGCATTAACAATTAAATTTGTTATTACCTGTTTAATTAATAATAAATCAATTGACACCAATTTAGCTTTATCGATATTAAATACAACCCTCAACTCTTTTTGATTAATTACTGAAGCTTGTTGTTTTAAAACATGTTCGATTAAGATATATAAGTTTTCGTTTGATTTTTTAAGCAGTAAATTTTCGGTTTTATATAACTTCGAAACTTCGTCAATAAATTGTAATTGTTGTTTTGACGAATTAATCATCATATCGCACATACTTTCAATTTGAACTTGATTTTGTTCAATTTTAATCACTTGTGCCAAACCAATTATATTTACAAACGGACTCCTTAAATCGTGAGAAAGTAAGGCTATTAAATCCGCTTGATTTTTCTCTGCAGCATCAAGTTTCTCAATAGCTGTTTGTAATCCAGCTAGCAATAATCCTACCTCGTCTTCATAATTAATTGGTAACTCTGGAATCTCTTTGGTAGAAACATAATTCAACAACGCCTTTTTTGCCAAATCTACAGGTTTTAAAAGTTTTTTAAGTACCCATAAAGTAAGTGCCGATCCAAATAAAGTAAAAACTAAAACTATAATAACAGTTTGCCACATACCCAATTCTTTTGGACTGCTCACCACATATAATAGTAAACCAATTAAAGGAACATGTATACCTAAAAAAGCTACAAATAGAAACTTGTATGCATAGTTTCTTTTTAAAAAAGAAACGTTACTTAGAGTTTTGTATACAGTATTCATTATTTAATATTTTTTTCTTTTTAAGCTTTATAGCATCATTAAACTGGCATATTTAATCAATACTTCATCCAATACTTGATGCACGGCATCGCTGGTTGGAGCCATTACTAATTTGGTACGATACTCTTTAAAATTTGCAATGCCTTTAAAATATTGTCCGTAATGCGGGCGCATTTCAAACACACCAACCACAGGACCTTTCCACCTAATGCTAAAATCTAAATGCTTGCGCAAAACAGCCACACGCTCGGCAATTGTTGGTGTATCCAGTAACTCACCTGTGTTAAAAAAGTGTTTTATTTCGTTAAAAATCCAAGGATAACCAATGGCAGCTCGGCCTATCATAATACCATCAATACCATATTTGTTGCGGTAATCTAAAGCCTTTTGTGGGTTATCAATATCGCCATTACCAAAAATAGGAATTTGTATGCGGGGATTATTTTTCACTTTAGCAATTAAACTCCAATCGGCCTCGCCTTTATATAATTGTGCACGTGTGCGACCATGAATAGTAAGTGCTTTTATGCCCACATCAAACAAGCGCTCAGCCACCTCTTCAATATTCTTGCTGTTATCATCCCAACCTAAACGCGTTTTTACGGTTACAGGTAATTTAGTTGATTTTACTACACGCTCGGTAATGCGCACCATTTGCGGCAAGTCTTTTAAAATACCGGCACCAGCGCCTTTGCACACTACTTTTTTTACAGGGCAGCCGAAGTTAATATCTAGCAAATCGGGGTTAGTTGCATCCACAATTTTGGCTGCTAATTCCATCGATTCCTCATCACCCCCAAATATTTGTATACCAATGGGGCGCTCGTAATCAAAAATATCAAGCTTTTGCCTGCTTTTAATGGCATCACGAATTAGGCCTTCGCTGCTTATAAACTCTGTGTACATTAAATCTGCGCCATTTTCTTTGCACACTGCCCTAAAAGGCGGATCACTCACATCCTCCATGGGGGCAAGTAATAGCGGGAATTCGCCCAACTCTATGTTTCCTATCTTAACCATTGTTATATTTGCAGGGCAAAAATA
>CAZJHS010000020.1:32063-34904 GCA_964545895.1 uncultured Chitinophaga sp. | reverse complement strand
ACAGCATTAAAAGTACCACTATTAACATAGGTATAGTTTTGAGGCGATGATCCAATTGCTGTGCTATCTCCGTTGCCGTAATACCACTTATAATTTGTAATCACATCACCCGTTGCCACGCTTGATGAGCTGGTAAAAGTAGTAGCTTGTGTTTTACATACTGTAGTTGCACTAAATGCAGCGGTAGGTTTAGTACTTACAGCAATGGTTACTTGTTGCGAATCTTTACCACAAGTATCTGTAACTACAAGTTTAATGTTAAATGAGCCTGTTGTATTATAGGTTATTGGTGGTGGTATTTTTTGGGTTGATGTTTGTCCGTTTCCAAAATCCCAATAGTAACTGGCAGTTGTACTTTGGTTTGCTGTATTGTTTTGTAATTGCAAGGTGTGTGGCACACATCCCGAAACAGCATTGCCAATTTGTACGGCAGGTTTAGCATAAACCCTTATGGTATCTGTTTTAGTAACATTTGCAGCACAAGGATTACCTATGGTAAGCTTTACTACATATGTGCCAGGTAAAGTATAAACTGGGTTTACAATACCTGCTGTTGAGTTATTAGGTGTAGCACCTACTAATGTCCATACGCGCGAGTTGCCAATACCAAGCGAAGTATCGCCAAGCTGTAATGCAAAAGGTGCACACCCATATTTGGGTGTAAGTGTAAATCCAACCTGCGGTGGTGTATTTATCACTACAGTTGTATAAGTAGTATCGGTGCCGCAACCATTACTATCAATAAGCATAATGGTGTATGAACCAAGACTAGGAAAGGTGTGTGTTTGTGGTCCTTTCGATGTTATCCAACCCGTGTTTGTGCCATCACCAAAGCTCCAATAATAATAGCGTTGCCCAGTAATGCAATTATCTTGGCTACTATTACCAAAGGTGTATGTTAAGCTAGGCAAGCATAGGTTTGATGGAGGATTAATTTGTGCAACATCTTTATCAAAAATTAAGATAGGAGAGATAGTGTATGTTGATGCATTAGTTGGACCAGTATTACAGTTAGGATTAAATGCACTTAAAGATACTGTATATACGCAGCTTCCATTACCTACTGGTAAATAGGTGTGTGATATAGGTTTGTTTGCTTGTGTCCAATCTCTAATTACTATAGTACCATCTCCAAATGTCCAAGTAAGTACTGTTCCTGGTAACGCATTTTGTGTAGAATCTTGAAACGTAATTGTATGTGGTGCACAACCCGCTAATTGGCCTGCTGGTAAAGGTTTAATTGATGTACTTACAGGGCGCATGTTGTATACAGTACCATTCAGCGTATCGAAACAAGAGCCGTTTTGAGTTACAATTTTAACAAGATATTGCCCGAGTGCAGTGTAGGTATGCGCAATACTATTTCCTACCGCCAAACTAGCTCCTGTGGCATTGGCTGTTGCATCGCCCCAAATAATGGTGTAATTGTTTAGGATAACATTTGAAGCAATATTTATGGTGTAGCTGTTCGATTGTAACGGGTTTAAAATGCAATTGTTCCAAACGGGATTAAAACTTAAAGCACTAGCTCCGTTATATACTGCAGGTGCAGCGCTGGTAATAGTTATGTTTTGCTGTATAGAATCGCGGCAATTGCCAGTAGTACGAGCAATAAGCCTTACGGTATAGGTGCCAGGAGCTAAAAAACTATACGTAAAATGTGGTGCAGTGTTAAGTGTACTATCAACCAATACACCATTTATGCGCCAAAAATAAGTAGTGGTATTATTTGCATTTGTACCAGTTGATGTGTTATCAAAAGTAACTAATTGTGGCACCCCGCAGCCACTTTGGTTAATGTTAGCAAAGTTTAATGTAAGGTTCGGACAAGCCGCAGTTACCTCTGTGCTTAAAAAGTATAAGCAGTATAAAATGCAAATTAATTGGGGGTATTTTGTAATAAATCGCATAAAACAGCTATGCGAATGTATTAATTATATATTAATGTTTAGGTTTAAGGATGTATTATTTTTTTCGCCCAAGCATCAAACCATCACGTATGGGTAGTAAAATATGCTCTAAGCGTGGGTCGTTATGCAAGTGTTTGTTAAAAGCATCCAATAGTTGGGTGTCTTTATCTTTAGCTAATGATTTTTCATCTACTACTTTGCCACTCCACAATACATTATCGGCAATAATATAACCACCTGGGTTAAGTACTTCCATGGCTTGCTCGTAGTATTTTAAGTAGTTGGGTTTATCGGCATCAATAAATACCAAATCAAATTTATGGGGCAAGGTTTTTATAATGTTGTAGGCATCGCCAACAATAAACTGAATTTTTTGTTGCATGCCAGCTTCGGCAATAAAACGGTGCATGGTATCTTCTTGCTCGGGGTTTACATCAATAGTAATTAATCTTCCTCCTTCTTGTAAGCCTTCGGCCAAGCATAAAGCCGAGTAACCCGTATAAGTTCCAATTTCTAAAATATACTTAGGCTTTATCATGCCACTAAGCATACTCAGTAACCGGCCCTGAAAATGGCCGCTAAGCATACGTGGTTGCAATACATTGGCAAAGGTATGGCGTGTTAGGTTTTTTAAAACTTCGCTTTCGGGCTGCGTGTGGTTGTCGCAGTAGTTTTGTATGTCGGTAGATATAATATCAAACATGGTTTAGTAAATAAGCAGTTTAACAGGTGTATAATTATTATCCTGTAACAGATGTAAAATATATATACCCTTGTTAAGTGCGCTGCAATTTATCTGCTTATTTTCAATTTTAAGATTATCCACCACAATTTCTCCTTGCATGTTAGTAATATATGCACTTGCCTCACCCATTGTTAACCCATTAATGCTAAACACACCTTTGCTTGGGTTAGGGTATACCACCAAGTT
>CAZJHS010000020.1:0-31963 GCA_964545895.1 uncultured Chitinophaga sp. | reverse complement strand
TATATTTTTCTTGGTTGTGGTATTTAAATAAGGTATAGCCAAGGCCATAAGCTTGCGTAGGAAACACCAATTGTTTGTAGTAAAGGCGCTTGCCTTGGTAATCTGTTTTTTGAAAATAAAGCGTTGCCTGTTTATCAGGTGTAAGCCCTGCTCCTGTGGAAACAAAATAACCCTTATCGGGTCTATTAAGAGAAAATTTCATTCCTCCAGCACTAAAAGATGCTAATGCATAAAAGGTATCTTTTAAAATGGTGCCATTGGTGTGCATAAAGATAACCCTAGGGTTGGCTTCTTGTAGTTGAAACCCTGCATCGCCAACCAACACCAACACTGTATCGTTTAATTGAAAGGCATCATAAATCATATCCCCCTCTGTTGTTTCAGAAAAAATACGTTCCCAAATTACATCTCCCTTACGGTTAAGTAAACCCGTGTAAGAGCTACCTGTTGATGAGCCATAAAATAACAAATTACCTTGGGTGGTTTCAATAATGCCGTAAGGTCGTTCGTCATCGATGGTGCCATAGGTGCGTAAAAAGGAGCTTTGCGCCCAAGTGGGCGCAAAGCAACCAAAAAGTAGCGCGCTACTTAATAGTAATTTTATGAGTTTGAGAGGTATCATTGAGTTATTTTTCAAAGTTAACTAAACTTTCTTTTCGCAATAAAATAAACAATTACACAGCCAAGCGTATTGGCCATCATATCAAAATAATCGTAGCTGCGACCTGTAAAAATAAACTTTTGCATCAACTCAATTAATGCACCATATAAGGCTGCTGCCATGCACCATTGCACAATAATTTTTTTGGGTGATGCATTACTTTTATGCAACGAAGCTTGAATGCCAAGCCAGGCTTGCATACCAAACAATAAGGCATGTATTGGTTTATCGTAGCCAAATAAATCTTCTAAACGCAGTTGAGCTAACGTACCCGGATTTGCACCACAGGCAAACAAAATAAGTATAGCCCAAGCTATAGGTAGTTTGTAAATGTACCAAATACTGTGTTTAAGTTGCATCAGCGCTGTATTAAAAAATCTCCGCCAATGCGGCTGCACTAACGGAGATTTTTAGTTGTGTTTTGGTAAAAAATTATTCGTTTATGGCTTTTATGCCGGGTAACTCTTTGCCTTCAAAATACTCTAACAAAGCGCCACCACCTGTACTTACATAACTTACTTCGTTTTCAAAACCAAATTTAGCAACAGCAGCAGCACTATCGCCACCACCAATTAAACTAAATGCACCATTTTTAGTGGCTTCAGCTACGGCAATAGCAGCTTGTTTGGTTCCGTTTTCGTAACTAGTCATTTCAAAAACACCCATTGGGCCATTCCATAAAATGGTTTTTGATTGTTTAATTATAGCTGCATAATCATCTGCTGCTTTTGGTCCTATATCAAGGCCCATCCATCCTGCTTCAATATGTTTGTTATCGCAAGCTTTGTGGTTGGCATCGTTACTAAAAGCATCGGCTACAATACTATCTACAGGTAGCATTAAGTTTACACCTTTTGCTTTTGCTTTCGCCATTAAATCTAAACAAAGTTGTAGTCTATCTTCTTCGCATAAGCTCGAACCAATTTCAAAACCCATTGCTTTTAAAAAGGTATAAGCCATACCACCACCTATAATTAGGTTATCTACTTTATCAATCAGGTTTTCTAAAATCAATAATTTATCACTTACCTTAGCACCACCAGTAATGGCTGTAAACGGACGTGCAGCTTGCTTCATTACCATTTCGGCATTGGCAACTTCTTTAGCCATTACATAACCAAAGCATTTTGCTGTTGGAAAAAACTGTGCAATAACAGCAGTACTTGCGTGCGCGCGGTGTGCAGTTCCAAAAGCATCGTTAACGTATACATCGCCCAACTTACTTAGTTTTTCAGCAAATTCGGTATCACCTTTTTCTTCTTCTTTATAAAAACGTAAGTTTTCTAATAGCAATACTTGCCCTGGTTGTAAAGCAGCAGCTTTATCAATGGCTTCTTGTCCAACACAATCGTTGGCAAATTGCACATCAACACCAAGTAATTGGCTTATGCAAGTAAGGGTATGCTTTAGCGTGTGTTTTTCAAAATCAACAGTTCCATCTTCTTTCAGTTTTTTTAACGGGCGACCTAAGTGGCTCATTAAAACACAACTTCCGCCATCGGCTAAAATCTTTTTTAAGGTAGGAATGGTGGCACGTATGCGTGCATCATCGGTAATGGCAAAAGTAGTTTTGTCTAAAGGTACATTAAAATCAACACGCACCAAGGCTCTTTTACCAGCAAAGTTTATTGTATCTACTGTTTTCATACAGAGTTAATTAGATTAATTAGTTACTTTTAAAAACGCTTATATTTTGGCAAAAATAGTTTTTTGTGGTTAGATTGTGCTTGATTTTTTAGTACTAACCATTTTGCTTGCCTACAGTTGCAAGTATAATTAAACATAAGTATGAGTAAATTATATGCATTAGGTTTTGGGTTGATGATGTTGTTGGCTTTAGCGTGTAACAGTAAAAAAGAAAAAGCACTGTTAAAACGTTGGTATGTAAGTGATGTAATTTTTTTAGATGATGAAAAAAGCATTGTGCAAAGCGATACCATGCAAGGCAATATGCTACAACACCAACGAGCTGCTTTAAAAGAAGTATTGCTTAAAAACTTGTACGAGTTTAAAGACGATGGAACCTACGTAACAGGCAATGCGGCAGGCAGTGCATCGGGTAAATGGGAGTTAAACTCCAACTCAATAACTTTTAAAAGTGATAACCCCGATAAGCCCGAGAAAAACATAGCATTTGAGTATTTAGGTGAGGATAGTTTGGTAATGATGTTGAATAAAGATCAAACCAGCGTTAAGTTAAAATTGGTATTATTACCTGCACAATAACCCCATGATTAAGTTTTATAAAGTATATGATTATAGGCAGCATGGTACCGAGCCTCAAAAGATAAACAGCACACGTACCATTGTTATTGATAACCTTAAAATTTGCATGGCTCGTACCGAAAGTGGTTATTATGCCGTAGATAATAAGTGCCCACATGCAGGCGCCCATTTAGGTAATGGTGGTTGGTGCGAAAACGAACAAATTGTTTGCCCAGTGCACAGGTACAAGTACGATTTAAAAACAGGCAGGGGCTTGCAAGGCGATTATGTAAAACCTTATGAGGTGCAAATGCGCGAGGATGGCATTTATATTGGCTTAGAAAAAAAGTGGTGGCAGTTTTAAACGACTTTACTTAAGGGCATAAAAAAGCCGCCCCAAATTTGAGGCGGCTAATTTTATTAGTGTATTTAGTTGTGTGTTTAAATTAATTAAAACGGTATTTAAGACCTACATTAGCATTTACATTACCTAAACCATAAGTAGCTGTAGAGCCGGTTTGTGAATTGTATGTGCCGCTAGCGAAAACCCAGTTAGGCTCAACAAATACACGTATTTGATCGTTAATACCTAAGCTTGCACCAAGTCCTAAGTTAATGGTCCAACCACCGTCAGCAAGTTCATCATTTACACCTGCTTTGGTGAAGGTATTAGTGAAACTACTCAACCCTCCGCCTAATTTACCATAAAAGTTAAAATCATCATCTGGTTCGCCCACAAAATATCTACCATATCCTGCATTAAAATTTATGTACGTAGTTTTTTCTGAGTAATCAACACCTAAATCGTCTTTACCTTCTGAAGATAAAGTTGGCATTGAAAAATCTAAATAACCAAACGAAGTTTCATCGTCAATTTCGTACTGGATTTTAACTAATGGGTTAAGTAATGTTGACTGACCAAGTGCAAAGTAATAAACAGGCTGAAGGCCAACTCCTACACTTAGATTCTCAATGTCGAACTGCGCTTTTGAAGCATTAGTTAAGCAGAAAAGAGCAACTGCTGATAATAAAATTTTTCTCATGTTAAGGTTTTAAATATGAACCGTAATTATGAAAAAACTTTGTTAATCTCCAATTTTATAGCGCCATTTAAAGTAAAAATTAAGATAAAAATTTCTGTTATAAAATATACTCATTGAAAACGAGTGAATTGCTATTGGCATAAAAAAAGCGAACCTGAAAATCCAGATTCGCTTTTTTTTACTTAACGCTGTTGCTTAGTGCGAGTGGCCTGCGTGGTCATGTCCTTCATGACTTTCTTCGGCAGCACCAGTACTATCTGTACCAATTTGTGCTTTAATAGCGGCTTCTAACGAATCGCTTGCAGCTTCGTCAGTTACAATAGTACTATCTACTGTTGCTTGCTCTTGCGCATTTAAATCTGTTTTTGGTGCTTCGTTTCCGCATGATGCAAATGCTAATGCAACTACAGCAACTGTTAAGGTTAAAAATACTTTTTTCATAATTGTTCTTTTTTTTGATTGATTACAGAAATCAAATTTAATAAAATAGTAATTACCTCAATACAAAGTTTTGCCCAAGATATACCTTACGCACCATTTCATCATCGGCTAACTCGCGTGCAGTGCCTGCTTTCAATATTTTACCTTCAAATAATAGGTATGCGCGGTCTACTATACTTAAAGTTTCGTGTACGTTGTGGTCGGTAATTAAAATACCAATATTTTTATGTTTTAGCTTGGCTACAATTTGCTGAATATCTTCAACCGCAATTGGGTCGATACCTGCAAAGGGTTCATCCAACAATACAAACTTAGGATTAACAGCTAATGCACGTGCAATTTCGCAACGTCTGCGCTCGCCACCACTTAGTACATTTCCCATGCTGTTACGTACGCGGTTTAAACCAAACTCATCAAGCAATTCCTCCAACTTAGCATGTTGTTCGGCTTTGCTTAGCTTAGTCATTTCCAATACCGATTTAATATTATCTTCCACACTAAGTGTTCTAAAAATAGACGCCTCTTGTGGTAAATAACCTAATCCTTTTTGCGCACGTTTGTACATGGGTAGTGGAGTAATATCTTCTCCATCCAACATCACACGTCCTTCATCAGGTTTTACCAAACCAACTGTCATATAAAAACTGGTGGTTTTACCAGCTCCATTTGGTCCAAGTAAACCTACGCATTCACCCTGTTTCACTTCAATAGAAACATTGTTTACTACCGTACGTTTTTTATACTTTTTTACCAGGTTGTGTGATGATAGAATCATGTGTTGTTTTTTAGTATGCTCTTGCAGTATTGCCTTCCATAAAATTAATGAAGGCTTTGTTTACAACCTTATTACCACCAGGTGTTGGGTAGTTGCCGCTAAAATACCAATCGCCTGTATGATCAGGGCATGCAATGTGTAAGTTATCTATACTTTGGTATATAATTTTTACTTCTGCATGTAAATCATCAGGTGTTAAAATTTGGGCTATTTTGTGGCTAATTTGGTCATCAGTAAATTGGTCGTAAAGCTCTTTTACATGATTAATTACCTGTTCTTTAGGCAAGTTTTCTTGAGCCTTACATTTTTGATAAATCTCTTGCAGCATGCCTTCTTTGCCATTATCTTTTAGCAAAGCTAACATAGCCTGAAATGCCACAAAATCCTTTAATCTACTCATGTCAATTCCGTAACAATCTGGGTAGCGTATTTGTGGTGCTGATGAAACAATAACTATACGTTTTGGATGCAAGCGATCTAAAATACGTAAAATGCTGCTGCGTAAAGTTGTACCACGTACAATGCTATCATCAATTACCACTAAGGTATCAACATCGTTTTTTACCAAGCCATAAGTAACATCATACACATGTGCTACCATGTCTTCACGGTGCTCATCATCTGTAATAAATGTGCGAAGCTTAACATCCTTAACCGCAATTTTTTCTCTGCGTGGTTTCCAGCTTAAAATTTCTTTTAGCTTATTAATATCGGGGTTGGTACCAAGCTTTAAAATTTCTTGCGCTTTGTAATCGGTTAGGTAATCGTGTATACCATCAATCATTCCATAAAATGCAGTAGCTGCAGTATTAGGAATATAGCTAAAAACGGTATTCGGTAAATCTGCATCAATAGCCTCAATTACTTTTTTACTTAATAAATGACCTAGTTTTTTACGCTCTAAATAAATATCACGGTCGTTACCGCGAGAGAAATAGATGCGTTCGAAAGTACAAGATTTTTTAGGCAGTGGAGCTAAAATAGCAACCTCGCTGTATGTGCCGTCTTTTTTAATAATTAACGCATGTCCAGGTTGTAATTCTTTAATCTCGCCAATGCGTACATTAAATCCGGTTTGAATAGCTGGGCGTTCGCTTGTTGCAACTACAACTTCATCATCGGTGTAGTAAAAACATGGGCGAATTCCTGCCGGATCGCGCAAAATAAATGAATCACCGTTTCCAATCATACCAGTAAGCACATAGCCGCCATCAACCTCACGCATAGCGCGAGTTAAAATGCGAACAATATCTAAGTTGCTGCTAATTTTTTCGGTAATTTCAATATTGTTTAAACCTGTTTGTTTGTATTCATCAAACAAACGTTGGTTTTCTTCATCCAAAAAGTGCCCAATTTTTTCGAGCATGGTAACCGTATCAGCTTTTTCGCGTGGGTGCTGACCAAGTTCAATCAATAAGTCAAACAACTCATCAACATTGGTCATGTTAAAATTACCCGCTAAAAGCAAGTTACGCGTCATCCAGTTGTTTTGGCGTAAAAACGGATGGCATAAATCACTGGAACTGCTTCCGTATGTACCGTAGCGCAAATGGCCTAAATACACTTCGCCCACAAATGGTGCGTTAGCTTTCAGGTAATCAGGGTTTTTAAGTTGTTCTTTGTTGGCAGTACTGTTAATTTTACTTCCAATTTTGCTGAAAATTTCGGCAATGGCACCACTGCCACTCTCTCGTTTTCTAAAAATGTACTGATTGCCCGGTTTTACATCTAGCTTTATTACACCAACACCTGCGCCATCTTGGCCACGGTTGTGTTGTTTTTGCATAAGCAAGTTCAGCTTTTTTAAGCCGTACAAACTACTGCCATACTTTTGCTGGTAAAAATCTAAGGGTTTAAGTAATCGGATAAATGCGATTCCGCATTCGTGTTGTATTGAATCACTCATATAAGAAAATGGAGTGGCAAATTTAGCTTTAAAATGTAGTTGTAAAAAATTTACTTTTGGCTTTCTGCAATAGCCGCGTCAAGTATGGTATTAAATGAGGTACTGTCTTTATAGCCAGCCTCATAAAATAAGGTCATTTTTTTAGGATAAATAAAATAAGTGGTTGGATAGCCTGTAGAATTGCCATTGGTAAGCATGTAATATAGTTCTTGCGGGCTAAACGACTTATCGCCAATGGTATAAGTAACATCCTTAATTTCAGGATTAAACTTAATTGGCACAAACTGCGCATTTATTTTTTTAATGATAGCTGGATTAGTGTAAGTGTCTCTATCCATTTTTTTGCACCAACCACACCAATCGGTATAGGCATCAACCAAAATAATTTTACCTTCTTTTACTGCTTTGGCGTAGCCCTCATTCCAGCCATACCAAGTAAGTTCGGTTTGTGGAGTAGGTTTTTGTGGTGGCGCAAATGCCATAAGCATAAACACTAAAGTAAGGCTAAGTGGTATGTATTTAAATCTATTTTTCATGATAAATAGGAATGTGTATTGGTGGTGTTTTTGTTTCTCAACAACCGTTCCGAAAATAGGTATTAGCGAGTATTTAGCAAAATTATAAGATAAAGAGTTGGGGTTGTATATCAAATTGTTGATAGCTGCGTTAATTAGGGCGTGTTTAATCCATTTTAAATTGTATAAATTCGCCCATTAACACATGAGCAGCGCTAACTACATACACTTGTTGCAAAAGCTTGATGCTTTTATACGCAAATACTATAAAAATCAGTTATTGCGTGGTGCGGTGTATTTTGCGTTAGCCACTTTAATTAGCTTTTTGCTGGTTATTTTATTGGAGTATTTTGGTAGATATAATAGTGCAGTAAGAGCTACCTTGTTTTACGGCTTTTGTGCTTTTGCCGTTTACTGTTTGGGTAAATTTGTTTTTTTACCACTTATGGGCATGTATAAGTTGGGCAAAAGTTTAACCCATCAGCAGGCTTCTGAACTTATTGGCAAACATTTTCCTGAGGTGAGTGATGTGCTGCTAAATACACTGCAGCTGCAAAATACTGCCTCGCAGCAAAATAATATATTGCTTGAGGCTGCTATTAACCAAAAGGCAGCTCATTTAAAACCTATTCCTTTTACTGATGCCGTTAACATCAAACAAAATATAAAGCGTACTTGGTTGGTATTAATTCCGCTGTTGGTTTATGGGTTAATGTATTTGTTTACACCAGGAATTATTTCATCGGCAACCGAGCGTTTGGTTAAGTATAATCAAACTTTTGTTGCGCCTGCTCCTTTTAACTTTGATGTAGAAAATGAGGTATTGCAAACCACGCAGTTTACCGATTTTGAACTAAAAGTGGCTATAAGTGGCAAAACTATTCCAAACGAGGTTTATGTTGAAACCAATGGACAGCAGTATCGCATGCAAAAGGTTGATAACACGCATTATCAATATACATTTCGTAATGTAAATAAGGATGTAGATTTTACACTAACTGCTGCCGATTTTTCGTCAGAAAAATATGCCTTAAAAGTAATTGCCAAACCAGCATTGGTTAATTATACCGTTAAACTGCAGTATCCAAATTATATAGGTAAAGCCAATGAGATTTTAGAGAATCCGGGCGATTTAAATTTACCTGCAGGTACAATTGCTACTTGGGTATTTAACACTGCGCAAACAGACGAGGTTATGCTTGGCTTTGGCGGTAAAGAAACCCAAGCCGATAAGCAATCAGAGACTAAATTTACTTACAGCAAAAAGCTGCTGTTAAGCACACCTTATTTTATTAAAAATAAAAACAAAGGTTATGGTGTAGCCGATAGTTTAAGTTATTTAATACAAGTAATGCCTGATGCTTTTCCGGCTATAAGTATTGATGAAAAAGCGGATTCAATAACAGGTAAACAGTTGTTTTTTATTGGTGATGTAAGCGATGATTATGGATTAACTAAATTGGTTTTTACTTATAAGTTTATCAAGTCAGAAACTGATAGCAAGGTTAAACAAGGCTTAGTTAGTAAGGTTATTGCATTAAATGCGCAGAAAAATAATCAACGTTTTTACTTTGAGTATAATTTAAACGAAACAGGCGTATCGGCTGCCGATGAGTTGGAGTATTACTTTGAAGTTTGGGATAATGATGGAGTGAGGGGAGCAAAATCAACCCGAAGCAAAACCATTGTATATAAAGCGCCAAGCGAAAAGGAGTTGCAAAAGGAGTTGGACTTAGCGGGCAAAAATTTAAAATCTGATTTGCAAGAGGCAATTTCGGAGAGTAAAAAATTGCAAAAGGAGTTAAAAAGTTTGCAACAAAAAATGGTTGAAAAGCGCGAGCTTACATGGGAAGAAAAAAAGAAAGCAGAAGAGCTACTTAAACGTCAGCGCGATTTGGTAGCTAAAATTGAAGACATTAAAAAACAACAAGAGCATAATACTTTAAAAGAAAACGAGTTTAAAGCACCTGACCCTGAGCTGATGCAAAAGCAACAGCAAATTGAAAAAATGTTTAACGAGCTGCTAAATGACGACTTGAAGAAGTTGATGAAAGAGATGGAAAAAATGCTGCAAAAGCAGGATAAAGATGCCATTAAGCAGGAGATGGATAAGATGCAAATGAACAACAAAGATGTGGAGAAAGAACTTGACCGCATGTTGGAGCAATTTAAGCAACTTGAGGTTGATAAAAAGATTACTGAGAATATAGACAAGCTTGATAAACTAGCCGAAAAGCAAAAGGAATTGGCACAAAAAAGTGAGCAACTTGAGCAAAATAAAAACCTCAGCAAACAAGAAAAACAACAGCAATTAGATGCGCTAAAACAAGATCAACAAAAGCTGCAACAAGATTTTAAAGATGTGCAGCAACAAATGCGCGATACCGAACAAAAAAATGAGAAGCTTGAGACACCTCAACCCATGCCAGATACTAAGCAGCAAGAGCAGAAAGTAAACAATAGCATGGAAAAGGCTAAGGAGGGATTGGATAAAAAAGACGGTAAACAAGCTAAAGAAAATCAGCAAGAAGCTGCCGAGGAGATGCAGGAAATGGCCAATCAAATGCGCGAAAAGCAAGAGGAGGCAGAGAAAGAGCAGCATGAGGAAGATGCAGCAATCCTGCGCGAAATACTGGAGAATACTATACAGTTGAGTAAAGATCAGGAAAAACTTATTGACGAAATGAAATCGTTAATGGGGTACAGTCCGCAATATGTAGAGTTGGCTAAAAAGCAAAAACTAACGGCTGATAATGCCAAGATTATTGAAGATAGTTTATTGGCACTTAGTAAACGTGTGCCCGAAATAAGTTCGTTTATTAATAAAGAAGTTACTAAGCTTAACGATAATTTAGAGAAAAGTGTAAGCGGTTTTGGTGTGCGTAATTTTATGGAAATACGCACGCGCCAACAATATGCAATGACTCATGCCAATAACTTAGCTGTAATGTTAAGCGAAGTGCTAAATCAAATGCAACAACAAAACCAGCAAGCCAAAAGCAAGCAAGGCAAAAAAGGGAAAGGCAAGCCAAAGCCCGGACAAGGCCAAGGCAACAAGCCGCTTAGCATGAGCCAAATTAAAAAAATGCAAGAGGAGCTAAATAAGCAGTTGCGCGAGGGCATGAATAAGCAAGGCGAGCAAGGTAAACCTAAAGAGCAAGGTGGGCAAAAACCAGGAGGCGAAAAGCAAGGTCAGCAACCAGGCGGACAGCAACAAGGTGGTATGGGTAGCGAAGGATTTGCACGCATGGCTGCCCAACAAATGGCCATTAGGCAGCAATTGCAAAAAATGATGCAACAAATGGATGCCAAACAAAAAGAAGGATTGGGCGGCAGTAAAATGTTAGATGAAATGAAACGCATGATGGAGCAAACAGAAAAGGAGTTGTTTAATAAAAAGCTAACTACCGAAATGCTGCAACGTCAACAAGATATATTAACTCGCTTGTTAGAAAGCGAAAAAGCCGAACGTAAACAAGAGCAAGAACAAAAGCGCGAGGCCGAACAAGCTAAAGAAAAACCCAAGGCATCGCCACCAGCTTTTGATTTGTACTTAGAACAAAAGAATAAAGAAAAAGAATTGCTTGAAACTATACCTACTGATATGCAACCTTATTACAAGGCTAAAAGTATAGAATATTTTAATAAAGTGGGTGGGGTAAAACGCAACTAACGTATACCTTAAAAGCCAATACCAGCTTGTGATACGGTAGTTTTGGTTTGATTACCTTTAGCTTGTTTTTGCTTGTAGATGTTTCTATCAAGCAACGAAACAAAAATCACTAATATCAGTGCCGATAATGCAATACCTATTTTACGGATGTTTATAGTTTGATTCATTGGGGTCAAAACTAACTATGCTCCTGATACTAAGTTTTATCCATGTTGGCAATTGTTTGTAGTATTTTGTAGTATAACAATTGGTTATGGCTTGCAAGGCATTAATTATTACGCTAATTAACGTATTGTTAAAAATCGTGGTGTGGTACAATTTTGACCTATCAAAATTTACCCCATTATGAATATTAAACTACTAAGCAGCATGGCTGTTGCTGCATTATTAAGTGTAGGGTTGGCAAAGGGTCAATCAATCAGCTACACCACTACCAAAGATGATCCTGATATGCGCAATCTTTCTGTAGCGCTTAACGTAATTGATTTTGCAGCATACTCACCAAATATGTCTATTGCTTATAATGTGTATGCACATGCACGTTTGGGTAAATTACTTATTGCTGATTTTGATTTTAGAAGATCGTTTAAAGATGGAGGTGCAGGAATATTCTCGCCAAGCGATATTGGCAAAGGTTTTCAAACACGCATTGGTGGCCGGTTTAATTTAGTAAATACTACCAAAAGCGGTAAAGCCAAAGTAGTGCTTTCGTCTTACACATCGGGTAATTACAGACATACTACTTACATAAATGTACCAGCAACCTATCGTAAAATATTTTCGGTACGTGGTGGTTTACAAAACTATCACGACATTAGTGATTTATCATCCATGCCATCAGATGATGATAATAAAATGGTATACAAAGATGCCAATGGTGTAATTAAAGATGCAATTGATAACACCAATTTTGAAACGCTTACATACACTATTGATGCCATTGGTTTTTATGGTGGGTTAAGTTTTCAATCTATTGTAAATGTAATTATTAATGCCGAGGGTTATGGTAAAAGAAGTCGCAGCATTGCAAACGATTTTTATATAGATGGATTGTTTACTCCATTAGTAACTTATACCCTAAAACCCAATGCCAAACAAACCGCATTTAATAATGTTGATATTGATATTAGTGAAAACTCACGTAAGTATTTTGGTTGGCGTTTTGGTTGGCAAGCTTTTATGGGCCGTAAAGTTGGATTTACAACTAAAATGGAGTTTGGTCAGCAACCTGGTAACTATAAAAATCCTTGGTTTGTAAGTGTTGGTATTGGTTTAGGTATAGGTGCCAACATACCTGGCTTAACCAAGTTTGGCAATAAAAAATAGCAGGTAACTGTTGTTTGTTTCATACCCTTTGGCGAGTTAATGTATTTTAACTCGCCTTTTTTATGCCCATTTTGCCATAAAAAGCCGAATATTTTTATATTGCACACTTTAAGCAAATACTATATTAATGAAATTACTAAAAGACCTTCACCACGAATATGTTTTTTTAAGACGTATAAAGGTAATATCTGATGAAATTGCCAAGCAAATGCCTGACAACGTTAAGATATTAGATATTGGTTGTGGTGATGGAACCATAAGCAAACTTATTAGCGATAAAAAAGGCAACATTAGCTACGAGGGTATTGATATTATGGCACGCCCAACTTGTGCTATTCCGTTTAAGGAGTACAATGGTGTTAATATCCCATATCCAGATAATAGCTTTGATGCAGCACAATACACAGATGTACTGCACCATGTGCCCGATGATAACTTTAAAAATTTATTGAAGGAAACTATGCGCGTAAGCAAAAAGTACCTCATTATTAAAGATCACTTGTGGGCAAATGCTTTCGATTTTCAAACCCTAAAGTTTATGGATTGGGTTGGTAATGCACCGCATGGTGTTAAGGTTATTTATAATTTTAAAACCGAAAAGTATTGGATGGATTTGTTTGATGAGTTAGGACTTGAAGTTGTAACTATTAACAAGCGTATTCCTTTATATCCTGGTGTTTTTAATATGATTTTTGGAAGACAATTGCATTTTGTAGCGGTATTAAAAAAGAAAAACAGTTAAGCCAAACATGGAAAATCAAGTAGAATTAACCATTGTAATGCCTTGCCTAAACGAGGCAGAAACACTTAAGGTATGTATTGATAAGGCCATGAAATACCTTAACGATAACAACATCAGTGGCGAGGTGGTAATTGGCGATAATGGAAGTACTGATGGCTCGCAAGAAATAGCACGCAGTTGCGGTGCACGTGTAGTTGATATTCCGCGTAAAGGTTATGGAAGTGCCCTAATGGGAGCTATACAAGCAGCACATGGTAAATATGTTATTATGGGCGATAGTGACGATAGCTACGATTTTAGCAACCTAAATGCATACATGGAGAAATTGCGCGAAGGTTACGATTTAGTAATGGGTAACCGATTTAAAGGTGGAGTTGCAAAAGGTGCTATGCCTTTTTTACATCGCTACTTAGGCAACCCTGTACTATCGTTTATTGGTAAACTATTTTTTGGTGGGGGAATAAATGATTTTCATTGTGGTCTTCGTGGTTTCCGTCAAGATATTGTTACGTTGCTCAATCTTCAAACCACAGGTATGGAGTTTGCCAGCGAAATGGTGGTAAAGTCTCAAATCAATAAATTAAAAATTATTGAAGTACCAACTACCTTATCTCCCGATGGTCGCTCTCGTCCGCCACATTTACGTACTTGGCGCGATGGTTGGAGGCACTTACGCTTCTTGTTATTGTACAGCCCTAAATGGTTGTTTTTAATACCTGGTTCAACGCTAATGATTTTAGGTTTATTGCTTTTTGTACTTATACAAAAAGGTCCAGTGCAATTAATGAATATTTATTTTGATACCAACACATTGCTTTATGCAGGTGCATTTATTGTAATAGGTTTTCAGGCTGTAAATTTTGCTGTATTTACACGCATATACGCCATACAACAAGGCTTCTTACCTAAAAACAATACGCTTGATAAAATGTACAATTTTATTACCCTAGAAGCAGGTTTGGTAATAGGCATTTTAATTACACTGGCAGGTTTGGCAGGCTCTGTTTATTCTCTTTATTTATGGGATTTAGAAGAGTTTGGTAACCTAAATTACTCAAGCATATTACGTGTGGTAATTCCATCTGTAATTGCCATCATGATTGGTTTACAAACCATATTCTCTAGTTTCTTTTTAAGTTTTTTAGGATTAAATCAGAAACAAAATTAGTTAGTTGTTTTACTATTATTAGCCATAAAGTTACCCATGCAAAATCAAAAATCGGAAAGCCGCATTAGTATTATTTTGCCTTTGCAAGCTAGCAGCAAAGCACCTGTTTACGAGCAGTTGTTGAGCAACTTTAACAAAGGTAAAACAGATGTTGAGTTCATATTTATATCAGCTGCAAATAGCAAGTTAGCTGCAGATTTAGCGCAACACGCTGCTTATGCAGATTTGCAACAAAAAGGCCGCATTGCAGTAGCCGATAATTTTGCCAAAGCATTTGCAGCAGCTACCGCATCACTTAGTGTACTTGTTCAAAATCCTGAGCATGTAAATGTAGCTGCAGTTATAAGTGCAGCGCAAGCGCGCAGAAAAAAGCTATCAACCCAAACCTTATACTTTGGTAGTTTTTTGCATAAAGATAGTGCTAATAAAAATGGGTTTTTAGCTAAGCTAAGTAACAAGATTTATAACGGATTTACGCGTTTTATAAGTGCTAGTAATGTACAAGATAATGCCAGTGGCGTTTTAATTGCAGCTACAGATTTTGCACAAACTTTATTTGAAACAAAACTTACCACAGCAACCAGCTATTTTCAAATAGCTAATCAAGCAGGAGCGCATGCAATTGCTTCAGAAGATTTTGCTTTAACTGCTGATAAAAATTCGCCTGCAGGAAGTTTACTTGCGGTGTTCGCTTTGCCTTTAGTATCGCTGTTTTTATCGTTTAAGTTTTTTGTGTTATCTGCACTGCACGAAATGAAATTGCCAGCGCAGTTTCAACCCGCTAATAAAGGTAATGCACCTATATACAGATTATTATTTTATGTGATGGTGCTTGGCTTTTGTGTAGCTTATCCTTTGCTAAGTCAGCAGTATGGTATGACATGGGATGAAAAGCAGCACGATGAATACAGTAAAGTAGCATACAATTGGGTAAGTACTTTTGGTGATGATACAGCTGCATTAGCAGAATCAACAGGAAGCCACGATTACGTGCGCCAAATATTTCGCCATTATGGCGAACATATGAACTTAGTTGCTGCTATTATTTACAATACTTTTGATACCGACCCATACAATACTCGCCATTTCATCATATCACTATATGGTTTACTTGGGTTAATTTGTGTAGGTCTAACATTAAAAGCACTCACCAGTTGGCGAGGCGCGCTCATTGCCTTATTGTTTATTGGATTAAATCCAAGTTGGCTTGGCTTTAGCATGAACAATCCTACCGATATTCCATTCGCTGCAGGTTTTGCCGTATCGGGTTACTTTATGGTGCGTGTGCTGCAAAATATGCCAAGGCCAAAAAGCAAACACATTACATGGTTAGGTATTGGTATTGGCATTGGTATTGGTAGCCGTGTTGGTGCAATTTTAATTATTGCATACATGGGCTTGTTTATGGGCATACAGTGGTTAACCTATTGCATAAAGAACAAAAAAGGTATTTTTAGTGATGGAGTAGGAGCCTACTTTAAAACACTATTTAGCATTGCTGGTTTAGGTTATTTATTTGGCATTTCGCTTTGGCCTTATGCACTTAGTAATCCCATAAAAAACGTTTTCATATCGTTTAAAAAATCGAGCGAAAATGCATTTTATGCCAACAACACCGAGTTGTTTGAAGGCAAGCGTTTATATATGCTTACCGAGGCTCCAGGATATTATGTAGTTAAATTTTTAAGCATTGGTAACCCGCTTTATTTATTGGCAGGTATTGCATTAACAGTACTGCTATTAAATTGGTTACGTAAGTATGTAAACATTGGCTACGTGTTGATGTTTGTATTTATGTTGGTGTTTCCTATTGCTTGGGCCGAGTATACTGATTTGAATTACTACAACGGATGGCGCCATTACTTATTTGTAATACCAGCTATGGTAGTTTTGGCAGCATTAGCTTACGAGTTTTTGTTAAATGCTTTAAAAAATAAAATTGCACAAATAGGGGTGTTTATTTTGTTGGCTGTTGCTTTTGCTAAGCCGCTATGGTGGGAAATCAAAAATCACCCTAACCAATATGTTTATTTTAACGAGTTAGTTGGCGGAATTAATGGTGCATATGGAAACTACGAAACCGATTATTACAGTAATTCGTGCCGTGCCGCTGCCGAGTGGATTGCGCAACAAGAACCGAATAGAAAAGTGTTAATTGGTATCAACAACGAACCATTAACTGCTTCGTATTATGGTCATCGCATCAACCCTAAATTAGATTTCTTTTGGGTGCGCGAGTATGAAGAGTTTAAACCGCGTTGGGAGTACTTAATTTTAACCAGCCGTACTTACAGCAAAAACGAATTATTAAACGGTTCGTTTCCTCCAAAAGGAACGGTACATATTATTAAAGCAGATGATGCACCGCTTTGTGTAATTGTAAAGCGCGAGAATAATTTTATGCCTGATGGTTATGAAGCATTAGCGCGCAGGCAATCAGATTCGGCAGTAGTGTTTTTTCAGCAAGCAGTAGCCTACGATCCAATGAATGAGGAGGCGCATCGCATGTTAGGACAAGCGTATTTAACGGCAAACAAATTTGCTGAAGCAGCTACGGCATTAAAAAAATCAATCGAAATTTATCCTGAAAATTATTCGGGTTATAGTTTGCTTGGACAAGTTTGGTACATGCAACAAAAACCAGATAGTGCTTTGTTTTATTTAGATAAGGCACTGTTTTATAAACGAAATGTTACCGAAGCGTATTTTTATGCCGGACAGTGTGCATTACAAAAAAACGATTTTGAAAAAGCCGCTAAGTATTTTGAAGGTGGTATTGCACACAATGGAGGCATAGCCGAAATGTACGATGGATTGGGTACTGCTTATTATAATATGGGTAGCTACTCGTTAGCCGAAAGTGCGCTTACCAGTGCGTTAAGTGTAAATCCTAATTATGCACGTGCGTATTATTTGTTATCAAAAGTATTTGAGCGCAACAACGAACCTGCAAAAGCACAAGAGTGTGTGCGTAGGTTCCAAGCACTAAGTGCTGGTCAACCTATACAGTAATAAGCAGCTTAACTTTGGCGTTAACTTTTTAATTAAAAGCAATACATGCAACTATCGGTAATTATAGTTAACTACAATGTAAAGTACTTTTTAGAGCAAGCTTTGCATAGTGTGTATAAAGCTATGCAAGGAGTGCAAGGCGAAGTATTGGTAGTTGATAATAACTCAGCCGATGGAAGTTGTGAAATGGTGCAGCGTAAGTTTCCGCAAGTAAAACTTATTGCCAATACTGTAAATACAGGGTTTAGTGTAGCCAATAATCAGGCAATAAAACAAGCACAAGGCAAGTACGTTTTATTGTTAAACCCCGATACCGTAGTTGAGGAAGATTGTTTCAAACAATGTATATCCTTTATGGATGCGCATGAAAATGCAGGAGCATTAGGAGTAAAAATGATTGATGGTAAAGGGAAATTTTTACCAGAATCTAAACGCAGTTTACCCACCCCGCAAGTTGCTTTTTTTAAAATGTTTGGGTTCGCATCTGTATTTCCAAAATCAAAAACATTTGGCCGCTATCATCTTGGTTTTTTAAGTAATGATGAGGTGCATGAGGTTGAAGTATTATCAGGTGCGTTTATGTTTATTCGTAAAGCAGCATTAGATAAAGTTGGCCTGCTTGATGAAGATTATTTTATGTATGGCGAAGATATTGACTTGTCTTATCGCATAACCCAAGGTGGCTATAAAAACTATTATTTTCCTGCCACAACTATTATTCACTACAAAGGCGAAAGTACCAAGAAAACAAGCGTAAACTATGTGTTTGTATTCTATCGTGCTATGATCATTTTTGCGCAAAAGCATTATAGCAATAAGCATGCAGCCCTGTTTAGTTTTATTATAAGTTTGGCCATTTATATACGTGCAGGTATTTCGTTGGTTGCTCGTTTTTTTCAAACTACGCACTTAGCTTTAATGGATGCTGCTGTAATGTATGGTGGTGTTTACTTAATTAAAGTGTATTGGGAAATAAACCATCGGTTTGTTGAAGGTGGATCTTACCCTACAGCATTTATGTTAATTAATGCATCAGCCTATACCATTATGTGGTTGTTGGGATTATATTTTGCTGGTGCTTACGAAAAGCCTCGCTCTATTTCGGCAATTATAAAAGGCATTATTTGGGGACTTATTGGCATTAGTTTGGTTTATGCATTTGCGCCCGAGAGTTATCGTTTTTCGCGTGCCATCATTGTATTGGGTTGTGTTTGGGCATTGCTAGGCGCATACATCAACAGGTTAGTTTGGTATGCGTATAAATTTAGGAAACTGGATTTATCCATGTCGTATGATACCACCACCATTATTGTAGGGAGTAGAAGCGAATCGCAACGCGTACAAGATTTATTAGATAAAGCTAAAGCTAATTGTAAGGTTGCCGGCTACGTTGCCGTAGTTGATGAAGAAGTGCAAGGTGATGAGTATTTAGGTAATGTTACCAGACTAAAAGATATAGTGAGTGTATTTAATGCCGAGGAAATTATATTTTGTTCTAAAGATATTTCGGCTGCACAAATTATACAATGGATGAGCGGTGTTACTTTGCCGGGAGTGCAATACAAAATTGTGCCCGAAGAAAGTTCGTTTATTATAGGTAGCAATAGTAAAAATACTGCTGGCGATTTTTATGCTTTAGATATTAGCATGGCTTTAAGCGAACCTAAACATTTGCGTAAAAAGCGTGTACTTGATATCTTAATTACATTGATTTTACTTGGTTTAAGTCCGTTGTTAGTGTTTGTAATTTCGCATAGGTTAAGGTTTTTTACCAATGTGTGGGAAGTGCTTTTTGGACAAAAAACATGGGTTGGATATGCTGAAGCAGGCAATATAAATACCTTACCTAAAATTAAAGTGGGTGTACTATCGCCTGTGGTAAAAACAAGCCAACAAGTAGAGCCGGGCACGGCCAATAAGCTTAATTTTATGTATGCTAAAAATTATGCTATCGAAAAAGACTTGTACATAATACTGCGTTCTATTAGCCAACTTGGCAATTAGCCTTATTAAACTACACCAGTGTTAATTAATTATAAAGTAGCGCTTATACCACTTAAGAGTGCTATCTTGTGCCATTATAATTAAGCAAATCATTTTTAATGAATCAGAAGCAGCAGGTAAAATTCATCCCTAAACATAAGTCGCCATTTTTTTCGGTGTTAAAAACACGGGTTGATGCATACTTTGAAGAACAAGGCGTGAGTAAACATGCTAATGCTGCCATGGTAACCAAATCGGTTATTTTATTGGCTACTTATATAGTTCCATTTATTGCATTACTTATTTATACCCCATCATTTGGTTTAAGTTTGTTGCTGTGGTTTGTAATGGGATTAAGCCTTGCAGGCATAGGTATGAGTGTAATGCACGATGCTAATCATGGTGCATACTCATCAAATAAAACCATTAATTATATAATGGGCCATACTTTAAATTTAGTGGGAGGAAGCGTTTTTAATTGGAAACTGCAACACAATATTTTGCATCATACCTACACTAACATTACACACATTGATGAAGATATAGAAGATAGATTGGTACTGAAATTTTCGCCACATACTAAAACAAAGTGGTTTCATCAATTTCAGTGGGTATATGCCGTGTTTTTTTACGGGCTACTAACTTTTTACTGGGTGTTAGCTAAAGATTTTGTGCAGTTTGCTCAGTTTACTAAAAGTGGTGTTAATCCTAATACACGAAGTGAAAATGGAATTATGTTGGCTAAAATTATAGCCATAAAGGCCATCTATTTTTCGGTAGTAATAGCGGTGCCAGTTTTAGTATTTAATTTTTCTTTTGCGCAAATATTTGCTGGTTTTATGCTTATGCACTTTGTGGCAGGAGTAATACTTACCACTGTTTTTCAGCTTGCACACACATTAGAGCAAACTTCGCATCCAATGCCTGTAAATGGTGTTATTGAAAACGATTGGGCCATACATCAATTAAATACTACCGTAAACTTTAGCCGAAATAACAAATGGTTGAGTTGGTATGTTGGCGGATTAAATTTTCAGGTTGAACATCATTTGTTTCCTAAAATCAGTCACGTGCATTATCCTGCATTATCAAATATTGTTAAGCAAACGGCACAAGAGTTTAACATACCGTATTTAGAGAATAAAACGTTTGGCCAAGCCCTAAAATCGCACTTTAGGTACATGCATCAAATTGGAATACTTGCTGTTCAAAAAGAGGCGCTAAATCCAGGCTAATACCTTAAAACGCTAATTGTGCATTTGTAGGATTATAGCTGCTTCCGTTAACCAATGCTGCAATTATTTTTTCGGTTTGGTTGGGGTAACTTACTTTAATAGGGTGCGAAAAATTAAGCCAACTTTTTACTCTTCCAACAAACTGCTCGTCTAGTTTTTTTATTACAGTAACTCCCATTTCTTTTAATGCTTCTGCATTACAAATTTGCTCGTACTGATTAAGCATTGGTATGATGAGTAATTTTTTTCGCAAGAATAATGCCTCTGCAGGACTCTCAAATCCACCCGCAGTTATCAATCCATCGCTTGATGCTAAACTCTTTAAAAAATGAGAACTTTCAATGGGTTCAACCCAAATGTTTTTATGCTGATAGGCAATGGTACTGTGTTTACTAAATACATGCCATTTTACATCGCGTATGGCTTCAAAAGCTTTTAATAAAATCTCATCAGCATGTGCAGGAAGGTAAACGGTAATGTGTCCTTGGTTTGATGTTTCAAATTGGCGTACATCACTTCTAATAATTGGCGTATGTATAAAGTTATCGTACGATTTAAAATGGAATCCAATTTTTTGTGTTGCAGGTGCGTAATATTTTAAAATACTTTCGCTAATGGCAATGCGCTTAATAGGGCGAGGTGTTTTACCAGAAAAAAATGCCGCTTGATGGCTGAGTGCAACACAGGGTTTTTGTTGAATTTTACAAGCCCAAGCAGTAATGGGTTCAAAATCATTAATCACTAAATTGTACTTACTTACAGGAAACGTAAGTACATCTTTTGCAAAATTAAGGGGCCTAAGTTGTTTTATACTTTGGGTAAAATCAACACCACCTTTTTTGCCAAACGTAAATCCCACACCATGTTTTTTGTAAGTAATTAAGTAGGGCAAGTTAACTTCTGCTTGCGTACCGCTAACCAGTAAATCTACTTCACCATGGTTAAGTAAATGCGGGATAACCTCGCGGGCTCTGCTAATGTGGCCGTTTCCTGTACCTTGTATTGCGTATAAAATTCTCATGCAGGTAGTTTACAAGCTAGCTTCTACAATGTTTTTATATAACGATTCCATGTTTGGAAGTTCAACATTTAATTCATCTTCCTCGTGCAAGTCTGTATCACCAAATTCTTCTTTAAAATGGTATAAACTCCATTTCTTTTCGTTGTATTCCAACGCGGTTAAGTTTTCTACCCAATCGCCACTATTTAGGTATATGGTTGATCCTTTTGCATTGGTTACTTTACGCATAGCTGGTTGATGAATGTGTCCGCAGGCTACATAATCAAAACCATTTTCAATGGCAATTGTGGTTGCTGTTTCTTCAAAATCATCAATAAACTTAATGGCTTGCTTAACACTGTTTTTTATGCGTTTGCTAAACGATACTTTGCCTCGTCCCATTTTTTGCGAAACCCAATTAACCATGCTATTCAAAATAATAAGCGTATCGTATCCTACTGCTCCAAGCTTAGCCAACCATTTGCTGTGTTTCATGCTTACATCAAACACATCACCATGGAAAAACCAAGCCTTTTTACCATCTAAATCAAGCACCAATTTATCAAGTAGCTCTAATCTTCCTAATCTAAAATCAGTAAATTTTCGAAGCATTTCATCATGGTTTCCGGTTAAGTAGTAAACCTTTGTTCCTGTGCTCATCATTTTAAAAATACGTTGAACCACTTTCATGTGGCTATCGGGCCAATAGCGTTTGCTAAATTGCCAAATATCAATTACATCACCATTTAAAATAAGAATTTCGGGGTTAATAGATTTAAGGTATTTGTTGATGGCTTTGGCATTACAGCCGTATGTTCCTAAATGTAAATCAGAGAGTACGGCTAGTTTTAAGTTGCGTTTATTCATGTTACGCGTTGTAATTTGTTATACAAAGGTTAGTAGGCTAAATTATGGGCATATGTTGTTTGTGTTAAGTAATTGTTATGTACCTTGATTGTCAGTAAAAAGGCAACTTATAGGTAATATAATTTTTGATGTATGTGGTAATGCTCAAACTTTTTTTTACTTTGTGGTTCGTATTTAAATATATGCCAACTGCAATAACAAACGATGTAAAGATTGATGTAGAAGTTGCTTACCAAGGTAAGCAAGGTTCTGAGGCAGATAGCGACTATGTATTTGCTTATCGTATTACCATTACTAATCATGGCGATTATACCATTAAACTATTGCGTAGGCATTGGTTTATTAATGATTTAAATGTGGCCAAAAACGAGGTAGAAGGAGAAGGCGTGGTTGGCTTGCAACCGGTGTTAGAACCAGGCGAAGAGCATCAATATGTATCTGGTTGTTTACTGCAATCAGAAATTGGCCAAATGTACGGTACATACTTAATGGAGCGCCAAATGGATGGCAAAAAATTTGAAGTAATTATTCCTAAGTTTAACCTTATTGTTCCGTTTAAAAACAATTGATAACGGTAAAAAATAACCTCATAAAAACCGCTATTTTTTTGAGTGGATTTTTGCTTATTGGGTTGGTATACTACTTGTACAAAATTCAGTTTATTAACCAAGCCCAAAAAACCGAAGGTGTTGTTACCAAAAACTACATTCATGGCATAAACAAAAGTGATTTTGGAAGTACATTTAGTGCCGAGATTAGATTTATAGCCCGCGATAGCATTTATACTTTTTTGGGTCCTGAAGGGCAATTGATGAAAAAAGGCGAACTGGTTCCTGTTGCATACTTGGCAAATAACCCCGAAGAAGCCGTTATCAATACCTTTGATGGCTATTGGTTAAATGGGTTAATTTGGTGTTTGCTGCCAGCTATTTTTTGGTTAGCCATTAGCCTTAGTTTTATACAAGTAAAACGAACTTAACTTAAGGTAAAAAACTCCTCTTTTTCGGTGGTGTGATTGCGAATAATGCCCGCACTAACCAAGTTAATAAGTATACGTTGTGCCCGCCATTTTGATATGTTTAGCAACTTGCATAATTGTTTGGTAGTAATGCGTTGGTTATTGCCTAAGTAATGTAGTAAACCTTCTTCGTGCTTGGTATACTTAATTAAGGTATTTTCGTTGTTGTTGGCACGTTTTAAAACATCAACCACAACTTTACTAGCCAATAAACTTTTATCTTTAACCCTAATGTGTACCCACCATTTTCCATCTTCATCCTTGGCATAATAAGGTTTGTGCTCTCCTTCAGGAATTATACATTCAATCACAGTTTTGCCACCAAATTCATACTCCAACAGTTCAATATCAATTTCAGGTTTGCAGTAAAAATGAGCAGCTAAATCAAGCATGTATTTTTCATCTTCGCTGCGCACACCACTAATGGTGCCATTATCATTAACCCCAACAAGCAAGCGCCCACCTTTATGGTTGGCAAACGAGCTCATGGTTTTGGCAATTTTACTTGCGCTCGATATTGTTTTTTTAAAATCAAGCGTTTCGTTTTCGCCTTTGGCAATTAGTTGAAAAATATGGTTTAAACTCATGGATATTGCAACAATCTGGCAGGCCAAGCTATGCAAAATAAATTCACTAACAAAAATCATAATGCAACTATTTAAGCGCCAATGTTGCTGCCTTGTTAAGCCTATTTTGGTTGATTTTAGTTGAGATACTATTTTAGCAACAAAAGGTTTGGTTTATTTGGCTGTAAACCTAATATTTGCGCCACTTTAAAACGCTTATTACATTTTTTAATACAACATGACACAACCAATAAAAATATCAGTTGCTAAGGGCGATGGCATTGGCCCCGAAATTATGGATGCTGTTTTGCGCATTTTTGATGCTGCAAAAGTTAACCTTGATTACGAATTTATTGAAATGGGCAAAACCTATTTTGAGCAAGGTTTTGGTACTGGTATGACACCAGCTGCTAAAGAGAGTGTAGAGCGCAACGGTATTTTATTTAAAGGCCCAATGGAAACCCCTAAGGGTAAAGGCATGAAAAGTATTAACGTAACTGCACGTAAAACTTGGAGTACTTATGCTAATCGCAGGCATTTTCAAACTTTACCTGGTGTAGATACCGTGTTTAGTAAAGGCGGAATTCCGGTTGATATTACCATTGTACGCGAAAATATTGAGTGTACTTACGGTGGTATTGAGCATTTAAATTCGCACGATGTGGCTATTGCACGCAGAATTATTACTCGCCCCGGTTGCGAGCAAGTTATTCGTTTTGCATTTGAAATGGCCCGCAAAGAAGGCTTTACCAAAGTTACTTGTGCGCACAAAGCCAATATCATGAAGCTAACAGATGGAATGTTTTTAGAGACTTTCCAAAAAATGGCAAGCGAGTATCCCGAGATTAACGCTAACGATATTATTGTGGATGATTTAGCTATGAAATTAGTAGCTCGTCCGCAAGATTTTCAAATTGTAATTTTAACCAATTTACAAGGCGATATTATGAGCGACTTGTGTGCTGGTTTAGTTGGTGGTTTAGGCTTTGCCCCATCTGCTAACGTAGGCGATAATATCTCAATTTTTGAAGCGGTGCACGGCACAGCGCCTGATATTGCAGGTAAGTTTTTAGCTAATCCAACTTCGTTATTATTAAGTGGTTTAATGATGCTTCGTCATTTAGGCTATGTGCATCAAGCTGCCGAAATTGAAAACGCATTACGTTATACTTTAGAGCAAGGTTCACATACATCTGATTTTGGTGATCGTAGTATACCAGCTTTAAATACTAACGAGTTTGCCGATGCAGTAATTGCTAACTTAGGAAAAAATCCCGATCACAGTAAACCACGTGTAGCTGTTGATGGCGTAAAAATATTTGAAAAACCTGCCGCTCCTGCTGCGCAAAAAATCATGGAATCAACCCCAACAGGCGAGCGTAAAGTAAAAGGTATTGATGTGTTTATTGAAAGTAATTTAAGTGGTGCCGCTATTGCCGAAAAAGTTCAACCGCTTTTAGCAGCTAACCAAAAATTATCTACTATTAGTAATCGTGGTACCATGGTTTGGCCTACAGGTTCGGTATTTACCGAGTGTGTTGATCACTACTGCTTGCGTATTGATGGCGAAATTACTGCGGCTGAGATTTACCAAACTTTAGGACGTATTTCGGAACACTTCTTTGTGCCTTCGCACGAAGTACTTTGCACTTATGGCGAAAAAGCTGGTTACTCATTAGCTCAAGGTCAATAAATCAATAAAAGTAATTAGTACAAAAGCTGTCTTTATTCCTTGTTATGGAGTAGGCAGCTTTTGTTTTTTGGTTGATGGGCAACATCAACCCAATTAAAATAAACCAACATTAGCACGCTAAATTATTGTAGTATGAAAATAAAGAGTATCATCATTGCATTAGCTGTATTGCCTTTATTAATGGCTTTTACTGCGGCTAAAATATTTCCAAGTTTTACCTGTACTAATTTAAAAGATAAGCAAGTTACCTTACCAACTGATATGGCAAGTAAGCGCATGGTAGTGGCGTTAATGCTAAGTACTAAAGCCGATAAACACTTGCAAAAATGGTCGCAACCTTTATACAATGCTTTAATGGCCGATGGTATGGGTGGTATGATGGGTGGCAATATGTACAATGCCAATTTATGTTTTGTTGGTGCAGTAAAAGGATTAGCTAAACTTGCTTTACCCGAAATGATTAAGCGTGCCAAGCAAGAAGTAGATGCAAAATATCATGCAAACTTTATGTACACCGATACGGATGTAAATGCATTGATGAAATCATTATCAATTACGGATAAAGATGTGCCGCACTTTATTGTGGTAGAAACCGATGGAACTATTTTATATCAAACATCGGGCGAGTACACCCAAGATAAATTGGATGATATAACAGGTGCATTGCTTAATTAATTTATTGATGTACCACGCAAGCAATACTTGCAACGCTTAAGTTGGGCGTATGTTTAATAAGGCTTTGCGCACATGCTTCAATAGTAGCACCTGTTGTTATTACATCATCAACCAATAGCACTTTTTTATTTTGTATGAGTTCGCTTTGGGCAACAGTAAATACCTCGTCTACATTTAACCACCTATCAAATCGGCCTTTTTTTGTTTGTGTTTCGGTTGATTTGTTGCGTGTTAAAACATGGGTGTAATGCATACAACCTAAACTTTGGCTAATGCCTTGTGCAAAGCAATCACTTTGATTATAGCCGCGTAATTTTTGTTTGCTTTTGTGCAGCGGAATGGCCAACACGGCATCAAACGTAACACCATCTTGCCGCAGTTTTGAGCCATACATACGTCCAAGTAAAATACCAATTTCGGGGTTGTTACTATACTTTAATTCGTGTAACAGCTTTTGCACAATACCTTCCTTTTTAAAAATTAAAAAGGCAAAGGCTTGTTGCAGTGGTACACGTCCCCAAAAGGCTTGTTCAAGCTGGTTGTTTGCTTGCTTATGAAAATGTGTTTCTGGAAAATTTTGGATGCACGTGGTACAAATTAAATGCTCGGCTGCAAGTAAAGCTCCATTGCAGCCTACACATAAGTTTGGGAAAATTAAACCCGCTAATGTGTTTAGCATAATTAATTTATTTAACCAATTTAATCCAAGCGTTACCTTCGGGTGTAGTTAGTTTTAATAAATAGGTTCCACTACTTAACTCGGCAGCATCAACATTAATTTTATGTGCGCCATTACCTAATTTACCTAACTGCTGTTGTAATACTTTGGCTCCTAAAATATTGTATAATTCTAATGTTGTTAAACCACTTTGGGTTAACTTAAAATCAACAGTAAAGTAGTTGGCAAATGGGTTAGGATATGCACCAAGTTGCATTGCATTAGCCATGTTATCAGTTAAACCTAACGCAAAAATTTGTATGCTATCTTGTTTTACTCTTACGCAACCATCGTTACTAGTAGCAGTATATCTAACCAACATTTTTACAGGGCCTTTAACTTGTATTAATGGATTTGCATCATAGTTATCAATCAAGGTATCAACCGAAGTAAATCTCCATGCATTTAATTTATTATATGCTGATGTGTTAGTAAACTGAACATAATAGCCAGTATCTCGCACGTATCCGTAGCTAATTTCTGGTGTTTCTAAAACCTTAATAGTTTGTACACTTGAGTCCATAGGTTGGCCCTTTAAAAAGGTGTTTAATTGAACTTGATAAATACCTGTTTTGGCAAAACTTTGTTGCAATGGATTTGCTAGCGCTGATGTGTTTCCATTGCCAAAATTCCAAGCAAACGAATCGGCCTGAATAGTATTTGAGGTAAAGCTGACATTTAATGGACCACAGCCACTGTAACGATTAGCACCAAACGCTGCTGAAGTATTTGTGCCGAACTCAAACGTTATGCTGCTATCAGCATGTTGTAATATATCTGTAAATGATATATCAGACGATTGACGAATATTATTAAGTTTATAATATAAGCTTGTTGATGGTTTAGTAGTAGGCGTACAATTATTTTTATTGGTTTGAGGAAATAAATCGGTGCCATCACCACGGTTTGCATTAAGCTCTAAATGACGTAATCCATCAGCTTGCAATAAGCCTACACCAAGTTGTGAAGTATCGTTATTTACGTTGTTTCCTCCACCTTCAGATAATAACTTTGCAAGGTTGGTATTGATGTGCCAAATGGCTAATCCTTTTGACGGCAAGTAGCTATCAAAACCTTTTTTCTGTCTGTTTTCTAATAAAAAATATTCGTTACTACGCGATGTAAGTACTTTAAATACCATATCACTATCTACTACAGAATAGGGCAGCGTGTACAAAGCAGTATCGGTTATTGTAATTGGTGTTACCCAGCCCATTTTTATTCTACTCCAAGCATCATTAAAACAAGGAGTTCTTTCGCTATTTAGCCATGGTCCACCAGCCATTAGCGAGTAGTTGCCAGCACCCTCATTTAAATATTGGGTTGAGTACAAATCTGGTAAATCTAATAAATGGCCAAACTCGTGGCTCATTACACCAATACCAACCATGCTGTAGGTTCCGCTATTGTATCTTTTTTCGGGAAACATGGCGTATGAAGAAACTTGTACACCATCATATGTTGGACGTTGGGCTGCCGATAAGCTAGAACGAAACGACCAAATATAATCACCTGAATTTGGTGCGCTCGACTCTTCGGCACCAATGCCCGAGTGCATTAAAATTACACCATCAACATACATATCACCATCATTATCAAACTGACTAAAATCTACATTAAACGAATCGTTTGCATCTTTAAGTGCGCCTAATAATAACTGACGAGTAGCTGTGCCGTAGCTAGGGCTGCTTGTTTTGCCATAATATTTGTAACTGCTATCAGCCATCACCCAACCATAAACAGTACAAGTTAAATCTAATTGACCGTGCGATGTTGCTAAGTAAAAATCTCTGAACGAACCAGTACCGTTATAGTTAACTTGGTTAAACAATAACTCAAATTGTTCTTTATTTATGGTTGCTCTTAAATCAGGGTATTCAACCAAAATTACAGGTACTTTGCGCACACCTTTAGGCGGAAAAGGATATGGTCCTGCTTTACCTAAGTTTCCACTTTTTTCGGTTAATTGATTGTGTATTTCAACCAATAGTTGTTGTTGTGTAGTGTTGTATCTTAAATGTTGTTCAAAAGCAAGTTTAGCCATGCTGCTGTTACTTGCCATTACACCACTTGGCACAAGATACCCTTGGTTATCTGTTGTGGCGTATTCAAAAACACCATCTTTGTTTCTTAAAACAGTAAAACCATCAGTAGTTTCTAAGTAATTAATGGCCTCGTTTCCTAAACCACGTAAGGTAAGCTTGCTACCATCAGGTTGGGTTATTGTGTTTTCTTCTGGAGATACGCTGCAGTTACTACGTTGGGCAAATGCAGAAATGGAAATTGTACTAATTGCAAAAGCAAACAATAATCCGCGAAATAGTTTAGTCATTGATTAAAAGTGAATGTGTAATAATAAACTTAAAGTAAAAGTATTGAAGCAGGCCGAGTTAAACAAATATTAATAGGAAATTGATGGAAGATTAAGTGTAATTTTACAATAGGATTGAAAAATGGGTGATTGATGTATCGTTAATAAAAAAAACAAGATTATGAAAATAGAATACAGACCCGCAACTATTGTTAATATAATAGAAGAGTCATCTGCGGTTAGGCGTTTCTTTTTTAAACTGCCCGATACCGAAGTTTTTACATTTAAACCAGGTCAGTTTGTAATGATTGATTTACCCATTGAATCAAAAATTACTAACCGAAGTTATTCCATTGCATCGGCACCAAATACGCAAAATACTTTTGAGTTGATTATTGTTTTAAATCCTTCGGGAATTGGAACTCCGCACATGTGGGAAAACTTTAAAGTAGGAGATATAGTACCTGTTGCCGGGCCAATAGGTAAATTTATTTTGCCTGATGATATTAGTACAGAAATTTGTTTTATAGCCACCGGAACTGGTATTGCTCCTCTGCGCAGTATGTTGTACGATATTTTAGAAAATAACCGAACCCAACGACCAATTTACTTGATTTTTGGATGCCGCACTAGGCACGATATTTTGTATCAGAAGGAAATGGAAACATTGGAACATAAGTATCCACAGTTTAAGTTTATACCTGTTTTATCAAGGGCTGATGAGCATTGGACCGGAGTAAAAGGATATGTGCACCAAGTATATGAGCAAATTTATCATGCCAATCAGCCAGTTACATTTTATTTGTGTGGTTGGAAAAATATGATTCACGAAGCGCGTGAGCGCCTACTAAAACTAGGCTATGATAAGAGCAACGTAAAGTTTGAGTTGTATGATTAAGTCGCCTAAAAAGTAAACACAAATTATTGTTTACCTTTGCGGGCAATGTATCCAAATAAAAAATACTCGGGTGGGGGAAAACGGTTCGACTCACCACGACCAAGATTTAATGATGAAGGGCCATCAAAACCGCAAGCTATTTATGGTATTCATGCCGTAACCGAGGCTATTACTGCGGGTAAAGAGCTAAATAAATTAATTATTCAGCGTGGCGAAGCAGGCAGTTTGTTGCAATCGCTGATCAAATTGGCTCGTGAGGCAGGTATTCCAACACAATACGTTCCTAAAGAGTCGCAGCTATTTCCATCAAACAAAAACCATCAAGGCGTTTTAGCACATATTTCTCCAGTAAGTTACCATAAGTTAGAAAACGTATTGCCGCAACTTTTTGAAGAAGGTAAAACTCCGTTTATACTTTTGCTTGATAGAGTAACTGATGTAAGAAATTTTGGTGCAATTGCGCGCAGTGCTTATTGTGCCGGTGTGCATGCTATTGTTATTCCTGATCAAGGTAGTGCGCAAGTAAACGAAGATGCAATTAAAACATCGGCTGGTGCATTGCATCATATTGCCGTGTGTCGTGAAAATAATATGAAAACCGTTATGGAACTTTTAAACCAATCGGGATTAATTACAGTAGCTTGTACCGAAAAGGGTAAAGAGCTGTTGCATCAGGTTGATTTATCTGTACCAGTTGCTATGATTATGGGCAACGAAGAAACCGGTATTAGTGATGATATCTTAAAAAGATGCTCTAACCTAGCTCGTATTCCAATGGATTTTGGAGTGCAATCTCTTAACGTATCTGTTGCAGCAGGAATTGCTTGTTATGAAGTGGTAAAACAAAGATTATAAAGGATAAGTTTAATACACAAAAAAGCCGCCACGAAGCATTTCGTGGCGGCCTTTTATTTAATATTTCTATTACTACTTAATAGTAATTCTTTGTGTGTATTGATTACCGTTATTAGTTACTTGTATTAAGTAAATACCAGCTTTCAAGCCCTGCGCATTAATATCGTATGCATTTGTAGTTTGTGTAAACTCATCTGCATAAACTTTAGCACCAAGCACATTATAAATTACTACAGTGGTTTTGCCTTGCATAGCTTCGTTTAACCCAATGGTAAACTTACCATTACTAGGGTTAGGATATATAGCTAAAGCAGAAGTATTTTTCTCGGTTAAACCACTTCTAAAATCAACATAAATGGTACGTCTAACTTTAGCCGATATATTACCCGAAGCATCTTTCACTTGGTAAGTAATTTCTTTCCAACCACGCTCAGCACCGTAGAATTTACCAGTAGCAGGATCAACAGTTAAGTTAGTAGTTTTTTGTACTAAAGGTAAAAGCGCTTCAGCTGCATCGTAGTTATCGTTTATTCTAATTTCGTTAGGCATGTTAAAGGTATCCATCCAAGCTAAGTCAAACGGATTACCACCTAAAATTTCAATGGTAGGAGCAATACGATCAACCACTTGCACCTCACGAACCACACGAGTTTCGTTACCCGAACCATCGCGAACAA
>CAZJHS010000019.1:0-36062 GCA_964545895.1 uncultured Chitinophaga sp. | reverse complement strand
GGTGCCACTTTCGGCCAATTGATCTTGTGCTTTGCGTGCCATTTTGCGAATACGCATACCAAATACCACAGCCAATACCGCAATTACAGGAACTACAGCAAGCATAATTAAAGCCAGCTTGGTGCTAATCCAAAATATAAAACCTAAGCCAATTACTAAGGTAAAAATGCCACGTAAAAACTCGGCAAGTGTTATTGATATGGCATCTTGTATTAACGATAAATCAGACGAAATGCGGTTGCTTAATTCGCCTACACGTTTTTCGGTAAAAAAACTCATGGGCATACTTAGCAATTTGCTGTACACATCTTTACGCATGTTGGCTAACGATTTTTCGCCCACCTCGGTAAGCAAATACACACGCATAAACGAAAACACAGTTTGCACCGCAAGCTGAACAAAAATTAAAGTTAAGGTTACGTTTAAGGTCCAATTAATTTTATCTAACCCAAGCATATTTACAATACCGGGTGTGTTACCCATTAATCCTGCCGATGCTCCGGGTGAGGCTGCATCAACCATTTTGCCTAAAAAAAACGGAAACAAACTGGTGGTAAATGCCGATAGGGCAATGAAAAGTAAGCCTAAAATAAATTTACCGCGATATGGTTTTATGTAGGTAAATAAAATTAGCGATTGCTTTAAGCTCTCTTTGCTAAATTTTACCTTGGGTGATTCGTCTGGTTGTTTGCCGTTGCTATTTAAATTACCTCTTCCGCGTGCCATGTATGTTTACTTAATTAAAGTGCCGCAAAAAAACAGCATTATACCCATACGTAAAAACTTAATTGCAATAAGTAGGTAAAAAGATAAATGTAGAAGGCAGAAGCGGAGTTATGAGTGTTGAGTTATGAGATACAAATTATGAATGTTAAATGTTAAATGCTTAATGTTGAATAAAGGGCAACAGCTAATTAACCACAAAGAGCACAACGTCACGAAGCCTCGGGAGCACTAAGAACACAATGTGAGGAACGAGTGTTGAGTGTTGAATTGGTTTTGTGGCGATATGTTTCTTTTTCAGTTAAAGGTGCAGTCACTTCGAGTCTGCACAGACCGTAGCGTCTGTTGTATGCTTGGGATGCATTAAGCGTGGGCGCATGTATCGAGAAGTGAGTGTTGAGATACAAATTATGAATGTTAAATGCTTAATGTTGAATTAAAGGGCACAGCTAATTAACCACAAAGAGCACAACGAACACAAAGTGAGGGCTAATCGCCAACAACAAACAGCTCCCCTAATACTGCTCGTACCAATTAAACTTATCAAACATGATTTGTGCCTTTTCTTGTTTTAGGTAATCTAAAAACGAAGCTGAAACAGGTGAATGCTTTTTGCCTTTTAGCCAAATTAAACTCCATGTCGTAGTAATGGGTAATCCTTTTACGGGTATTATTTGAAGTTCGCTGCGGTGCAATTCGTTTTTTATACCAATTAAAGGCATAATAGAATATCCCAAACCAGCTAATAATGCTTGTTTAACAGCCTCATTGGAGGTAAGCTCCATCTTTTTTAACGTGGTAATATTGTTTTTGCTAAAAAAGGCTTCCATGGTTTGCCTAGTTCCCGAACCTTTTTCCCTAAATATTAACGGAAGGTTTTGAAAAACATCGGCAGGCTTGGCTCCTCTTTTTATGGTTACAGATTTACTACCTACTAAGTATAATTTATTACGAATTAAATCAAGCTTTTCTACAGCTAACAAATCGGGTAAAATAGAAACCAAAGCAAAATCTACTTCGTTATTTTCTAAACTCTTTATTACGTTACTCTTATTGGTTACGTCCATCAACAACTCAACACCATCATGCTGCTGCATAAAACCAGACAAAAAATAAGGCATTACATATTTACCCGTAGATACCACCGAAAGCTTTAATCGGCCGGTTAATTGGCCTTTGTAGGCCATGGTTTTATAATTTATTTGATAAACTTGGTTAATTATATTTTCTGCGGCAACGGCAATCTCTTTACCAAAATCGGTAATGTATATTCTTCTACCCAACACCTCTGTTAAAGGTATTTCAAATTGATCTTGAAAATTTTTTAATTGAATGGAAACCGCAGGCTGAGTTAAATGAAGCTCTTCGGCTGCTTTAGTTACACTCTGTGTTTGCACTATTTTTAAAAATATCTGCAACTGATTAAGGGTATAATTCATAAATTATTTTTATGTATTTGATTACAAATATAAATAAAAACAAATAATAAATAGTTTACACTTTTGCTGCACCAAAAACAAAAAACATGACAAGAATAACAGTAGCAAAAGGAGATGGAATTGGCCCAGAAATTATGGATGCCACATTAAAAGTGATTTTAGCGGCAGGTGCTAAAATTGAAATTGATGAAATTGAAGTAGGCGAAAAAGTTTACTTGGCAGGTAATACAGCAGGTATTGCACCCGAGGCTTGGGAAACAATTAGGCGCAATAAAATATTTTTAAAAGCGCCTATTACAACACCTCAAGGTGGTGGATACAAAAGCTTAAATGTTACTACACGTAAGTTTTTAGGACTTTACTCAAATGTTAGACCATGCACAAGTTTACATCCATTTGTAAGTACCAAACACCCTGTTATGGATATTGTAATTGTGCGCGAAAACGAAGAAGATTTATATGCAGGTATTGAGCATCAACAAACCGATGAAGTAGTACAATGCCTTAAACTAATAAGCCGACCAGGTTGTGAAAAAATAGTACGATATGCCTTTGAGTATGCCAAACAACAAAACCGCAAAAAGGTAACTTGTTTTACCAAAGACAATATTATGAAACAAACTGATGGATTATTTCATCAGGTGTTTGATGAGATTGCTAAAGAGTACCCCGAAATAGAAAACGAACATTGGATAATTGATATTGGCGCAGCAAAAATGGCCGATACTCCTGAACAATTTGATGTAATAGTGATGCCCAATTTATATGGAGATGTATTGAGTGATATTGCCGCTCAAATTACAGGCTCGGTGGGCCTTGCAGGCTCGGCAAATATAGGAGAAGAATGTGCCATGTTTGAAGCAATACATGGTTCTGCACCACGTTTGACTGGCCAAAACAAAGCAAATCCATCGGGTTTGTTACAAGGTGCAATTATGATGCTAAACCATATTGGGCAAACACAAGTAGCCGAAAAAGTACAAAATGCTTGGCTTAAAACCCTTGAAGATGGATTACATACCAAGGATATTTACAACCCCGAGGTAAGTAAACAATTGCTAGGCACAGCAGAGTTTGCAGAAGCTGTAATTAATAATTTAGGTAAAAAGCCAAGCATACTAAAAGCTGTTTCGTATGCAAATAACGCTGCATTAAACTTACCTACGTACCAACGAAAACCTGCTGCAAAAAAAGAATTAGTTGGTGTTGATGTATTTGTGCACTGGAGCGGAACTAACCCCAATGAGCTAGCACAAATGGTACAAAAAATGGAAAGCAACAATATAGCACTAACCATGATTACAAACAGGGGTATTAAAGTTTGGCCTGATGGATTTAAAGAAACATTTTGTACCGACCACTGGAGATGCCGTTTTAAATCAATAAACAATAGCAACATTAAACCTGAAGAAATTATTACCCTGCTAAACAATGCGCTAAAAGAAAAAATAGACACCATAAAAACGGAAAATCTATACACCTTTAACGATAAAATGGCTTTCTCATTAGGGCAAGGTCAATAATAAACATGCGTATGAACATAGATTTAATACAAGGCTCTTTTAGCAGTGCAGATGCAAAAGAAATAGTGAGCGATATGGTGCAAGTTAAAATCAAGTATCACCAAAATAAAATTACTAAAGAGTGCACCGAGGAGGAAATAAAGTATAGAGAAAACCGCATAAAAAAGCTTCAAAACCAATTGGCAGAATTTAAAAAAATGACTGCGGCTAAAAGCACAATTAAATTAGAAGTAAGTATTACGCAGGAGGAATAAATGAACCTAACACATTTAAAAAACAGCATGTATGTACTTTTATTTTTAACCTTAATTGGGTTAGCCATTACTGCCGATAGCACATACAACAGCAAGCTACTAGGAGCATTAGCTTTAATTACAGGCTTGCTTTTAAATAAAAATTTAACGCATCAAAACACCAACTAAAATGACAACTAAAACCGAAAAATTAACTTTAATATCAGGTAGCTTTAGTAACCAAGAAGCCAAAGAAATTTTAACAAGTATCTTTTCTTCAAAAATTAAATTTCACGAGTTAAAGAATTTTAGCTCGCAAGAAAGATTTGGTAAAGATGATGAAACTGCAGCCAAACGTTTGCCGTTATTAAGAGAAGAACAAGCAAAATTATTACACATACTTAAACAAGCCGAACAAGGCAACCGCAGCATTCGAATAAATTCAGAAATATTAATTACGACTGATGCTGATTAGCAACGCAACATGTTGATACTTGGGCGTAAGATAACTATGACAACTTACGCTCAGGTTTAGTACACTTAAATAAAACAAGTAAAAGCAAACAGCTATGGCTTGACACATTCCTAATTCATTCAATTAAAAGCATTTTAGTGTTAACACAAAATAATACAAACAATAAATCTATTGTTTGTTATTTTGCATTATGCTTCACTCAATAAATTAGTAACAGATAATATTTGTACTGAGTTTGGCTTTATTGTAAACCCTATTTAAACTAATTTAGTAGGCATAATTAACTTGCTTAACCAAACAAATAACCGATGAAAGCGATTGCTTCGTTTTTACTTTTAATGAGCTTAACATTTGTGCAATCATATGCGCAACAATGTGGTTATGATTATTATTATCTATTTGTGGTGGATGTACACATGCCCAATAGCACAGCTAAAGTGCCTAACCTAAAAATGTTCTTGGTAAATGAGGAGGAAAAACCACTACAAGTTGATGTAAGTAATTTTGAAGATAACCAATGGAAACAAAGAAGAGATACGTTGTTTTTTTGGGACAATGAAAAGGCCGTAAAAAGAGCAGAAAGCAAACCGCTACTCCGACAAAAGTTTTACAAAGTTGGTGATTACTATATTGTTGTATTTCATCTAAAGTTTCATGAAGTGAATACGCCCGAAAAGGTTCCTATTTACCAACTAAAAATTGAAGCAGGTTACGATAAAAATACAGGTTCATTTTATCAAGAAAAAGTAGTGCATTTACCTTTGGGTAAAGCCGTAAATATTTGTTCTAATCATTTGTATGATGATTTCGACCGAAAGCAGCCCATTACCACGTTTAATAAACAAGTATTTAAACCTATTGATGTGGTTTTGAATCAAGTTCAACAACAACAACAAGAAGGCGATAGCGTGGAGAAAAACCAATTAATCTATGCTGTTCGATTCCACAGTCAAACCCTGTATGATGCCGCTACACAAACAAACTCTTACCTACTTAACGAGGCCAAGGTATACAACACACTAACTGGTAAACTGCATCAAGAAATATATATTCCTCGTATTACACCATATATATTTAGCGATGGAAGAAACATTGTAAAGTTTATTGATTTTTACCAAAGAGGCATCACCGAGGCTGTTGATTTTTCGGTGCAAATAGAATCGTGGAGAGATTTAAAACACCAGTGTTATCGACAAAAACTACATTATTTTATTTTCAACCCCACTACCAAAAAATATGAGTTAGATACCTTATTGAGCAACTACTACGATGTGTTTTATGATGAAACTGTGAAGAAAATGAGGCGTTATGATTTTGAATCGAACAGTGAGGTTAGAATAAATTATACGTATCAACTTGAGGGTAAAGAGTGGGTGCTTATTGATAAAAAAGAAGTTCGGTTAAAACCACTTCCTCCCAAACCAAATAGCGGTTCAAAATACTGTGTACTTCTTGGCGAAAAATCGCATACCCTAACTTTAAAAGCAATAAAAGATGCTCATACAAAAGTGATTATTAAAGATACCTTTTGGCTGTATAATGCATGCAATGACACCATTTACATCAGTAAAATAGAAACCGGTTATCGCGATTTTTTCAGCATTAACCAAACCTTATTACCTAAACAAGGTACACCACTCCTATTTAATGGTATCATAACCAATATCGGTTACGACTTTACCATTAACACGTACAACTGTATGCTCACTTTTTCAGATGGATTTGCGACTAATTATGGCATCGAGATTCCTATAGTAGGTAATCATCCTTCCGTATTTTATCGAGCAGATAGTACTATCGACTATGCAATAGTTACTAAACCCAACCAACGCTTTTCAGCAGCAGTATTCACTCACCCCAATGGAAGTTTAAGAGCAAAAGGGAATGTGCAAGATGCTGACACCACGAATAAAGTAGGCAATTGGCTGTTATTTGAAGAAGGAGTTAAAGGCCCCAAATACGTTACCTACTCCAAACAAGTTTTATTAGGCGCTTTTGATGAAATGAATGGTGGTATCCATTCCAACTTTAAATTAAACGTATTAGAAAAAGGAACTTGGAAAACACCTGTTTACGATGTTTACAACAATCAAGTTAGGCTCTTTGTTACCCCCGAAACAGATAGCATATGGGCTTATACGGACACTACACAGTGTAAGTTTGCTATCAACTACAAGAAAGAACTCGATTACACTACTAAGGAATTTTACTTACTTAAGCCAACCGAAAGATCAATAAAAATTGGTTACTACCAAACACCATTTAAAGTATTTGAAAATCAATATACACTTATTTTAAACTACCATCGCTTAAAAAACAATAACAAAACCAGCTATCAACTAACCAATTCTTATATCGAAAACTTGCAAAAACGATATCCCCAAATTGCCACTGTTTGGATCAGCAGAAACCAAAGTGGAATTAGTTTAGAAAGCTTAACCGCAGAAGAGAGAAAACGAGTACTTCAACATTTAGAAAATGATAGCAACGTAGCTGTAATTTGTCAACTATTTGCTGTTAACCATCAACAACGCATAGGGTTTTGCAACCAAAGAATAACTGCAGAAATTGATATTGAAGACGAAGTCGAATTTAAACGTACTGCACGTAAACTTGGCTTCTCAAGCATTGAGATAGATGATGGCAATAACAAATTCTGGCTCACCTACCCTGGTAAACTTATTGATGAACGCTTTTTTGAAGCCTTCGACAGATTAACTAAAGAGGCCCGAGTTAGGGCTGCATATTTTAACTCATATTACGAACAAGAGCCTGATTGATTAAAAGGTAAGGGATAGTAAACTCTACATCAAATACCCAACCAATTATCTAATCATTGCAACCGCTAATATATTCCGCTAATTATCTAATTAACTAATTTACTAATCAACCAATTATCTAATTCCCCTAAGCCACATAATCTTCCAAGTACTGATACCTTTCGGTTAGTTTACCTTGTGTAGCAATTGTAGCGTGTTTTATAATTCCTTCTGTATCTTCTAACAGCAAAAACGGAAGCACGTTGCGCAGCAATTGGTCGCCAAACTCTTTTGATGCGTCTACTGGCAATTCACATGGCAAGTTACCTACAGCTTGTACATCTACATTTTGCAATTGAAAAGGTGAGGTTTCTTTCATTAAAAACGGGTTGTAGCCAAAGTACGGATCTTGTATGGTAGTACTGCGCAAAGTACTTGGCAACGGTCCTGGTACATCACACGTAATATCCGAAATAACCTGAATGCGAAAATCTGCATTCTTCATTTCTTCGGCAGTAAAAAATGGTTCGATACCTGCATGCCAAAACACCGCATTAATCATCACATCAGCTTTTTGATAATAAGGAGCAAACTTACTGGCATAAAACGATGCATTTTTATAAAAGTCGGCCTTATCCCACTCGCGGCCATCCTTACGCTCGTAATAATCTTCGCTGCGCAATTGCACATATACCGGATGGTCGTATTCATTTTCTAAAAACTCTTCTGGAGTAATGTGGTGTATTTTAAGTTTTTTCATAAACTCAATAGCACCATGCCCTACACGACCATCACCACACACCACAATTTTCATTGCAGGTAAAGTTAGCTCGCTGTACTGTGCGTACATATCAGCCATATCAACACATTGGTGCGCGGGCTTTAAGTGATAAATTTGATGACGTTTACCCCACATCACAAAAGCATAATGTGTGCCCACAATTCCAGCAAATCGGCCAAAACCAATAATACGATTTCCGCCTTCCCATACCAACGTTTCGTAATCAATTAAGGTGATGTTTTTCTTTAAAACCTCGCGCAACATTTTGCGGTTATGCGCTTGTTTTTTTATGGTATGCGAAAAGTACATGTACGTTTTGTTAGGAATTAACGCTTCGTGAGGTACTTCTTTTACACCCAATAAAATATCGGCTTCTGTAATATCTTCTTTTACTTCAATACCCAACTTACGGTACTCTTCATCGCTAAAACAGCGGGTATCGGAGGTTTGAACAATAACCTTTACTCCCGGAAATTTTTGTTGAACTTCCACGCAAGCTTGCGGTGTTAAAGGGGTGCGTAAATCAGCAGGCTGCTTTTGTTCACGTATAATAGCGATAGTTTTCATGCCTTGCGAAAGTAATTGAACTGCGCTTCAATACAAAAAAACTTCTCCATTTGTGTTCCATACAAAAAGCTTATTTTCGCCACCAATTATGAGTACTACAAACTTTGCTGAAGAAATGCGCTGGAGAGGAATGCTCCACGATATGATGCCCGGAACGGACGAAGAATTATCTAAAGGAATGATGAGCGGCTATATTGGTTTTGATCCTACTGCCGACTCGTTGCACGTAGGCCATTTAATGCAAGTAATGACGTTGATTCATTTTCAGCGTGCGGGTCATAAACCTTATGCTTTGGTTGGAGGCGCTACTGGTATGGTGGGCGACCCAAGCGGCAAAAGTGCCGAACGTAATTTATTGGACGAAACTACCTTAAACCACAATGTGGCATGCATACATGCACAACTTGAAAAGTTTTTAGATTTTAACACAGGTGCCAACAGCGCTGTAATGGTAAATAACTACGATTGGTTTAAAGGATTTAGCTTTTTAAATTTTATACGCGATGTGGGTAAACACATTACGGTAAATTACATGATGGCTAAAGACAGTGTAAAAAAACGTTTGGAAGGCGAAACAGGCATGAGCTTTACCGAGTTTACTTACCAATTGGTGCAAGGCTACGATTTTTATTACCTGTGGAAAAACCATGGCATAAAGGTGCAAATGGGTGGTAGCGACCAATGGGGAAATATTGTTACCGGAACCGAATTAATAAGACGTAAAGATGCCGGTGAAGCATTTGCACTTACTACCAACTTAATTAAAAAATCAGATGGAACTAAGTTTGGTAAAACAGAAAGTGGTGCAGTATGGCTTGATGCTAAAAAAACATCACCATATAAATTTTACCAGTTTTGGTTAAATGCCAGCGATGAGGATGTAAAAAGCTGGATACGTATTTTTACCTTGCTTACCCAAGCAGAAATTGAGGCTTTAGAAGCTGAGCACGCTCCTGCTCCACATACCCGTGTATTACAAAAAGCATTAGCTAAAGATATAACCACACGAGTGCATGGCGAAGTTGAATACAACAAAGCAGTAGAAGCAAGTGCAATACTTTTTGGAAACTCAACAGCCGAAGCATTTGCACAATTAGATGAAGCTACTTTTTTAGATATTTTTGATGGTGTACCACAATTTACTTTAGCAAAAACTGTAATTGATGCAGGTGTAAATATGATTGATTTATTGGCTGATCAAACAACAATTTTCCCTTCGCGTGGCGAAGCCCGAAAAATGGTTGTAGGCGGTGGAGTAAGCATTAACAAAGCCAAGGTTGAAGATACCGAAGCGTTAATTAATAGCGCCCATTTAATTAACAGTAAATACCTGATGGTGCAAAAAGGTAAAAAGAACTACTACCTTATTATTGTTGAATAAACACACAACATAAACAACAAAAAGTGCAGCTATTAAGTTGCACTTTTTTTATGAGTCTGGATGCTAGAGGCTAGATGTTAGAGATGTTGGATGTTGGCGAAACTAAGAACTTCGAACTAAAAATTCAACATTCACTACTCCTTTGTGTGCTTAGTGCAATCGTTGTGCTCTTTGTAGTTAATTAGCTGTTGACATTTGGCTATTGGCTCTTCTGTGATATGCTGTGCTTTCTATGAGAAGAAGATGCGAACAAAAACAACAAACCATAAACAATAAACCATAAACTAAAAACTTCCCTCACATCTTACTGCGCTTTACCAAAAAAGGCAAAAGTATCTGGCTGAAATCTGTATTTACATTAGCCTCTACATATTCAATTTTAAACTGTGCACACTTAAGTTTTAAGGCTTGTTTATGGGTAGCTAAGGCTTGCAAATATTGCTCCTTAACCTGTGCCGGAAAAAGCTTTATCTGCTCCCCTGTTTCGCTATCAATAAATAAATACGGCCTGTTGGTAAAATCAAAATGCGTTTCGGTTTTATCATCATTTACCTGAAACAAAACCACTTCATGTTTATTGTATTTTAAATGTTGTAAGGCTTCAAAAACTGCATCCATTTGGCTGGCATCAGTAAACATATCACTAAAAATAATTACCAAACTTCTGCGGTGCAATCTGTCGGCTAACTGATGCAAGCAATCAGCTATATTAGCTTTTTGATGCTGCTGTGCTGCGGGCGTTTGCAACAAACCATCCAACTGTGCAAACAACATGCGCAAATGTGTTTGCGATACTTTACACTCGCTATGATAATTTAACTTATCGCTAAAAAAAGTAAGGCCACTGGCATCGCGTTGCTTGCGTAATAATTGAATAAGCGAAGCCGCTGCATAAGCACTAAAACGTAATTTATTTAATCCATCAGTTGGGTAAAACATACTGCCCGATGAATCGATAACTAGTTGGCAACGTAAATTCGTTTCCTCTTCGTAACGCTTTACAAAAAGTTTATCTGTACGGCCATAAAGTTTCCAATCAATGTGCTTAGTACTCTCGCCAGTATTGTATAATCTGTGTTCGGCAAACTCAACCGAAAACCCATGAAAAGGACTTTTATGTAGCCCCGTAATAAAACCTTCCACAACTTGTGTTGCCAACAATTCGAGGTTGGTGGTTTGCAAAAGTGTTTCAGTACTCAACGGTTTTATCATGCCGTAAATATACAAATAGCTACTTTTTTACCATGCGTTAATTTTATACTTACTTAACATAGCAGTAACACCCACATAATATGCGGATAACAAATTTGTGCATTAACTTAAGTACAAGTATGACCACCAAAGAGCTCATTAATAAAGAGGATATTACCAAAGGATTAAAACTGCAAAAACTAAAACTTACTGCACTTGCTCCGCTTATTATAAAAACACTAAAACTTGAAAAAGTAAACAGCTTATACGCCAATAATGCCGAGCATAATGGTTTGGCTTTTGTTGATGAAATTTTGAATGAGCTAACCATTAAGTATGAGTTTAATGCCGATGACTTAAACAACATTCCTAAATACGAACCATTTATTGTGGTAGCTAACCACCCATTTGGTGGTATTGATGGATTGATGATGTTAAAACTGCTTACCCAAGTACGTCCTGATTTTAGAATTATGGCCAACTATTTATTGCAGCTTATACCGCAACTTAAAGATAATTTTGTTTCGGTAAATCCGTTTGAAACTAGCCGCAAAACGGGCATGAATATTACTGGCATAAAAAAGTGTTTAACCATGTTACAAGAAGGAAATCCGGTTGGAATTTTCCCTGCTGGCGAGGTTTCTTCATTAAAACTAAACACCTTAAAAGTAAGCGATAAAATGTGGAATCCTGTGGTTGGAAAAATGATAATGAAGGCACAAGTAAAAGTACTTCCTGTTTATTTTTCGGGACAAAATAGTTTAGCGTTTAATTTACTCGGATTGGTTCACCCTGCTTTACGCACCGCCAAATTACCATCGGAGTTGTTTAATAAAGCCGATGAAAAAATACAAATACGAATTGGTAAACCTGTATCTATAAAAACCATTAACGAGTTTAACGACCCCGAAGATTTACTTAAGTTTTTACGCGCTAAAACTTACGCGCTTGAATCGGGAATGGAAGTAGAACACAAAAACTTTATTGAAAAACTAAAGCTACAAAAACCTACCGAACCTGAGCCAATTATTGATGCTGTAGACACTGCGCTATTAGAGCAAGATATTGCCCGTATTGCACCTAAAGATTTACTATTTAAACATCAAAACTGGCAGGTATACATAAGCAGTGCACGTATAATACCCAACATATTACGCGAAATTGCTCGCGAGCGCGAAATTACTTTTAGAGCCGTAGGCGAAGGAACTAATTTAAGTCATGATACGGATGAGTACGACTTGCATTACAAGCACTTATTTATTTGGGATACCGAGCATAAAAAAATTGTAGGAGCATACCGTATTGGTATGGGTGATGTATTGTACCGCAGGTATAAAAAGAAAGGGTTTTACTTAAACGAGCTGTTTAAAATTGACAGTGGATTTACGCCCATTTTAAAAGAGAGTTTAGAACTTGGACGCTCGTTTGTTGCGGTTAATTATCAGAAAAAACCATTCAGCTTATTGTTACTATGGAAAGGTATTAACGAATTTTTAAACCGCGAACAAAACAGATACAAATATTTAATTGGCCCAGTAAGTATCAGCAATAGTTTCTCTTCATTATCAAAAGATTTATTGGTTGATTTTATTCGCAAAAACCATTTTGACGAAAACCTAGCTGAGTTAGTTAAGCCTCGCAAACGTTACAAATATCAACACAAAGGAGAAGGTGCAGCCTTGCGCAATATGCCCAATACAGATATTAAAGTGTTGGATAATTGGATTACCGAAATTGAAACTTCGCACACCACCATACCCGTTTTATTGAAAAAGTATTTGAAGCAAAATGCAAAAATTATTGCCTTCAACATCGATCCTAAGTTTAACAACTCGCTAGATGGATTTTTGGTTATGAACATTGAAACGATTCCTGATGACACGCTATCATTAATACAGTAAAATCTAATCACTAAAAAGCTCGCTACCTAATAAAAGATAGCGAGCTTTTTGCTATAAAATCAAATCTCATTTTCCTAAAATGGTGGAGGTAAAAAATCGTCCTCATCATGGCTCATATCATTAAGCTTACTGCTACGTGTAATAGTGCCCATGCTACCAAACCCACCCATATCATCGTTACTAAAACTTGGGGTATCCATGCCGCTAAAATCATGCTCTTCCAAATCTTTAAACTTGGTAAACTCATGCACAAAACGCAAACGCACTTGATCTAACGAACCGTTACGATGCTTGGCAATATGTAACTCGGCAATACCATGTGTGGTGCTACCATCTTCAAACTCTGTTATACCGTAATACTCGGGGCGGTAAATAAACATTACCATATCAGCATCCTGCTCAATCGAACCCGATTCACGCAAATCAGACAACATTGGAATAGCCGCTGCACCACGTTTTTCGGAAGCACGACTTAACTGTGCAAGTGCAATAACAGGAACTTCCAACTCTTTAGCCAAAGCTTTTAACGAGCGCGAAATGTAACTTACCTCTTGCTCACGATTTCCGTTTTTATTATTAGAATCATCGCCACGCATTAACTGCAAGTAATCGATGATAATCATTTCAATATTGTTTTGCTCCTTTAACCTGCGACATTTACTACGCAACTCAAACACGCTTAATGCTGGGGTATCATCAATAAAAATTGGAGCCTCGCTTAAGCGGGCTACTTTGGTATTAAGTTGCTCCCACTCGTGCGGAGCTAAAGTTCCTTTTTTAAGTTTCTCACCCGATATTTCAGATTCGCCACTAATCATACGCGTTACCAACTGCTTGTTACTCATCTCAAGCGAGAATATGGCAATTCCTCGTGCTTTTTCTGAAAGTAATGAAGCATTACGTGCAATAGATAACACCATAGCCGTTTTACCCATACCCGGACGAGCAGCCAAAATAACTAAATCTGATTTTTGGAAACCCGAAGTAATTCTATCTAACTTGGTAAAGCCCGAAGGAATACCGGTTAATCCGCCTTCTTTATCTTTTAATGATTCGATATCACGAATGGCTTCGCGCACAATGTGATTCATCTGTTTGTAATCGCGCTTAATGTTTCCTTGCGATACCTCAAACAATTTACGCTCGGCACTATCCAACAACTCAAAAGCATCAGCACTATCCTCAAACGACTCGCGTTGTATTTCGGTTGAAATACGAATTAACTCGCGCTGAATAAATTTTTGTGCAATGATACGTGCGTGGTACTCAATATTTGCTGCTGATGCAACACGATTGGTAAGTGAAGTTATAAAGTAAGCGCCACCTACAATATCTAACTGTCCTTGTTTACGTAGCTCTGCCGTAACCGTTAAAATATCAATAGGTTGAGCATTGCTAAACAAGGTTTTAATTACCTGAAATATTTGTTGATGAGCTTCTTTGTAAAAACTCTCGGGTTTTAAAATATCGGAAACAATAGTAATCGCATTTTTCTCCAACATTAATGCCCCTAGCACTGCTTCTTCCAAATCAACCGACTGTGGTTGAAGCTTTCCTGTTTCTATCATCTGCCCAATATCTGTTTTCTTGGAGGTAATTCTTTTGCGTACTTCTGCCATCTTCTGTGTTTGTAAAAACTATCTTTTGTGTAATTCTATGCTCTCAAATATACATCAACCCAAAGGCATTTGATACATTGGTACCACCCTACTTTTTTTATACACAAACCAAACCCATATGTGTACTACATGTGCACAGTGCACAGCCAATTACTTAACTGCTTGATTACAAAAACACTCTTATCCACAATCTAAAAAACACCTTTTGGCATAGCATTACTTAAACACCTCATACTGTGTGTTGCATTAGCCCTCCCATTTTACGGGTGGATTTATTTTTTAACATCTAACTTTTAATATAACCACTTGCATTTATTGCCTTCCTAACCTGTATGGCTAAAAACCACCATTAATGCTTTGTGGATGGATAAAACAAAGTTAAAAAAGGAAGCTATTTCTTTAACTTAATTTAACCTGATAAATCAGAAAAAACTGCATATTTGTAAGTCTGTATTTAAACCAAATGCGCATAAAATTACTACTATATATTTTGTTGGGAGCTGCCACCGCGCAAGCTCAAGTTTTATTTACCCAAAAATCTACCGATGTAGGCAGGTTAAAACTTACCTTAAGCAATGCCGGAACTGTAGGCCGACCAGCAGTTAGAAGCAACACACAAGGAGCACCAAGTATGGCTTATCCGCAAAAAGGAAACGAGCACTTGTTTGAATCGGGTATGTGGATTGGAGCTTTAGTTGATGGACAGCCTTTGGTATCTACAAGTGCTTTGGATGCATCAAGCGGATACTCAACCGGTGGAAATGGATTTGAGTTTACTCCTTTAAGTACCATTCAAGAGCGCTCATCACTTACAGCTAGTTCAGTTTTTTCTTCAGCAGCTGTTTCGCATCAAGATTTTGTGATGCAATTTAGCGATACAGCAACCATTGTTCCGGGCACATCAACCCCAATTGCTGGCCATACACAACCACTAAAGGCTCATGTTAAATTAGAAACATACGCATGGAACTACTCTTTTGCCGATTTTTTTGTGATTTGTAATTACCAAATTACCAATACCAGCAACAAACGTTGGGATAGTGTTTACGTTGGTCAATGGAGCGATTTGGTTGTGCGAAATGTAAATGTTACCCGCCAATCGGGTACCAACTTTTACAATAAAGGGCGCAATGGTGTTGATACCAAGTATAAATCTATTTACGCGTGGTTATCAGATTTTAGTGCTGATGATATTGAATACATTAACTCGTATGGTGCCATGCAATTTTTAGGTGTTGAATACCGCGGCATGTTTTTTAACCCCGACAAACCAGATACGTTTGTACAACGTGGATGGCCTAAGCCACAAGTAAATTATAACTTCTGGAATTTTAACTCAGTTACCGCTCCATGGATTGCGCCAACAAACGAGCAAGACAGATACAACAGAATGCGCATTAGTGTGGATTCAACACAAATAAACGACCCAAATATTGGTCCTTTTATTGGTACACCTAACAACTGGATTCAGCTACTTACCGCTGGGCCACTTATTAGTTTAGAGCCAGGCGAGAGTTTTAACTATGTAATTGCTTTTGTTGCTGCTACACGCCAAGAAGATGGCACGCCTCCGGTAAAAAACGGAAAAGTATCGACCCCAGCTACACGCGAAGAACTTACAGCACACTTAGCACGTGCACGTGCCACTTATGTAGGCGAAGATGTGAATGAAGATGGAAAATACAGGCCAGAAAACGATGCCAATGGCAACGGAAAAATTGATAGATACGTTTTGCCTGAACCACCTAAAACGCCACAAACAAAAATTGTAAGTAGCAACAATAAGGTAGAGATTTATTGGACCGATAATGCTGCTGCATCTGTTGACCCAATTTCGCGTAAAAAAGATTTTGAAGGTTACCGTTTGTATCGTACCAACCCAGGCGATGATTTATCGGGAAGCATTATTGACAAACGAAATTTAATTGCACAATGGGATTCGGCTGGAAACAATGTGGGGTACAACAATGGGTTTAGTGCCATAAAATTAAGCACACCTGTGCGTATTGGCGATGATACCACTTGGTACACCAATAAATACGAAATGACTAACCTGCAAAATGGTTGGCAGTATTTATTTATGCTTACCGCTTTTGATGAAGGCGATGAAGAGTTGAATTTAGAACCATTAGAATCATCTTTTACTGAAAATGCATTTAGTGTTTATCCTGGTACGGCTGTAAAAGCGCTTGACGAAAATTCAGAAAACCGTGTAGGTGTTTACCCTAATCCATACTTAACAACTGCAGCTTGGGATGGAGCTACATCGCGAAGCAAAAAAATATATTTTACCAATTTACCTGCGCAATGTACCATTACTATTTACACCAGTAGCGGAGATTTAGTAGCAAACCTTAGGCACGATGCAAGCACTTACCAAGGCGAAGACATACAATGGTTTGAACGCTACAGCCAAACAGGTAAAAAAGTAATGAGCGGTGGCGAACATGCTTGGGATATTTTATCGAACAGTAAAGCAGGCATAAGCACGGGTATTTATTTATTTACTGTTAAAGATGAAAAAACAGGAAACATTGACATTGGGAAATTTGCTATTTTAAAATAAAAACGAACAAACTATAACAATTTAATTTTATGAAAAAACAATTACTAACCTTGGCGCTTTTTGCAGCATCTTTAGCTGCGCAAGCCCAAAGTCCTTACCCGATTATGTCGGTAGACTCGGTTCAGTTTGTAAATCAAGCTAAATTACAAACTCCAACAGCAAACACATTACCTGATTGGATTACTCCAGCATTTAAAGACAGCACTTTCCGCGATACGGTAAGATTTGAAGGTGTGGTTGTAAGTAACCCGTTTATTTACGGTTTATCAAGCAATCGTAAAGCTGCATACATACAACGCTTAGGTGGTGGACCATGGAGTGGTGTTTTAGTAATGTGCGAACCTTCAGGTACAGGAACTACTTTGGCTGGTTTAAAAACAGAAACTAAATTTTACGACAACTTTGTTCCTGGTAAATTAGTACGTGTAACAGGTGTTATTCGCGATTTCCAAGGCGAAACACAAGTAAACTTGATTAGAGATAATGCAAACTACAGCAATGCAGTGGAGCAATTATCATTAAACGATACCACTATTGTTTGGAATGAAGTGCCTGCAAACGAGTTAATGACCGGCAACCCGAACACTGGTTGGGTACAACAAAAAGCAACTGCCGAAAAATGGGAAGGTACACCAGTTATTATTCGTAACGTAAGTGTATACAGTATTACCACAAGTGGTAATCGCTCGTTTTGGAGTGTAATTGATGATTACGGTAACGTATTAGACGTACGTGATATGTCGGCTTACTACCGTAGAGATGATAATGAAGATACAATTCCTAAAGTAGCTAATACTTTCCAACCACCTGCAATTGGTACCCGTTTAGAGTACATCCGTGGTTTTGTAACAGAATACGCAGCTAGTGGTGTTCAACGTTATGGTATCACTCCATTTTATCCAGAAGATTTGAAAGTATGTACTTCTTGCCCTCCAATTATTAAATACGTTGAGCGCAAACCAACAGTTGCTACTGTTAATGACACATTAGCGCTTACTTTTGAAATTACGGTGGGTGATACAACCTTAAAAAACCAATATTTATACTACAGAGCTGCTGGCTCCAGTACAATAGACTCTGTTGCAATGACTCCTCGCCCATCATACCCTAACCAATATATTGGCAAGGTAAACCCTCCGCAAACAGCAGGTGTTTTCACTTATTGGGCACACGCCACAGATAAAAAAGATCGCGGAACATTTTTCCCAGATCCATTAACTGTAGGTAAAGATATTCTAATAACTAACAACGGAGTTGATAACATTCGCGTGTTACAATTTAGTAATTCACAAAGTGGTTCAACCATTTGGGATAATGACTCATTACTTAACATCAACGTAAAAGGTGTAGTAACCACAAGCGATGCTTTAGGTAGCTATTTAACTTTACAAGATGGCCAAGGACCAAACTCAGCAATTCTTGTACAACGTAGTGCATTGTTTGGTACTGATACATTAGTAGCTGGTGATTCAATTGAAATAACACGTGCTAAAGTTCGCGAGAACTTTAACATAACTACTTTATTTAGTATTGCATTTAATAAACTAAAAAGTGGTGCAGATATGCCAGCTTTTGAGATGAACTTACCTTTAGATTCATTCATTAACAACCGTGTAGCATACGTTCGTCCGTTCGAGTCTGTTTTAGTACGTTTTGATTCGGTAAAAGTAGTAAATACAAATCCTGATGGGCCAACTGCAGATTTTGGCGAATTCTCGGTATATACTCAAAACCAATCAACCACCAACGGTTTACGTGTTGATGATTTAAGCGCAGGTTTTAAAGGATGGAATCGTATTGTAAAAGAAGGCATGAAAATGAACTACATTCAAGGTCCTATGTATTTTGCTAATGGTACTTTTAAATTAACTCCACGCAATTTTGGTGATGCAGATTTTAGCAGAATTGATACCCTTGCACCAGTTATTACTTTATTAGGCAACAACCCTGATTCAGTTAAACGTCATACAGCTTATGTTGAAGCAGGTGCAACTGCTTTAGATAATGTTGATGGTAACATTACTGATAGCATTATGGTTACAGGTACAGTAGATACTGCAACTGTAGGACTTTACGTAATTACCTATACTGTAAAAGATGCTTGGGGCAACCAAACTTCAGCTACACGTAATGTAATTGTATACGATACGGCAACTGTTGGTTTAAACAACAACGAGTTTAGCGCAGCACAAATTAATATTTTCCCTAACCCCGCAAATAGTGTGGTTAATGTAACTGTTAATGGTATTAAAACCTTACCAGTACACGTAGCTATTTTTGATGTAATTGGAAGAGAAGTATACAGCAAAACTGTAAACTCAAACGTAGTAAACGAACGCATTAACATTGCTGATTTAAACAGCGGTGTTTACTTTATAAAAGTAAGCAATGCACAAGGCAGCAAAACCATGCGTTTTGTAGCTTCGGGTAACTAGTTTAATACAACAATTTAGTAAACCGTTTTATAAAGCGGCCCATGCCAAAGGCATGGGCCGCTTTCCTTTTATATAAAAACTACCTTCAGCATTTTTTTTGTGTAACTTTATACCCTACTTTCGTTATCAAATAATTTTAACATTCATACTTCATGAAAAAGCTTTTCACATTATTACTCATCAGCACACTTACTATAAGCTATTCGTTTAAAACAGCCGAAACAGAAGTAAAGTGGCTTGATTTTAACCAAGGTTATCAATTGGCACAAAAAAAGCATAAAATTTTATTGGTTGATGTGTATACCGCGTGGTGCGGTTGGTGTAAGGTCATGGATAAAGAAACCTATTCAAAGCCCGAGATTATAGCATTAATTAAAAAACATTTTATTCCGGTTAAGTTTAACCCCGAAATAAAAGATGTAATGTATACCTACAATGGCAAACAATACAATGGCCGCGAGCTATCGGGGGTAATTAGCAACAACCAAATAACAGGCTATCCAAGCACCTTGTTTATTGACACCAAAACTAATAAAGTAAGTATTGTAGCGGGCTACCAAAATCCGATTGAGTTTAAAACTACCTTAGAGCAATTTATCACCAAAAAATAGCGTAAACATGGCCACTCCCGTTATTGAATTACAAAACATTAAACGCTATTTTAAAATTGGCGATGTTGAGGTGCAAGCCTTACGCGGAGTTGATTTAACCATAAATAAAGGCGAGTATGTAGCCTTAATGGGACCATCAGGTTCGGGTAAATCAACCCTCATGAATATTTTAGGTTGCCTTGATACGCCAAGCGCTGGCAAATACTTGTTAAACAATAACGATGTAAGCCAAATGGATGATAATGAGTTGGCCGAGATTAGAAATAAAGAAATTGGGTTTGTGTTTCAAACCTTTAATTTATTGGCCAGAAGTACTGCATTAGATAATGTGGCATTACCACTGGTATACGCTGGCTACAGCCGTAGTGATAGAAACGAACGTGCATTAAAAACATTAGCAAGCGTAGGCTTAGCCGATAGAACCGACCACAAACCAAATGAACTAAGTGGAGGCCAACGCCAACGCGTAGCCATTGCCAGGGCTTTAATCAATAATCCATCAATTATTTTGGCTGATGAGCCAACAGGTAACTTAGATACTAAAACCAGTTACGAAATTATGGAGTTGATGGAAAAAATACACGAACAAGGCAACACCGTAATTATTGTAACCCACGAAGAAGATATTGCCCGCAGAGCGCATCGCATTGTAAGGTTAAGAGATGGGGTGATTGAGAGTGATAATAATGTAAGAGACTAAACATAAAAAAATCCTGCACCAATTACTTGATGCAGGATTTTTAATATATGCGAACATAAATTCAAAACTTATGTTCAACCCTCATAATACACGGGAGGGAAAACCGGCTTTTTTACTAATGTTTAATTTTAAATGATGAATGCTGAATTAGTAAATCTTAGCATCTACAAATTTGCACATCTTCAAATCTTCACATCTACTTAAGCGTCAATATTAGCATACTTAGCATTAGCTTCAATAAACTCTCTGCGTGGTGGTACTTCATCACCCATAAGCATACTAAAAATACGATCAGCTTCAGCAGCACTATCTAACGATACTTGTTTTAGTGTGCGTCTTTCTGGGTCCATAGTTGTGCTCCACAATTGCTCTGAGTTCATTTCACCCAAACCTTTGTAACGCTGTATGCCTACACTTTCTGGGTTTCCACCTTTAGCTAAACGCATTACGGCTTCTTCGCGTTGTGGTTCTGTCCAGCAATACTCTTCCTCTTTACCTTTTTTAACTAAGTATAATGGTGGTTGAGCGATGTAGATGTAACCAAACTCAATTAGCTCTTTCATGTAACGGAAAAACAACGTTAAAATTAACGTACGAATATGACTTCCGTCCACATCCGCATCCGTCATAATTACAATTTTATGATAACGCAATTTATCCATGTTTAAAGCTTTGTTATCATCGGCAGTACCAATGCTAACACCTAAAGCTGTAAACATATTTTTAATCTCTTCGTTCTCGTAAATTTTATGCTCTAATGCTTTTTCAACATTTAAAATTTTTCCACGTAAAGGCAAAATTGCTTGTGTAGCACGGTTACGACCTTGCTTAGCCGTACCACCTGCCGAGTCACCCTCTACCAAGTATATTTCACATATAGCTGGATCTGATTCTGCGCAATCGGCCAATTTACCTGGTAATCCTCCCCCACTCATTACACCTTTACGTTGCACCATCTCGCGAGCCTTTTTAGCCGCATGGCGCGCAGTAGCTGCTAATATTACTTTTTGTACAATTAACTTAGCCTCTTTCGGGTTTTCTTCTAAGTAATTGTTTAGCATTTCGCCCACGCACTGATCAACAGCACCAGTAACATCACTATTACCTAATTTGGTTTTAGTTTGTCCTTCAAATTGTGGCTCTTGAACTTTAACAGAAATAACACCTGTTAAACCTTCACGAAAATCGTCACCCGAAATTTCAAACTTTAAGTTTTTAAACATGCCTTCTTTTTCGGCATATGATTTTAAAGTACGTGTTAGCGCTCTGCGGAAACCAGCTACGTGGGTTCCACCTTCGTGCGTATTAATGTTATTTACGTAACTGTGTAAGTTTTCGGTATAACCACTGTTGTATATCATGGCAACCTCTACAGGTACACCATTTTTCTCGCCTTCAACATAAATTGGTTCTGGTAATATTTTTTCGCGGGTACCATCTAGGTAATTTACAAACTCACGTAAACCGCCTTCACTAAAAAACATTTCTTCGCGTAAGTTACCTGCTTCATCAGGGCGCTCATCTTTTAAGTGAATATAAATACCACGGTTTAAGAATGACAACTCGCGCATACGTGCAGCAAGTGTATCAAACTTGTATTCAGAAACGGTAAAGATGCTTGTATCTGGTTCAAAATATTGATGAGTTCCGTTTTTATCGCTTTCGCCAACAACTTTTACATCATACAATGGCTTACCACAGCTGTACTCTTGTTGCCAAATTTTACCTTCGCGGTAAACAGTAGTACGCATTAAGGTTGATAGTGCATTAACACAACTCACACCCACACCATGCAAACCACCTGATACTTTGTAAGTATCTTTGTCAAATTTACCTCCGGCATGTAGTACTGTCATTACCACCTCTAAAGCAGATTTTTGCTCTTTGGTGTGCATACCAGTAGGAATACCACGTCCATCATCTAAAACACTTATGGCATTATTTGTATGAATAGTAATGTGAATGTTTTTACAATGACCTGCTAATGCCTCATCAATCGAGTTATCTACCACCTCATAAACCAAGTGATGTAAACCTCTTGTTCCAACATCACCAATATACATTGCAGGGCGTTTCCTTACAGCTTCCAATCCTTCTAGTACCTGAATATTATCGGCACCGTAATTTCCTTTGTTTTCCATTGAACTATCTGACATATATAAATGCTTACAATTAAAGCGTAAAAGTACGCTCAATTAGCGGGTTAACCTAATGCCAAGCAGTGCATTTCTTAGTTTGTTTTCCACATTTTTTCCGCTATTTATTTTACCCAATAAAAACCCTAAATTGTGCTCCATTAAATACCAATATATTGCATAAGCTTCGCTACAAAATTGTCTTTTCATTCCTGCTTATTTTAGTACCCATAACTATTGGTACTGTTGGCTATATGCTTATCGAAGATTTAAACTTCTTGGCAGCCTTGTACATGTCGGTTATTACTATTGCTACGGTAGGTTATGGCGAGGTAAAACCACTTACTGATGGAGGCCGAATTTTTACTATTTTTTTAATACTTACCAATTTAGGCTTATTTGCCTACGCCATAGGTTTAATTACCAATATTTTAATTCAAAACGATTTTTTAGAACGCTTTAAATCAAACAAAATGAAACAGAAAATTGCCAAACTAAGCCAACACGTAATTATTTGTGGATACGGACGAAATGGACGTGAAGCCGCGGCTATTTTCAAACATAAAAATATACCTTATGTGGTTATTGAAATGAATAAGGAAATTAGCGAAACCTTATTAAATGATGGCCAAATTTTGTATTTAAATGATGATGCTACAATTGATGAGGTTTTAATTACTGCAGGTATTAACAAAGCCCGCGGATTAATATCAACCTTACCTGATGATGCCGCCAATGTATACGTGGTTTTAACTGCCCGAGAAATAAATAAAGACATTACGATTGTGAGTCGTGCTTCTTCCGACTCATCAGTTAATAAGCTAAAACGCGCTGGAGCAACTAATGTAATTATGCCTGATAAAATTGGCGGAAATCACATGGCCACTCTCATGATTCAGCCCGATGTAAAAGAGTTTATTGATATCATTACAAGCCAAAGTTTAGATGTAAGTATTGAAGAGTTTTCGCTTGAAAAAATCAGACCCAAAATTACGGGTAATACCATTACCGAATTAAAACTAAGAAGCTTAACTGGAGTAAATATTATTGGTATAAAAAATGCCGAAGGCAACTACTTAATTAACCCAGAAAGCAATCAAATTTTAACCGATAAATGCAAGCTAATTGTATTGGGTACAGCCAAACAAATGCAGGCATTTAAAAAGCTTATTGATTAGCATGTAAGCAACGTTTGCCCCCAATATTTAATCATACCTGCATGAGGCTGTTAGTGCTGTTTATTTTTATTAACCTTACAACTGTATTTGCTCAAAAAAGCGAGTACAATTGGTACTTTGGCAGATACGCTGCTATAAGTTTTGAAACAGGTGTGGCACAACCTAAGTTTGATAACCCACAAAACACATACGGAAAAACAGCATCTATATCCGACCCGAGCACGGGTAAATTATTATTTTATACAGATGGTGTAAAGGTTTGGAACCACAAACACAACCTAATGGTTAATGGCAACATTCCATCTGCATCGCCAACAGGAGATGTTGTAATAACACCAATGCCCGGTAGTAAGAATAAATACTACTTATTTTTTATTGGTGATATTGCCTCTTTGCAGTTTGTGGTTATTGATATGAGTCTACAAGGCGGAGATGGCGAAGTGATAACTGCAGCCCAAACCGTATCAAGCAATAACGTAAAACAAGTAACAGCTATTAGGCATAAGTATACTCAAGCCTACTGGATTATAACGCACGAATTAAACTCCAACCGCTTTAAAGCACATTTGGTTGATGCCACAGGCGTATCAAACCAACCTATATTCTCGGCTGTTGGTTTAACCGTAAACAACTATGGCGACATGGTAGGATCAAACAAAGGCAACAAACTTGCTGTTACACATTACGTGGGTAATGATGCCAAGGCTGAGGTGTTTGATTTTGACCGCACGTGTGGGCAATTTTCAAACCCTGTTGAATTGCCCAAAGAACCTGTTTGGGAAAATGCATTTGGCATTGCTTTTTCGCCCGATGATAGCAAGTTATATATCACCTTTAGTGTACAGCTAAGCCAATTGGTACAATACTATGGCACTAATTATCAAAACAACTACTTTATTGCTACCTCGCAAGAAAACTTCAATATCATGAGGCTTGGCCCTGATGGGAAAATATACATTGCCACACATGATAACGGTATACCGGGTAAAAGAATTGATGCCATTTTAAAGCCTAATGAAATAGCAACAAGTTGTGATTACCGCACCACTTATTTTAGCCTTGATGATGGAATAGGAAAAAGTCGATCAGCCCAATTTGAACTTCCGGCATTTGTTACAGGCCCCCAAGCAAACAGTCCTATTGCCGATAGTATTTTTACGGTTTCAAATACATGCAAAGGCTCGGTAACCAATTTTTCATTTAACACTACTAATCCGTTCGATTCGTTACGCTGGATATTTCATGATATCATTCCCAACACATCAACGCTTATTAACCCAAGTTACCAATTTAGCCAAGCAGGTAAATTTAAAATTACGCTACATATATTTAGATGTGGGCAAGATTTTGAATTAGTTGATAGCATACAGATTAATGATATACCAGCAATAAATTTCCCTAAAGATACTTTTACATGTACAAACACTAGCCTTACCCTATTTGGACCAATTTGTGAAAAATATTTGTGGAGCACAGGTCAAAATTCTGCATCTATTTCTACCAAAAAAACAGGTAAAATTTGGTTAGTTGCCAGCAACGGAAATTGCTCAAATGCTGATACTATTTTAATAAAAAATTATCCCGATATCATTACCCAATTAGGCAGCCAATATTTTTTATGCGAAGACGACCACGAATTGGTAACACTTGATGCTGGCGAAGGTTTTACATCCTACAAATGGACCCCAACTAACGATACAACACAATGGATTGTTGTAAAAAACACAGGCGAATATTTTATAAAAGTTACTGATAATTTTGGGTGCATTGGCAATGATGATACCAAGGTAAAAAGAAGATGCGGAGTGCAACTTCATATACCTACCAGTTTTACTCCAAACGCAGATGGCATAAACGACATTTTTACACCTGTTGGATTAGATATTGAAACTTATAAAATAAGTATTTACAACCGCTGGGGCCAACTTGTGTTTAACAGCAATAATTTAACCGAAGGTTGGGATGGAAACTTTAACAACAAACCTGCCGAAAGCGGAGTGTATATTTACAAAATAGATTACCAAGGATACAAAAACAAACAACTGCAACAGTTTACACACACAGGTAATTTAACCTTAACACGTTAGGCATTTTTAAATAATAGCGAACTATCGCCATAGCTTAAAAACCTGTAATTATTAGTAAGTGCATGTTGGTATATGTTGCGCCAATCATAGCCAACAAAAGCTGCAATTAATAAAATTAAGGTATTCTCCGGTTGATGAAAATTAGTAATCAACACATCAACCAACTTAAACGCATATCCGGGCGCAATGATGATTTGTGTGCTACCCACCAAAACTTGGTCTTGTTGTATTTCTAATTGCTTTATAATAGCCTCAATGGCTTGCTCAGCAGTTATGCCTTCGGCATTTAATTCATAAGCATCCCATTGCTTAATATCAACCACATTTGATGCCGTTGCTTGAATTAATTTTACGCCATGCCAATACAAACTTTCTAAAGTGCGCGTACTTGTTGTGCCAACGGCAATTAACTTACGTTGTTGTTGCAGGCAACTCAATATATTTTTTAGGGTTGATAGCTCAACAAATAATGTTTCTTCATGCATTTGATGATGAGCAAGCTCAACTGCTTTTACAGGTTTAAAAGTTCCCGCACCCACATGCAGCGTTACCTCATCAAATGTAATATGCTTAGCAGCCAACGATTGAAAAACCGCAGGTGTAAAATGTAAGCCTGCAGTAGGTGCAGCTACCGAACCTTGTACTTTGGCATATACCGTTTGATAACGTTCTTCATCGGCTACTTCGGTTTGCCTATTTAAGTATGGAGGTAAAGGTAAAATCCCGGCATAATGCAATAACTCCGCAAACGAAATTTGTGCATCATTCCATGTAAATTTAACTACAAATAACTCGTTGGTTGATGGAAGTTTGGTGGCTTTTAGCAGAACGTTTCCTTTGGGTGTTTCTACTGTTTTTTCTAAGCTATCTTCCTTCCACTTTTTGGCATTACCAACCATACATTTCCAAGTACTTTCTTGCTTATCAGCAAAAGCCAGTTGGTAATCTAAATGATGCAGCGGTTCAATACAAAACAACTCAATTTGCGCACCAGTTGGGCGTTTAAACAACATGCGTGCATGCACCACACGTGTATTATTTGATATCAGTAAACTGTGTTGAGGCAAAAAAACATTTAAATGATTAAATACCTCATCAGTAATTTGCCCATTTTGATAAACCAATAATTTGGACTCATCACGATTGGCTAATGGAAATTTTGCAATTTTCTCATCAGGCAATTCGTAGGTATAATCCTGTATGTTTAACTGCTTAACTGACTCCATCATTGCTTACCAAAATCAACACAAATAAGTTTTAAATTATTTTCCAATAAAGTTTGCTTTACGTTTCTCCACAAAAGCATTCATGCCCTCTTTTTGATCTTCGCTGGCAAAGCACATGTAAAAATTCTTACGTTCAAAATACAAGCCTTCTTGTAAGCCACTATCAAATGCTTTTAACACACTCTCTTTAGCCAAGCGTACAGCCACTGGCGATTGTTGAGCAATTTCAGTAGCCAATTTAACCGCTTCATCTAAATATAACTCCTCTGGCACCACTCTATTAATTAAGCCTGCGGCCATGGCCTCATCAGCACTAATAAATTTACCCGTTAATACCATTTCCATAGCCAAAGCCTTACCCACGGCTTTAGTTAAGCGTTGTGTACCACCTGCACCTGGCATAATAGCTAATTTAATTTCGGGCTGACCAAATTTAGCCGAATCACTGGCTACAATCATATCGCATGTCATGGCCAACTCGCAACCACCACCCAAACAAAAACCGCTAACAGCAGCAATAATGGGCTTTTTAGTTTTACGTATTTGGTCCCAAGTTTCAAACTGGTCTATTTTAAGCATATCAATAGCCGTTTTGCTTTCCATTTGCTTAATATCGGCACCAGCGGCAAAAGCGCGCTCATTACCTGTAATAATAATGCAACGTACAGCATCATCCATATCAAAAGTAAGTAGCGCATGCTTTATTTCTTGCATTAATTGCAGGTTTAAAGCATTTAACTCTTTGGGTCTGTTTAAACGTATTAAAGCAATATTGGGCTGAAAAGCAGCATCGGCAATGATAAATTCGTAATTCATATCCTACATATATTTGGTGCAATTATACAATAAATGCGCTTGGCTAAAATAGGGTGTTGAAATTTTATAGAACTATTATTAACCAACAATTACATTTTATATTAATGCTGTTGGTAAATAAAATAAATCTACTTATACTTGTTATACCTAAAAACAAAAAATATGAAAACAAACAAACAAACAAACAAGCCTGCTAAAGTTTATCTTTTTAGCAATGGTACTACTTTTTACTGCTAGTAACTCATTAGCACAATTAGGACCTCTAGTCTTAACAAGAGGATGCCCAACAATGGTTCTTCCTCACTGGCTTGTCTTATCGAGTAGCCCATCAATTGGGGAATATCCAGAGTTTGTTTTTGATACGCACTACACAGACTGCTATAACTGTTATGCAGAAAAGGAAAATGAAGTAGTTACATGCGAGCATTATCTGAATGAAGGCATACAATGTCCGCTATGCGTTAATGTCACAAGATTAACGGATGTATATAATCCGAGAACTGGTAATTATGAAGTGATTTACAAAATAATTGAAGTAAAGAACGGAGAAGAAAAAGTATGGTATACCTATTACATTTATAAAGTACCAATATATGGAACCGATAATAATGGAAATAAATGGATAATAGGATATAAATATTATTGGAATCTAATTCCAGATGTTGTTGGAGTTCTAATTGACTATAACAATGGAAACAAAACACTACAATATTAAGTCTCTGACAAGAAATCTCTTTTTTCTAATTTATTCCCTTTACTCTATTAATCAATCACATGCACAGTTTAATACATATGAGTTTACTAAATTAATTCAACCTTATCACAATTTAATTAATGGCAAAAATATACTATCAGACACTTTTTGGTATAGCAAATCTTATCCCCTAAATTCTTTGTTAGGGGAGCCTGAAATACAACCACTTTTACTGTATTATAATGACACTTTTGAATATTGGAATCTTGACCTCAAAACTGGGACTTTAGTTTTATACAATCGTAAACTTGATAATTCACTTGATGTAGCAACATGCGCCTGTAGACTAAGGGAGTCAAACCAAATTCCACCGTATAAATCAGAAATCAACTATAAATACGACAGCATAGTACAAGCTCATCAGTTTGAGTTTAAAGACATTGGCTTAATTGACACTTTGGAAAACTTAGTTGGTAATTTAAACATGCAGATTTGGTTTTACCAAAACAGAATTATTGAATATCACTTTGGTAACTGTTTATTTAACGAAAGTATGCTTACAAGGAAGAAATTTTTTAATTTTGGTACACAATATTGGAAAAAAAAGGATACAACCGCCAATGTATATTTTAATCTACTGACTGGTAATCCAAATCAACCTATTTATTTAAATGTTGCAGAACCTGCATATAGAGAAAGGGTTAATACTGATCAAGTACACATCAATGGATTTCCCGACTCCGGTACGGTATATCGTTTATCAGTACCACTTTTAGGGATTGGAGATTTTAGTATCCAACGAGGTAATTATATTTCTCCAAACCCATTTGGAACTGAACTTAACTTTTCCATAAACACTTCCAATTTTAAACAAATGGTTGTAACTAATTCGATGGGTAAACAGATTTATTGTGGTATTCCTTTAAACAAATTACATACAGGCCAATGGCAACCGGGTATTTATTTTGTATCCCTCACCAATCTGGATGATAAAATATCTTATCAAAAAGTAATAAAAGCAGAGAATTAATTTCTCTGCTTTTTTATTTACCCATAAAATGTATACTTTTGCCCCATAGTGCACAAGGTGGTGGGAAACTTGGAAAAGCACAAGGCAGCATATTTGCATTTTTTTTCATTTATGCTTGCATATATAAAATATATCCCGATATTTGCACTCCTTTTTAAGAGAAATATTGCCATGAGAGTTTGTGATTTAACAGGTAAACGTGCTATGGTTGGTAACAACGTATCGCACTCAAATAGAAAAACGAAAAGACGTTTTTACCCAAATTTACAGGATAAGAAATTTTTTATCCCTGAAGAAAATATGTGGATTACTTTGCGTGTATCAACCAAAGCAATCAAAACAATTAACAAAAACGGTGTTACCGCTACTTTACGTAAATTCGTAAAAAACGGTACCATTTAATAATAAGGAGTTAAAGCAATGGCACGTAGTAAAAATAGAATTCAAGTGATTTTGGAATGTACAGAACATAAAACTTCTGGCATGCCTGGCACATCTCGCTATATCACTAAGAAAAACAGAAAAAACACAACTGAGCGTATTGAGTTGAAAAAATACAACCCAATATTGAAAAAAGTTACTGTTCACAAAGAAATTAAATAATCTGAATCATGGCTAAGAAGGTAGTTGCTACATTAAAAACTGGTGCAGGCAAAGATTTTGCTAAAGTGTACCGCGCAGTAAAAAACAAAAAGGGTGCTTACTCTTTTAAATCAGAGATTATCCCTAACGAAGACGTTAAATCACATTTCAAAGCGTAACAACTTTGTAATTAATCATATTAAAAAGCACCTTGAGCAATCAGGGTGCTTTTTTTATTATGGTTGATGTATATTTTACAGTAAATTCGCATCGCATAATTCAATTACCATGGGTATTTTCAGCTTTTTTAGCAAAGAAAAAAAAGAAAAACTAGATCAAGGGTTAGAAAAAACCAAGACTAGCTTATTCGACAAAATAAGTAAAGCCTTGGTTGGCAAAACCAGTGTTGATGACGACTTTCTGGACCAACTAGAAGAGATTTTAGTAACCAGTGATGTGGGTATTGAAACTACCTTAAAAATTATAGATAGGTTACAAAAACGTGCAGCTGCTGATAAATACATTAACACCAACGAACTAAACAAACTGTTAAAAGAAGAAATTGCCAAGTTATTTGACGAAAGTGGCTTATACGACAATGATTTTTCGGCTGATAAAACAGTTAAACCATACGTAATTATGGTTGTAGGAGTTAATGGTGTAGGTAAAACTACCACCATTGGTAAACTTGCGCATCAGTTTAAAAGTGCTGGTAAAAAAGTAGTACTTGGAGCTGGCGATACTTTTAGAGCAGCTGCTGTTCAGCAATTAAAAATTTGGGGGCAACGTAATGATGTGCATGTGGTTGAACACGGCATGAATACCGACCCCGCCTCCGTAGCTTTTGATGCAGTGAAATATGCAACAGAAAACAATGCCGATATTGTAATTATTGATACCGCAGGAAGGCTACATAATCGCGTAGATTTAATGAACGAGCTAAGTAAAATTAAGCGCGTAATGAGTAAAATTGTACCCGATTCTCCGCACGAGATTTTACTGGTACTTGATGCCAGCACCGGACAAAATGCTTTTGAACAAGCCAAGCAATTTACAGCAGCCACCGAAGTTAATGCACTTGCGCTTACCAAACTTGATGGAACAGCCAAAGGTGGTGTAGTTATTGGCATTGCTGATATGTTTAAAATACCGGTAAAATACATTGGTGTTGGCGAAGGCATTGAAGACCTTCAGTTATTTAATAAACATGAGTTTGTTGACTCGTTGTTTAATTAACATCACCCCAAAATACGTAATACTTTGAAAACAAAACGTAAAGAAGATAAGGTAAACATTATTACCCTAGGCTGCTCAAAAAACATTGTTGACAGCGAAGAATTATACAGCCAACTTAAAGCTAATAACTTTGATGTTGAACATGAAAGCAGTAAAGATGATGCTAACGTAATTATTATTAACACCTGCGGCTTTATTGATAATGCAAAACAAGAAAGTATTGATACAATTTTACGATTTGCAGAAGCCAAACAACAAGGTGAAATAGATAAATTATATGTTACGGGTTGCTTATCGCAGCGCTACATGCCAGATTTACAAAAGGAAATTCCAGATGTAGATCAGTATTTTGGTACTACACACTTGCCCCAACTATTAAAAATTTTAGGTGCCGATTACAAACATGAGTTAGTAGGCGAACGTTTAATTACCACGCCTTCGCACTACGCGTACTTAAAAATAAGTGAAGGTTGCGATAGACCATGTTCGTTTTGTGCTATTCCAATTATGCGTGGTAAGCATATTTCAAAAAGCTTCGAACAATTAGAAACAGAAGTAAAAGGGTTAGTAAAAAATGGAACAAAAGAGATTTTACTTATAGCCCAAGATAGTACGTACTACGGTTTAGATTTATATGGCGAACGTAAGCTTGCAGAGCTACTTCGCAGAATGAGTGACATTGAAGGCCTGGAGTGGATTAGATTGCATTATGCCTATCCATCTCAGTTTCCGCTTGACGCATTAGATGTGATGCGCGAGCGTGATAATATTTGTAAATACATTGATATTCCTTTGCAACATACCAGCGACAACATGCTAAAAACCATGCGCAGAGGTATTACCCAAAAACGTACACAAGAAGTAATTGATACCATAAGAGAAAAAGTACCTGGTATTGCAATTAGAACTACTTTAATTGCCGGACACCCGGGAGAAACCCAACAAGATTTTGAAGACTTATGCAAATTTGTGGAGTACAACAAATTTGATAGATTGGGAATTTTCACCTACAGCCACGAAGAAGGAACACATGCAGGAACGTTAGAGGATGATGTGCCACAAGAGGTAAAAGAAGAACGCGCTGCTATTGTAATGGATATTCAACAAGGTATTTCGGCACAATTAAATCAACAAAAAGTAGGTAAAACATTAAAGGTTTTGTTTGATAGAAAAGACGATGGATACTATGTTGGTCGTACAGAATTTGACTCGCCAGAAGTTGATAACGAAGTATTAGTTGATGCCAAAAATAACTACGTACGAATTGGTGATTTTGCCAATGTACTTATCACATCGGCCGAAGATTTTGATCTATACGGAACTATTGTAAACTAACTAATAGCTATCACTTTTGAACGCTTTACACATTAGCTTCGAGCAAAGTAAACAGTTTTCTAAACTTATTTTAGATTACGTGAACGATGCCAATAACGTGAAGCCATTTTATAACCTTAGGCCAGATATTTCATCATACCAAACTATGATGGAGCAAAAAAATTATAACCAAAATTATAGGCCCGTTTTGGTTGATGAGTTAAAAGCGCAATACGAGCAAGCTGGTATTAATATAAAAAAAAGCACTGCGGTTAACCAACACATTATATCCCTGCTGAATGAAGATACTTATACTGTAACTACGGGCCATCAACTTTGCGTATTTACTGGTCCGCTTTACTTTATTTATAAAATACTAAGCACCATTAAATGGTGCGAAGAACTCAGGAAAGCCTACCCAACTAAAAATTTTGTTCCTGTATTTTGGATGGCAACCGAAGACCATGATTTTGCAGAAGTAAACCATGTACACATTGGCAAACAAAAACTAAGTTGGGATATAAACAGTAACGAACAACCCGTTGGAAGACTTAACCTAGAAGATTTTGGTTCGTTTGCAGAGCAAGTGCTTGCGTTAGCTCAAAATGATTTTTCGAAAGCACAAATTGAAGAGTGGATTTCGTGTTACACACAAAGTGAAAATTTAAGTATTGCAACCCGTAAATTAGTTCATTTATTATTTGCCGATTATGGATTGGTAATTTTAGATGCAGATAGTAAACCCCTTAAACAGTTGTTTATTCCATACATTAAAAAAGATGTATTGGAACAAAACAATTATGAGGTATTAACACAAACTAACCTTGCCTTAAAACAGCATTATAAAACTCAAGTAAACGGACGTTCAATCAACTTCTTTTACTTAAGCAAATGGGGCAGAAAACTGATAACCCAGCATAAAAATAAATTTGAAGTGCAAGGTACTGACATTAGCCTTACTGCTGAAGAAATTGCCAACGATATTGAGCAAAATCCTGATAATTACAGCCCCAATGTAATTATGCGCCCTTTATATCAAGAAGTAATTTTACCAAACTTAAGTTATATTGGTGGACCTGGTGAAATTGCTTATTGGCTGCAGTTAAAAGATGTTTTTGTGAACAATAATATTGCATTCCCCATTCTAACCCTTCGTAGTTTTGTATTAATGGTTCAACATCAGCATCAAAACAAACTAGAAAAAATGGGCTTATCTGCAGTAGACTTATTTGAACCACTACTTACCATTGAACGAAAATTAGTTGCATTAACTCATGATGGCGGCCAACAAGAAGTGCTTGAAACCTTTAACAAAGCACTTCAAAACTTGATAGACATTGCACAAAAAACAGACAATAAATTATCGAGCGAAATATTGGCTTACAAGCTAGAATGGATAGGCAAATTAGAACACTTAGGTAAAAAACTAGATAAACAACAACGCGAAAAAGTACGTCTTCAGACCGAAAACTTCGCTACTATTCAGTCATTGTATTTCCCTAATGGTTCTCCGCAAGAACGTTACTATAATGTACTTACGTATGGTATTCAGCAATCTGTAAAGCAGTTTATTACTGCTACATACAACAGCCTAAGTACTTCTCAAAAAGAGATAACGATTGGATTACACCATTAGGTTTGAATAAAAATACTGCCAGTTGCCACTAAATTGTGTTAAAAACAAGCATTTTTAAAGAAAAAAACATACTTTTGACATAATTACGTTAAAACGAATAATTCCACATCAGAATAAATTTTATGAAAAATACGCTGAAATTTTTGCTTGTAGGGTTTGCCTTACTAGTTTTAAACTCCCCGAAAACAACAGCACAACCCCTTGCTAAGTTTAGTTTAGAATGTAGGGCGGGCATGCCAACGATTCTCACAGGATCAAGTGCGGAAGCGGCTCCTTTTGGTGGTATGGGCTTGCGTTATGCACTAAATGACAAAATATCATTTATGGCTAACGTTAATGGAGGTACAATTGCAGGTAGAGATAACATTAGTTTTTTTAGAAATAACTTTATTACTTACGGTGCACAGGCACAATTAAACATCACTTCATTTTTCAAAAACAGAAGTGAAACTTGGCGTAAATTCAATATTTATGCAGGATTAGGAGCAAGTAACCTAAATTACTATTACACTTTACAAACTTGGACATTTGATAATAAATTAAGTAGAGTGCATTTACTAACTGAAATAGGATTAACAGCAAGATATTATGTAAACGAGATGGTAGACCTTACTGCTTCGAGTAATTTTTATTTTTCTCAGACACAAAACATAGATAGAATACATAATGGTAGTAATGACAAACTAGCACTTTCATCAATTGGGGTAGCTATTAAATTCTTACCATACGAACGCAAACAACATCCAGATTGGCAACATATTTCAATTAACTACACCACCAGTGCCATGGATCTTACCAAAAATTTAATTGGCAACTTAGATAAAGACATGCGTGATTTTGTTAAGCAAAACAACGACAGTTTAGCTAATGTATTAAGATCAGAAATTAAGGTAGTAGATGAAAAAGTAAATACAGTAAATACCAAGGTTGATACAGTAGATGCTAAATTGAACCAAATACTTGAGTTGCTTAATAAAATGAATACGCCTCCTCCTGCTCCAGTTAAAAATACCAAAGGAAAAACAACTGGTAAAACTACAAAAGGTAGTGCAAAAGGAGGTAAAATAAAAACAACTTCACTGGTTGGTGCTGATAGCACCGCTAATGCACTAGCTAAACAAGCAGCTGATACTGTTGTTAAATTAAATTACATCACTCCTGATGGATCAAAAGTGAAAGCCGCTGTAATCGACCCATCTCAGGTAAAAGAAAATTATGCAATTG
>CAZJHS010000018.1:35967-40478 GCA_964545895.1 uncultured Chitinophaga sp. | reverse complement strand
CATGCAGAAGGATATCCAGCAGCAGAAATGAAGCACGGACCTATTGCATTAATTGACGAAGAAATGCCTGTTGTAGTTATTGCTACACAACATAGCAACTACGAAAAGGTAATTAGTAACATACAAGAAGTACGTGCACGTAAAGGCAAGGTAATTGCCATTGCAACAGAAGGTGATGAACACATAGCACAACAAGCAGATCATGTTATTTACATTCCGGAGTGTGAAGAAGCTATGTTACCTCTTATTGCAAGTGTTCCTTTGCAATTACTATCTTATCATATTGCGGTATTGCGCGGTTGCAACGTTGATCAACCAAGAAACTTAGCAAAATCTGTTACGGTAGAGTAACTTTAAAAATACTTTAAATGTAAAATGCAGTAACTAATTAGTTGCTGCATTTTTTTTGTATTTACTTTTTCAAAAAAGCACTAAAAAACAAAGCCGACATGTAAACATGCCGGCCCGTTTTTTTTACCCCCTAATCCTAGCGTGAAACGCTATTATCTTTATACTTTTTTTATTGTACTTCTTGTTAAACGTTACTTAATTCGATTTGAATTAATAACAGGTGCAAGTTATGTCGAGTGGTTGTAAAAAGCAAATAAATGGTAATTAAATTTATATTAATGACAGTGGTTTTACTTTAACACCAATTTAATTACCCAATAATATCAACCGCGTACACGGCTATTAGTGGAATTACAATTCCGTTTTCAACCCAAACATTAGTTGCATCAACCCCTTGTACTTTGGTTTGAATACGTTGGTAACCCGCAGGTGTTTTTAAAACAATGTTGGCCTTAAGGCCCGACACTTTTCCTAAAGTAGCTGCTTTGTCTAAATTTACTCGTCTTACACGTTGATCTTCGATACGCGATAACACATCATAATCAAAAATTTTCAATCCTTCTGCTGATGGGATAATTTCAATCTCGCGAATATTAATTACGTTTTGCATAATATTTATGATAAAGCCTGCCTTGAAACAAACAAGGCAGGCCTAGGTATAATATTGTTTTAAAAATTAAAGCGCAGCTTCAAATCTGCGGCTTACTTCAGCCCAATTTACTACATTCCAAAATGCAGCACAGTAATCAGGTCTGCGGTTTTGATAATGTAAATAATAAGCATGCTCCCAAACATCTAAGCCTAAAATAGGTGTGCCTTTGCAATCAGTTACAACATCCATTAAAGGATTGTCTTGATTTGGCGTTGAGCAAACTTTTAACTTACCGTTCTCAACACATAACCAAGCCCAACCACTACCAAAACGTGTAGCTGCTGCTTTGTTAAAGTCTTCTTTAAACTTATCCATTCCACCTAAATCGCTCACAATTGCAGCTTCTAATTTAGCTGATGGAGTTGATGGAGTTCCACTCATAATACTCCAAAACAAAGAGTGATTAAAGTGTCCGCCACCATTGTTACGAACAGCCATTGGATACTTGCTAATATTTTTGCAGATATCTTCGATAGATAAATGCTCAGCATCAGTACCGGCAATTGCAGCGTTTAAATTAGTTACGTATGCATTGTGGTGTTTGCTGTGATGAATTTCCATAGTACGCGCATCAATATGCGGCTCAAGAGCTGTGTACTCGTATGGTAATTTTGGTAATTCGAATGCCATATGATTATATAATTTAGTTGTTAAAATTTGAATAGCGAAAATAGTGCTATTTACATTTAAATACTTCTATTTATTAATTAAGTTTGATATAACAATTGGTTATTCAATCTTATGAAAACACTCACAATAGTTTATACTTCTCTATTAATAACATTTTTAACAGGATGTTGTTCTGTGCCGGGCCAATCGGGTATTGACTGTAGTGACTATGCTCATTGTAATAGATTAGCGCTAGAACTCAATTTAGACTCCACACAAAGTGGTTTTAAACTGCATGAAGCCGACTCAACCTACCTCATTGTTTTTAATAGCTTAGGGTTTAAGGAACCTTCAGATACAATATGGTTAGACAGATTTGCTTTTATTCAACAAGATTATAAAACCCAATATGAGTTTGGCCAAATACTCATCAATAATCCAACAGACTATTTAGAACTTTCAAGCTACATTATAAAAAATAAATACGGTAGCAATGAACTGCGCATAGATTCTTTGGTGATGCAAATTGTACCTAACAACTCCAAATGTTGTAAGGAATTCAGCGGACAAACACCTAAATCGTTTTATATAAATGGAAATAAAATAGAGCATCAATCCATCGTTACGCTTAGCAAAAACTAACGCCTGGCTTTAAAAAAGGCTTTCATTAACTCAGCACAATCGGTTTCTAATATACCGCCTACTATTTCTGTTTTTGGGTGATAAATATTGCCAAGTTTGCTGCACCCTCGCTTATCATCTGTTGCACCAAATACAACCTTACTTACTTGGCTCCAATATAAAGCCCCACCGCACATTACACAAGGCTCTAGGGTTACATACAAAGTACAATCAACCAAATATTTTGCACCCAAATAATTGGCAGCCGCGGTAATGGCTTGCATTTCTGCATGTGCGGTTACATCATTTAATTGTTCGGTTAAATTGTGTCCTTTGCCAATAATTTTATTGTTGCTTACCACAATTGCACCAACTGGTACCTCGCCTAAATCGTAGGCTTTTTGCGCCTCTTTAAGCGCTAATTGCATAAAATACTCGTCCGAAAATAACTCTGCCATAATTGAAGGAGCAACTTACGTATTTACCCAAAATTAAATGCTATTGTAGGCTTCCTTTTTATTATTTTCGCACCCTATTTAAGGCTAATAACAATACAACATGCTACGTACACATACTTGCGGAGAATTAAGATTAAGCAATACCAACGAAACAACAACCTTAACAGGCTGGGTTCAAAAAAGCCGCGATTTAGGCGGAATGACTTTTGTTGATTTGCGCGATAGATATGGCATTACTCAACTTGCTTTTAACATGGATACCAATGCCGATTTGTGTACACGTGCCCGCAAGTTAGGACGTGAATTTGTATTAAAAGTTACTGGTACAGTTAAAGAGCGTGAAAGTAAAAACTTAAACATGCCAACTGGTGAGATTGAAATTATTGTTACTGATTTTGAAGTACTAAACGAAGCCATCACCCCTCCTTTTACTATTGAAGAAAATACAGATGGCGGTGATGATATTAGAATGAAATATCGCTACTTAGATTTACGTAGAGCCAGTGTAAGAGCAAACTTACAATTGCGCCATAAGGTGGCTCAACAAACACGTAATTTCTTAGATGCACAAGAATTTATTGAGGTTGAAACTCCGGTTTTAATTAAGTCGACTCCCGAAGGTGCGCGCGATTTTGTGGTACCAAGCCGTATGAATCCAGGTGAATTTTATGCCTTACCACAATCGCCACAAACCTTTAAGCAATTGTTAATGGTAAGTGGCTTTGATCGTTACTACCAAATTGTAAAATGTTTTAGAGATGAGGATTTGCGTGCCGACCGCCAACCAGAATTTACGCAAATAGATTGCGAGATGAGTTTTGTGGAGCAGGAAGACATTTTAAATATGTTTGAAGGCTTAGTAAAACACTTGTTTAAAAACGTTAAAGGAATTGATATTGCATCATTGCCTCGCATGACTTATGCTGATGCCATGAAATATTATGGTAGCGATAAACCTGATACCCGTTTTGAGATGAAGTTTGTGGAAGTAAATGATGTAGTAAAAGGCAAAAACTTCCAGGTATTTGATAACGCAGAATTAGTTGTAGGTATTTGTGCCAAAGGTTGTGCAGAATACACGCGCAAACAGTTAGATGAATTAACTGACTTTGTTAAACGCCCACAAATTGGCGCTACAGGATTGGTTTATGCACGTGTTAATGCTGATGGTAGTATTAAATCATCGGTAGATAAATTTTACGATGAGGCAGCTTTAAAATTATGGGCTGAACAGTTTAATGCACAACCAGGCGACTTAATTTTATTGCTAGCTGGCCAAGCCGATAAAACCCGTAAAGCATTAAACGAATTACGCTTAGAAATGGGCACACGTTTGGGTTTACGCGATAAAAATACTTTCTCGTGTTTATGGGTAGTTGATTTTCCGTTGTTAGAGTTTAACGAAGACGAGAACCGTTACTTTGCCATGCACCATCCATTTACTTCGCCAAAACCAGAGGATATACATTTATTAAACAGTTTTGAAACCTTAGGCCAAGTGCGTGCAAACGCTTACGATATGGTAATTAATGGAGTAGAAGTTGGTGGCGGTAGCGTACGTATATTTAATAAAGATTTACAAGCACGTATGTTTGAAGTGCTAGGCTTTACTGCCGAAGAAGCACAACATCAGTTTGGCTTTTTAATGGATGCTTTCCAATACGGAGCACCACCACATGCAGGTATTGCATTTGGTTTTGATAGGTTATGTTCATTATTTGGTGGAGCAGATTCGATAAGAGATTTTATTGCATTCCCTAAAAACAATAGCGGCCGAGATATCATGATTGATGCACCAAGCACCATTGATGAGAAACAGA
>CAZJHS010000018.1:0-35867 GCA_964545895.1 uncultured Chitinophaga sp. | reverse complement strand
AAAAAGGCCGATTTAATCGGCCTTTTTTATTTAATAATCAAATTCAAAAGGAACATAAAATTCCCTACTTTGTGGAATGAACTCTACCGATTTAAAAGGGTACTCTCTGTAAAACTCATCATTCTCGCTAGCCGTTACATCGTCTTGACTAACTTTTACAAGTGAACTAATCTTTGATTTTATTTCTTTAAAATCAGACTCATCCTTACATTGAATGCATATTCTCGCATGATCTGGTAGGCATTTTAGCAACAACATATCCTCTTTTCTATTCAACGTTGGAAAAGAATATCCAATAACAATGAGAATATCTGTTTTACTAATTACATGTTTAGAATATTCAAGAACTTCTTCAAAACGCTCTTTTTCCTCCCATGAAAAGTACATTTTAGGATACAAATAATCCCTCTCCTCCGAAGAATATAAGGCCACTATTTCCTCACAAATTGGCAAGATGGTTTCGCTAAAATCATCGGTAACAGTTTCAATACAATGATAGTTTTTCGTATAATCTTTCCTTACTGATATGGAGCCATTTAATTTTAAAAGATTTGACTTTATAGAATTTTGTGGTTTAAATCCAAGATCTATAAACTGTTTAAATCCATTGTGACTATTCCCTGCGAATCTTGTTAATGACTTTTCTACCTGTGTATCATAATTCCAACTTAAAAAGTTAACATGATTGGGTAATATCCCATTGTTAATTAAAGTTGCAAACAACAAATCGTATCTTGGGTCTGACTTACAAACCTCTTGACGGTAAAGTAAATATGCTTTGAGTAATAATTTCAAATTGTTTAACTTTTGATGACTTCCTTGCTCATAAAGCGATTTTGCGAAAGTATCAAACGAATACATGTGAGAAAATTCATTGTAAATACCTTTAAACATGATCTTCATATTATTGAATTGTCTCATTTTTTCTTCGCCACTACTCATAATATCAAGATCATCTATTAAATCGAGAAAAACACGGATATCATCATTAAATTTCTCAACAACTGGTATACCGGTTGGTTTGTCATCACTTAAAAGTTTTCCATTTCCAATACTCGCTCCCGCTCCGAATAAATATGTAATACGTTTAGGTTGATTTTGTTTCATAGTTGGAGTAATTATTTCTTGTTATAAAAATTCATGGTTCGCTCAAGCCCGGTAAAAGCAAACGACTCGATGGCATCTATGCTATGTTTTATTAAATCGGGCAAGGTTTTTTGTTCTTCCTCGTTAAACTTACCCAATACAAAATCAACCTGATGGCCTTTGGCGTAATTGCTACCAATACCAAAGCGCAAGCGCGGGTAATTTTGTGTTTGCAACAACTCGTTTATGTTTTTTAACCCGTTGTGCCCAGCATCACTTCCATTGGCACGTATTCTAATCTTACCAAAATCAATGGCCAAATCATCAACCAAAATAAAAATCTGGTTAGCCTCCAATTTCAACTCTTGCATCCAATAACGCACAGCCTTACCGCTTAAATTCATGTAAGTAGATGGTTTTATTAAATGCAACTGCTTGCCTTTAACAGATACCATACAGTAATCTGCGTATCTATCGGGTGTAAAGGTTTTACCATGCTTTTCGGCCAAGGCATCTAAAATATCAAACCCAATATTATGGCGGGTATGTGCATATTCGCTACCAATATTACCTAAGCCAACAATTAAAAATTTCATGGTGCAAGTATAGCATATTACCCATTTTGTTTTACAGCATAAAAACACCAAAGTTAGGCCGCTATAAACAAAAAAATCCCGCACCAAATGGTGCGGGATTTTATACATACTGGGTAAGAAAAAATTATTTCTTTTTACCTGAAGCTTCTGCAGTTGCAGCGCTTTGTGCAGCACGGGTAGTTTTAATCGTAACGATTGGGTTGTTAGGAGAATCTAGGATGGTGTAATCAGCAGCAGGTAATTCAGCTACTTTAATTGATTTACCAATTTCTAAATTTTCGATGTTGATTTCTACGTAATCAGGTAATTTAGCTGGAATAGTTTTAATACGCAATTTTTGCGATTTAACTACCAATTTACCACCGGCACGCACACCAACTGAATTTCCTACAAATTTAACTGGCACTCTTACTTCTACTTCTTTGTCATCATAGATGCCTAAGAAATCAGCATGTAAAATAGAATCGTTTACTGGGTGATATTGAATGTCTTTCAATACCGCTTTGTAAATTTTTCCTTCAATGTCAAGTTGCACTTTGTAAGTGTTAGGAGTGTACACAAGGTTTTTAAAATCCTCTGAGTACATTGAGAAGTTTACATTCTCAGTTCCGCCATACAATACACACGGCACTTTACCCTCGTTTCGAAGTGATTTGGTAGATGATTTACCAACTCCGTCCCGCAAATAACCAAACATGGCAAGTGTTTTCATTTTGTTGTTTTTTGTTTTGTAAAGATTCGGCCAATTCGCACGAGCTTCCTCTTTACGGTTTTTTATAATTTTTAATCGCGAATTTACTTCGTTGCTGTATTAAACAAAGAGCTTATGCTACCAAACTCGGTAACATTTTTGATTGCGTTTGCAAACAAATCGGCTACGCTTAATACTTTAATTTTTGAGCTTTCACGTTTTAATGGAATGGTATCACACACCACTAATTCGTCAATAACGCTATTTTCCAATGTTTCGTAGGCTTTGCCCGAAAGTACTGGATGGGTACACATTGCGCGAACGCTTAATGCACCTTTATCTTTTAGCATTTGTGCTGATTTTGCTAATGTATTACCAGTATCAATAATATCATCAATCAAAATAACGTCTTTACCCGCTACATCACCAATTAAGGTCATAGAGGCAATTTCGTTAGCACGTTTACGCTCTTTATCGCAAATAACCATATCAAGGTTAAGCGCTCTGGCAAAGGTTCTCGTTCTATTTGATGAACCCATATCAGGCGAAGCCAAAATAAGGTTAGATTCGTTAAGGTTGCGAATATAAGGAATAAATATTACAGATGAATCTAAATGATCAACTGGAACTTCAAAAAATCCTTGAATTTGAGGCGCATGTAAATCCATAGTCATTACACGGCTTACTCCCACGGCCTTTAACAAATCGGCAGCTACTTTACTACCAATACTTACACGTGGTTTATCTTTTCTATCTTGGCGAGCCATACCAAAATAAGGTATTACAGCGGTTACATAATGTGCTGATGCGCGTTTAGCTGCATCAATCATTAATAACAACTCCAATAAATTATCGGCACTAGGAAAAGTAGATTGGATTAAAAACACATCGCAACCGCGAACGCTTTCATTAATACTGGGTTGAATTTCTCCATCGCTGAACTGTGATACGGTTAAATCGCCTAATGGCTGACCAAATGATTCTGCAATTTTTTCGGCAACGAACATTGAGTTACGGCCTGAGAAGAGTTTTACCTCGTTACGTGGTGACGACATGGTGCTTTAGTTTAAATGACAATTGGACCCTTGTTTTAAAAAAAATGTCGGGTTTCTTTTTAGAAAAAACCCGACACTTATCTTTCTTTTTGTTGTCCGACTAGGTTTCGAACCTAGACTCTTCTGAACCAAAATCAGACGTGTTGCCAGTTACACCATCGGACAATTTTTGTGGGTGCAAATATAGGCCTTACTCCAAACTGTGCAATAGTTTTTAAACTTTTTTTGATATTTTTTTTCTGACCACAGCCAAGCCGCTTCAATTCAAGGTATTTAGTTTTTTAATGACCAATACCTTCTTGGCTCAACATCCACATTAAAGCACTTATTGCAGCCGCACCAAGCTCTAATTCGCGCTTGTTTACTTTATCAAAAGTATCAATTTCGGTATGGTGTAAATCAAAATAACGTTGCGAATCTGGCACGTAACCAATTTGCACTACACCATATTTTTTCATAGGTGCAATATCTGTTCCACCCCACCCCATGCGTATTTGCTCAATACCATAAGGCTCAAAGGTTGATTCCCACTGCTTAAAAAACTGCACAGTTACCGAATCGTCCATGCCAAAAGCTCGTGGTGTAAATCCACCTGCATCACTCTCAATGGCTGCAATATGTTTGGTATTTTTATCCAACGATAATACGCGTGCATATTCATTACCTCCCTTTACCCCATTTTCTTCATTCATAAATAAAACCACACGCAAGGTACGCTTAGGTTTTAATCCAAGTTGTTTAAGCAACCTCAGTGCTTCAATGCTTTGCACGCAGCCTGCTCCATCATCATGGGCACCTTGTCCATTATCCCAGCTATCTAAATGCCCTCCGGCTACTATAATTTCGTTGGGTAATTGGGTACCACGCATTTCGGCAATAACATTGTACGACAACACATCAGGTAATGTTTGACAACTCATTTTTAAGAACATACGCACAGGACCTGCTGTTTTAAGTTTAAGCAAATTGCTTAACGCATCTGCACCTTTTGTACTTATAGCACAAGCCGGAATTTTGGGCAATGAATCGTTGTAACGGGTCATGCCCGTGTGTGGGTTATCATCGTTTGCTAAAGTAAGAGAGCGCACCACTGCTCCTACGGCTCCGTAACGCGCGGCCTCTGCCGGACCATTACCGCGTTGATCGCCTGCGCCACCATAAGCCGCCCCAGTATGTATATGCTTAGGATCCATTGGGCGATTAAAAAACACAATTTTTCCTGTAATTTTTTCTTTGCCTAACTCTTTTAATTCGGCCAACGATTGCACTTCAATTACCTCTGCATCAAGGCCTGTTAAAGGTGTTGCCACACTACCGCCTAAAGCACAAATACGCACATCAAATTTCTGGCGACCTTTTGCAATAAAAGCTTCTTCTTTTGCACCGCGCTCCCAATGCGGAACCATAACTGGTTGCAAAAACACAGTATCAAACCCATAGCTCTGCATTTTGGTAAACATATATTTTACCGCTTGTTCGGCTTGGGGCGAACCACTTAAACGGCCACCAATTGAATTGCACAAATAATCAAGTGTTTGATAGCATTGTCCGCGCATCAATACTTCATCATAAATAGCCCTTAGGGTTGGCTTATAATCTGTTTGCTGTGCCGATACCGCTGCAAATTGCAACAGTATCAACCACAATATTCCTATTTTTTTAACCTGCATTATTGTTTAATAATTTTTAGGGTTGATGATTGATTTTTTACCACATATAAACCAGCTGGCAAGCTGCTTACATCAATACCTTGCTGTGCATTTAATACTTCTAATACTAATTGCCCAACTTGGTTGTATATACTTACCGTTGAACCTGATGTAATATTTTCTAGATAAAGCTTATCAGGCACAGGATTTGGGTATGCGGCTAATGTTTTAGTTACTTGTGGTTGTAACAAACCAACCCAATTGGGGTCGTTAGTTACTACGGCACTATTTAAAATCCAATTATTAGGATCGACCGTTAGTTGGGTAACTTTTGTTTTAATTGGCAAAACAAAGGTGTTTACCAATTGCGATTGTTGTAAACGAACAATACTATCGCCTGTAGCAGTGGTAACTTTAAACTCTACAGGAGTAATAAATAAAGGTGTGGTGCTGCTTACTGTTTGGGTTGATTGAATAAAAAGCGTATCATCTAATTGATTCCATTTTACGTTAAAGGTTGGATAACCTTGCCCATAAAACCATTGATTAAACACTTGTGTAAAATCGCGTTTAGTAAACTGTTCTAACAGATTTTTAAAATCGGCTGTACTTGCTGTAGTAAAAGCAAACTGTTGTTGGTACTTTTTTAAGAACGCAAAAAACAACGAGTCGTTGTTAATCTCGAAACGTAAAGTATGAACAAATGCTCCACCTTTATTATAAGTAAGACGCGAATCAAAAATACGGTTTACGTTTGTGGTATCAGTAAATGCAATACTCCCGCCTGGTTGTTGCATTACTGTAAAATGCACTTGGCTCATTTCGAGTGGGGCATTTGCCGGATTTAAAGCTTCTAAAGCCAAGTATTCGCAATAGGTTGCAAAGCCTTCGTTAAGCCAAATATCGGCCCAAGTTTGACAGGTTACATGATCGCCAAACCATTGGTGACCTAACTCGTGTGCTACAATGCTAAAATCAATAACACCAATACTTGTCATGGTTTGATGCTCCATACCACCGCTAAAAGGAGCCATGGCATGACCATATTTTTCTTTCCAAAATGGATATTTACCAAACATGCCCGAAAACGCAGTAATCATATCAGCTGTTTGGTCGAAAAATGGTTTGAAAGTAATGAGTGTTTGCGGGTTGTTATACACGTAATTTTGTATCAACATTGAGTCGCCATCCAATTTTGCGTAGGTGTTATACTCCACATAATTTGATACCGCTACTGAGATTAAATAATAATCTGTTGGGTAAAGAGATTGCCACTCGTATCGTACTTTATTATTGGGTAAAGAAATTACATTTTTAAGTACACCGTTTGCACCCACTTTATTATCGTTACTGGTGGTTACGTTTACAAAAACAGAATCTACTTTATCTTGCAAAGCTTGCTTACACGGAAACCACTCGTAAGCTGAGTAAGGTTGACTTAAACTCCAAGTTGCTTGGGCTCCCCAACGTGTTGAAGTACCTGTACTAAAACCCGAACCAATAGCTGCACTTGCAGCCACATAGCCATCACCATGATAGTAAATAGTTACATCTATCAACCCAAATTTTGATATGGTATTAGGTAAAATAACGTAAGCAAAATTTGCGCTACGTACAGTATTTAATAATGTGCCACTTACACTTTTAACCGAATCGATAGTATGATTTTGATGCAACTCAAAACCAAAGGTATCTAAAGAGGGAGCAATAACTTGGGCTACCGTGCGTACACTACCACTTATTAAAGTGCTATTGCGCTCAAGGTTTAAATCTAGTTGATGAAACTTAACATCATACTGATTCATTAAATTGCTTTGCGAAATAGTGGATGTTTTGGCCAAAACGGTGTTTGCCCTTTTTTGTTTTCCAACCGCACATACATGCTGAGCTTGAGTTGCGGTGTAAGCCATCAACCCAAACAATAAAAATAGTGTTCTCAAATAATTAGTATTAATGATAGAAAGACCCATTTTTAAGGTAAAGGGTTTTCAAGAGCGGACATATTTTATAACGCTCATCGTGAGTATCGGTATAAATGGCTTCTAAAGTTTCGTACACGTGCTTAATGCCAACTTTATCGGCCCACTCAAAAGGCCCAAACGGATAATTGGTGCCTAGTTTCATGCTGGTATCAATATCTTTTAGGTTTGCCGTACCTTCTTGTAAGGTGTAACAAGCCTCGTTAATAATCATAAACACAATGCGAGGCGTAACCATACCTACTCTATCTTCAACCAATTTAAAATCCCAATTTAGCTGTTGCATGGTTTGCTGTAAAACGTGTTCATCGTTTTTATTTAACAACGAAACCTCCGCTAATGGCCTGTTAATAAAGGTTGGCAAGGCATTTAAGCCAATTAATGCGCATCCAATTTCGCGGCCATAAATATGCGCTGCTTTTGCCAGTTGGGCTTTTACTGTGCTCACAAAAACAGGTTTTCCGGTTAAGCTTGCATAGTAACGTATGTTATCCATATGGCTATCGAAGTTCAAATCAAATATTACATCAAACACTTGTAAATCAATAGCTGGCAAATCAGTATCATACACCTCTGTGATATCACCATCAGCCAATGACAGCTTTTGTTTTAACTCTATTATTAATGATTTTTCTCCTCTTGCTAAAATCTTCATGCGCAGTTGTTATTTTTGAAAACAAAAATAACATGCAAATGCATATGGAAAAGAAAATTATTACAAGCGTAGACTCTCCAACCCCAATTGGCCCATACAGCCCAGCTGTTTTGGTAGGAAATACTTTATACACTAGCGGCCAAGTGGCTAAAGATGCTGTATCGGGCGAAATGATTCAGCATAACATTACTGACGAAACTAAAAAGGTAATGGAAAACTTATTGGCCATTTTAAAATCGGCTGATATGAACTTTACACACGTAGTAAAAACTACTATTTACTGCACTGATTTAGGAAACTTTGCTGCCATTAACGAGGCTTACGGAAGTTACTTTTCGGGCAATTATCCCGCACGCGAAACCGTGCAAGTATCACGCTTACCCCTAAATGCTAATGTAGAAATTAGTGTGGTAGCCGTTAAATAATACTACCATGAAAAAACTTTTACCTGCAATTTTATTAACCCTTTTAACAGTAGTAAGCATTGCCCAAAGCATGAGTTTTCCGAACGGGAAAGTATTAAATTTAACCACGCACAAATCAACCTTATACTTTGAAACCGACATGCGATTTCATACCCGAAACAGTATAAGTACTGATTACAAATGGATGGTTATTTTTGATTCAATTGATTCGCGTTGGGAGTTATCGGCATGCAACAACGGCAATTGCGAAATTGGGATTCCAAACTCAGGTGCATTTATTAAAGATTTTGGTGAAAACGACACCACTGTTTTTATGCGTTACCATGTTGCTACCAACGAATTTACAGGAGCTACCAAAATTGGGGTAAAAGTTTTTCACAAAACAAATTTATTGATTGCTGATACTGTGTGGTTTAACATAAACTACCGCAATATTACTGGCCTAACCGAGGCCAATGCCGTTAAAATAGATTACACCATAAACAATACCACACTACAGGTACAAAACAGTGGTGTAAAATCTATTACTATTTATAATTTAATAGGCCAAAGTATTGCCAAAAGCAATACAACAAGCATACAAATGCCCGAAAAAAGAGGTATGTATATGCTAACCGTTACGTTTGATAACAATACCCAAAGCACCCAAAAACTGGTGTGGTAGGAGGTTTTGCCTTGACGCATACTGATAAAAAATACCAAGTTCATGTACAGCTATTTTACGTAGTAAAAAGCATACGTGGTTTTAGCATTGTTTAACCTCAATTAAGTACTTTACTTTATTACTCAAATTCTTATCTTGCAGGCCGTTTAAACCCTTAAATAAGCATGAAAGTATTAGTAACAGGCGGTTCAGGTTTTATAGGTTCGCATACAGTAGTTGAATTACAAAATGCGGGCTATGGTGTTGTTGCACTTGATAATTTTGAAAACTCTGCACCTGTAGTAGTAGAAAACATTCAGAAAATTACCGGTAAAAGCTTTGATTTTATTAAAGCCGATATTAGAGATAAACAAGCACTAAATGAGGTGTTTGTTAAGCACCCTGAAATAAAAGCTGTGATTCATTTTGCGGCATACAAAGCGGTGGGCGAATCGGTTGAAAAACCTTTAGCCTACTACGAAAATAATGTGGGTGGTACAGCAAATTTGGTTGAAGCCATGCAAAAACATGGAGTTCAAAATTTAGTATTCTCATCAAGTTGCACGGTGTATGGAGATGTAACAGCCGATGCACTTCCCATAACAGAAGATTCGCCTGTGGTTAAGGCCAACTCGCCATACGGTAATACAAAAAAAATATGCGAAGAAATGCTGTTTGATGTATCCAAATCATCAAACACAAAAGTAGTTGCGCTGCGTTACTTTAACCCAATTGGTGCACACGATACTGCTTTAATTGGCGAATTGCCAAATGGAGTTCCTAATAACTTAATTCCGTTTGTTACACAAACAGCCATTGGCATACGCGAAAAACTTACTGTGTTTGGTAACGATTACCCAACACGTGATGGAAGTTGTATACGCGATTTTATTCATGTGGTTGATTTAGCCAAAGCACACGTAAAGGCTATTGAATTTTTAAACAATAATGCTAAACCATTTTCCGTTTTTAACATTGGCACAGGCAATGGCAATACTGTATTAGAAGCAATAACTGCTTTTGAAAAAGTAAGTGGCAAAAAACTAAACTATAGCATTGGCCCACGCAGAGAAGGTGATGTGGTACAAATTTTTGCCAGCTGCGATAAAGCCATAAACGAATTAGGCTGGAAGGCCGAACGTAGTTTAGAAAATGCTTTAGAAACAGCCTGGAAATGGGAGCTTCACTTACAAGAGTTGAAAGCAGCAAATAAATAAACGTGTTTCAAACACAACAAATTTAGTATGACAAAAAAGAAGATTTTAATTACTGGTGGTGCAGGATTTATTGGCTCGCATGTGGTGCGATTATTTGTAAATAAGTACCCCGATTATCATATTTATAACTTAGACAAATTAACCTATGCGGGTAATCTTAAAAACATTACCGACATAGAAAATGCACCTAACTATACATTTATTAAAGCTGATTTAGTTGATGCAGCAGAGATTAATGGATTGTTTGGGAAATATGGCTTTACAGATGTTATACATTTAGCTGCCGAAAGCCATGTGGACAGAAGTATTACAAATCCTATGGATTTTGTAATGACCAACGTGGTAGGAACTGTTAACTTACTTAATGCCGCAAAATCTGCATGGAAAGATAACATGAGCGATAAGCTATTTTATCATGTATCTACTGATGAGGTTTATGGAAGCTTACACGATGGTGGATTCTTTTTAGAAACTACTCCTTACGACCCACAAAGCCCATACAGTGCGAGTAAAGCTGCAAGTGATCATTTTGTGCGTGCATATCACAACACTTATAAAATTCGTGTGGTTTTAAGTAATTGTTCTAACAATTATGGACCAAATCAATTCCCCGAAAAATTAGTTCCGTTATTCATTAATAACATCAGAAATAATAAACCATTACCAGTTTATGGTAAAGGCGAAAACGTACGCGATTGGTTATATGTGGTAGACCATGCCCGTGCCATTGATGATGTTTTCCATAAAGGAAAAGTAGGCGAAACTTACAATATTGGTGGCTTTAACGAATGGACTAATATTGATTTGATAAAAGTAATTTGCAAGGCCATGGATAAGCGTTTGGGACGTGAAGCTGGCGAATCGGAAAAGTTAATTACTTATGTAACCGACCGTGCAGGACATGATTTGCGTTATGCCATTGATGCGAATAAGATTATGCATGAATTAGGTTGGAAACCATCGCTACAATTTGAAGAAGGTATAGAACGTACTATTGATTGGTACATGGACAACCAAGCCTGGATGGATGAAGTTACCAGCGGTAACTATCAAAACTATTACAATAAAATGTACGCCAATAGGTAATTTATAACTTTTTATTAACTTGCCGTTTGCTATTTTGCAAGGCAAGTTTGGAGCATACATAAGGTACAAATCCAAAAGGATTAACAGCTGTTAATCCTTTTGCCATTTAAAAAAATCAATACATGAAAGGAATTATACTTGCCGGTGGAAGCGGCACACGTTTACATCCACTTACATTAGCAGTAAGCAAACAGCTAATGCCGGTGTACGATAAACCCATGATATACTATCCATTATCGGTGCTTATGTTGGCGGGTATAAAGGAAGTACTTATTATTTCAACCCCACACGATTTACCTGGTTTTAAAAAACTATTGGGTGATGGAAGCCAAATTGGATGTCGCTTTGAGTATGCCGAACAGCCAAGTCCAGATGGACTTGCACAAGCATTTATAATTGGCGAAAAATTTATTGGTAATGATAAAGTAGCCCTAGTTTTAGGCGATAATATTTTCTTTAGTGCAGGCTTAAGCAAGCTTTTGAGAGAAAATAACGACCCTGATGGTGGTGTTGTTTTTGCTTACCACGTTAGCGACCCTGAGAGATATGGTGTGGTGGAGTTTGATGAAAATATGCACGCGTTAAGCATTGAAGAAAAACCTACCCATCCAAAATCTAATTATGCAGTTCCTGGGTTATATTTTTACGATAATGAAGTTGTAGAAATAGCCAAAAACATCAAACCATCTCCACGTGGAGAGTTAGAAATAACTGATGTAAATAGAATTTACTTAGAACGTAAAAAACTTAAAGTTGGCGTTTTACAGCGCGGCACTGCATGGCTTGATACAGGTACTTTTGCCTCGTTAATGCAAGCCGGACAATTTGTGCAAGTAATTGAAGAGCGACAAGGGTTGAAGGTAGGTTGCATTGAAGAAATTGCTTATAAAAATGGTTGGATAAACGATGAACAATTAAAAACCGAAGCTCAAAAATTATTAAAGAGCGGCTATGGACAATATTTGATAAATTTAATTAAGAAGTAATAGAATGAGTGAACAGCACGAGGCATTAAAACAGTTTGGCAATCAGATTAACTATTCGGTAAATAATTACCATGCACATGGATTAAATGCAACAAACTATAATGCAATAATAATAGCAGGTTTGGGAGGCAGTGGCATTGGCGGACAATTGGTAAAAGCATTTTTTACTTCAACTATGCCTGTTCCTGTAGTGTGTTTAGCTGATTATAACTTACCTGCTTTTGCTAATGAAAAAACGCTGGTAATTGCAGCATCATACAGCGGAAATACAGAAGAAACCATTACTGTGTTCAATCAGGCTATTGAGCGCAATTGTTCTATTTTAGCACTAAGCACAGGCGGTAAATTAGCCGAGTTAGCCAAACAGCACAACAAGTATTTACTTACCATGCAAGGTGGTTTTCAGCCGCGCATGGCTTTAGGTTTTTCGCTTACTTATTTAATTTTATTAATAGGCGAATTAATTGGTAAAGATTATAAGCTAGAGTTGCAAAGCGCAGCTGCAGCTGTTTTAGATTTCCAATCGTACCGCGATGATGCTTTGAGTTTATTTAACACCATCAAGCATCAAATAAATACCAAGTTTGTGTTACTAGCTGATGCTGCAACAGAACCAATTGCTATACGATTTGCACAACAAGTGCAAGAAAATGCCAAGCACGAGTGTTTTGTACATACATTACCCGAAATGAACCACAATGTAATTGAGAGTTACTATGGTAAATTAAACTCTTTATACTTTATACTTAATAGTGGCTTAAACCAACGCGTAACTAGTAGGTTTGAGTTTATACAACGTTTACTAGAAACAGAAAATCACCAAGTAATAAACATTACTATGGACCAATACAATGTGGTTGGTGTATTAGAGTTAATACATCGATTAGATTGGCTTTCGCTTTTTATTGCTGATGAACGTGGGGTTGATTCTTTAAATGTGCCAAACATAGCATCCTTAAAAGAATTCTTAGGGTAATTTAAAATGAGCATACTTAGCCAATTATTTTCGAGAAAACCCAAACAAGCCGATATTAGCTTTGTAAATCCTATTACAACGGAAATACATAGCCATTTAATTCCGGCTATTGATGATGGCGTGCAAACCCTACTTGAAAGTATTGCGGTATTTAAACATTTTGCCGAATGCGGATACAAAAAGGTAATTACTACCCCGCATATTATGGGCGATTTTTATAAAAACGGACCCGAAAATATTTTACCTGCGCTTGATATTATTAGAAACGAACTCAAATATCAACACATAAATTTAGAAGTTGAAGCCGCTGCCGAATATATGATAGATGATGCTTTTGAGAAAAAAATTAAAAGTGGTAACCTATTAACTTTTGGCAAAAATTATGTGTTGGTTGAGCTGCCTTTTAATGAGCCACCGGCTAATTTTAAAAGCGCTTTATTTGAGTTGCAAGTAAACGGCTATAAACCTGTTTTAGCGCATCCTGAGCGTTATGCTTTTTTAGCTATGGATAGAGAAAAGTATCATGAGTTATTTGATCAGGGTATATTATTTCAGGTTAATTTATTCTCGCTGGTAGGCTATTATTCGCCACAAATAAAAAAAACAGCCGAGTATTTAATTGAACACAAAATGGCTCACCTAGTAGGTAGCGATTGCCATGGCATAAGACATTTGCCTGCGTTTAATGATGCACTAAAAAGTTATAACTACCAAAAAATTTGCCAGTTGCCATTGCTCAACAATACTCTTTAAAACCCATTGAACCTGCTTGTAACAAGCGAGGTTCAACAGGATTTTGAGGTGGCTTTTAATGTATACTGGCTAAAACTGTTTGACTATCGGCAGAAACCTCTTCGGTAAAATTTCCAATAGGAGTTACTACTTGGGCTACAAAAACATCAGTGCGCGTATTAAGCTTTGCTTTTACTAATTCGCTTAAAGCAATTCGTCCGATAATGTACTTATACTGCTTGCTTCTAAACTCTTCACTTACCGATTCAAAAGTTAGTTCCTCAAAAATACTATCGTTGGTGTAGCGCAGGTAAATATTAATAAGTATTGAATTATTAAGTGCAACGGTTTCTTTTAGTCTACTTATTTTTTTATGCTCATACGAGTAATTATAACCTAAAGCAGCAATATCAGAAAGCACAGCAGCAGCCGTAGGAAAACTACCTGCGCCTTTGCCAGTTAGCAATTGTTTATCGCTAAACGCTGCCGAAACTTGCACTGCATTAAACTCATTATTTACCTCATAAAAAACATCGTTAGGCAAAACAAAGCGGGGTAAAACAAATGCACTAATTCCATCATCTTGCTGCACTGCTTGTGCAATAAGTTTTATTCTGTATCCTTTCTCTTGTGCATATTGAATATCGTAAGATGACAACTGCTCGATACCGCTATTTAAAATTTCATCTGGCTGTACAATCAACCCAAATGCATGAGCTAAAAGAATTACCAATTTAAATTTAGGATCAAAAGCTTGCACATCCATTGTAGGATTAGACTCTGCAAAGCCCAAATCTTGCGCCTCTTTAAGCACCGCCTGATAAGACTTTTGCTCTTGCAATGTTTTAGTTAAAATGTAATTGGTAGTACCATTAAGTATTCCTTCAACACTGCTTAAAGTATCGGTATTATAATACTCTTCTAAACTTCGTATAATAGGAATAGAACCGCCAACAGAAGCCTCGTAAAGCAATGGCACATTTTTTTGTTGAGCCAATGTTGTTAACGTTTTAAAATGATTGGCCAACATTTTTTTGTTTGCTGTAACCACCGCTTTGCCTTTTTCTAAGGCATACTTTACCAATTCAAAAGCTTCATCTGCATCATCAATAAGCTCAACCACCACATCAATATCTGGGTTGTTTAATATATCAAACTTATTGTACGTAAAATACGATGAAGGTAAATCTCTGGCCTTTAATTTATCCTTTACACAAATCAATTGTACGGTAGCATTAATGCTTAGTGTACGTTGCAAAACTTCGTACAATCCTTTACCTACGCAACCGTAACCAAATAATCCTATAGTTAATTTTTTACTCATGTGTTTTTTAATTTAAATGTTGGGTTGATGAACTCCATAACAAACATTGGTGCGGAAATGGCTTTCCTTCCTTAATCGACACAAATACAAACGTGGCATCGCAAATGGTTTCTACTTCGCCCTGCTGATTTTCTTTAGCTACATGAACATATACTTCAATCGATGTTCTACCGAGTTTTGTAATATTTGCAGTAAGCTCAATGATATCGCCAAGTAAAGCCGGTCGTTTAAAATCAACCCGATGCAAACTTGCTGTAACAGCACCATCGCAAGGCGTTCCGTATAAAACCCTGCGTGCAGCTTTCGCTGCGGTTAAATCCATTTCGGCCAATACTTTTCCACCAAATAAAGTTCCTGCATAATTTAAATCTTCAGGAAAAACGATAAAAGAGTGTGTGGTGGTAACGTTAGGAATTACTTTCAAATTACTTTCGTTATAGGTGCTGTTTGTATTCATTATTTGTGTTGATTGATGTTGGTGATGATGTTTTAAATAAATAGATTTTAGTACATTAACAGACGCTTACACCTTTAGCTGTTTCTGCAAAATTTTGTTGTACCACTTTATCAAAAGCCTGTTGCAAATCGGCAATTAAATCGGTAGCATCTTCTAGGCCCACCGATAAACGTATTAAAGAATCTTGCACACCAGATTGCTTTCGCTTTTCAGCAGGTATTGATTTATGCGTCATTTGTGCCGGATGACAAATTAAACTTTTAACGCCCCCTAAGCTTTCGGCCAGTTTAAATAACTTGGTAGTAGTTACAAAAGCTTCGGCTGCTGCAATGGTATCTTGCTTTAACGAAAAAGAAATTACACTGCCAAACGCACTTTGCTGTTTTGCTGCCACAGCATGATTTTTATGGGTAGCCAAACCCGGATAATACAATTGATCTATTACTGATTGCTTAGCTAAAAAATTAGCTACCTGTGCAGCATTTTCAGTATGCTTTTGAATACGTAGTGGCAACGTTTCGATACCACGTATAAGTAACCACGAATCGAACGGACCCAAAATACCACCTGAAGAATTTTGTATAAATTTAAGTTGCTCGCTTAGCTGAGTAGTTTTAGTTACAACCACACCCGCAATAATATCAGAATGGCCGCCTAAATATTTTGTTGCGCTATGTATAACAATATCGGCACCAAGTGTAATTGGTTGCTGCAATGCAGGCGATGCAAAAGTATTATCAACAACCAGCAAAGCATTTACCGTTTTTGCAATAGCAGCAATAGCTCTAATATCACTAATTTTTAGTGTTGGATTGGTAGGTGTTTCAACCCAAATAAATTTTGTTTTTTCTGTTACCGCATCAATTACATGTTGAATATCGGTGGTATCTACATAAGTTACCTTAACACCAAACTTCTCGTAAATGTGCGTAAAGATGCGAAACGAGCCGCCATAAATATCATCGCAAGCCACAATTTCATCACCCGATTTTAGTAATTTAAGTACAGCATCAATAGCTGCTAATCCGCTTGCAAAGGCAAAGCCTGCATCACCCTCTTCTAACTTTGCAACTAAATCTTCTAACACTTTACGTGTAGGATTATTGCTTCGGCTGTAATCAAAACCTTTGTGTATACCGGGTGCATCTTGCACATAAGTAGATGTTTGATAAATGGGAACACTAATGGCTCCAGTTAATTCGTCAACAGGTATTGCATGAATAATTTGTGTATCTAATTTATAATGTGACATAACAATATGGTGTTGGCCTGCGCCAACTGCTTAAAAAAATAAATGAAATGAATTTTGATGCTGAGTATTCAGCAATTTATTTGAGCAACCGTTGGAGAATACGTCCTGTACTCTATCAACAAAGAGAATAACCATGCATTGCTAAGCAATGCATACGCATCATGCACATCATAGGATGATGCATTGCAAAAGCAGCCACAACAAGCGATGTAACGCTTGCTTGATGTTGTACTGATGTTATGGTGAATTTAGATTTCACGAATGCTTTTGCTGCAATTAACTATACTATTGTTGGATTGTTTGAGATTGATGAAGCGAACCTCAAAACGCTTATAAATGCTATGATTGTTTGATGTAAATTACATCATATGCATAGCGCAACACATAGGCATGTGCATTCGCATGGCGTGCATCATGTTAACGTAGATATGTGTGTTGCTGTTTGACATTGTTGTGGATGCAAAGCAAGGCTATTGAAAAATAAAATGCAAGATTTTTTTAGAAGGCATCAACCCAAAACACCCAAACGCCTTTAAAATAAAGGGCTTTAAGACTTAATATTTTTTTAGAAGCTAGCACATTATGCTACTTCATCCAACAACTCGGCCAATTTTCTGTCTTTGTTTGTTACAATATAACCAGCATCGTGCGAGCGTAAAACTACATGTACTTTATTGTACACATTACTCCACTCTGGATGATGATTGAAGGCTTCCACCACAACAGCTGCTTTGCCCATCCATGCAATAGCATCCATAAACGAATCAAACTTGTATGTTTTACTCAATTTATTATCTTTTTCAACCCAATTATTGCTCATTTTAATGGTAATTAAAGCACCAAGCTAACTTATTATGAGCATATTTGTATAATTATAAATTTAGGCATGAAAAAACTTTTTCACTTCGGTTTGTTGGTTTTACTAACCAGCGGTTTTGCACAAGCGCAAAATACTTGGCTAAAAAACTTTGGCTCAACCAAGTTTGAATACATGGATGCAGTTGCTACTGATGATTCGGGCAACGTTTATGTAGCAGGCCGCATGGCTGCAAATATGGTAATTGGTGATACTACTTTAACTAAAGTTGGCAGTTATTCGTACAGTTATTTTTTAGCAAAATATACTTCAGCCGGAAATTTTAGATGGGCAACTACAGTAGGTGTAGCACCCAATATTGAATTGGTAAGTGGTATTGCGGTTGACCATAATTTTAATGTTTATATGAGCATTAACGACCCAGGTACACTTTTTAAATTTGACCAAGCCGGAAATTTAATTTACCAAAAAACAATACAATCGTGGAAACCAAGATTAGGAAATGTTTTGGTTGACGATAGCAATTATGTATGGATTTGTGGCTCGTTTAGTCAGTATAATTTTAGTTTAGATGGATTGCCAGCTATGCCTCATAACGGTGGCACATCGTTATACATTGCTAAACTTGATACCGCAGGAACTGCAAAACTTGTTATGCCAATTGGATCAAACAGTATTAGTACACGCATGGGCAAAATAGCGCTCCGCGATTCGTTGGTATACTTTACTGCCAACACATATTATGATGTATATATTGGAAATGATACCTTTAATAATGCAAACATTACTACAGGCTGTTTTAATAAAAACGGAACCTATAAATGGGCTAAAATTGTAACAACTCCTCCTCCATCAACTAGCTTAGAATACGTGTATGATATTGCCGTAACTAGCGACCATCAAGTTGTAATTGCAGGTCAGTTTTATAACCCTATTTCAGTTTCGGGATTAGTACTAAGCAACGCCAATAACAAAGAAAATTTCTTCATAGCTTCATACAACAGTAAAGGAACTATTTTATGGGCTAAAAAATCAAACACAATTTACTGTTCGGCTAAGGCAATTTCAGTTACACCCGATGATAAAATTGCAGTAGCCGCTGATTATGCTTTTTCATTTTCGTACGATGCATTAACAGTAGGTGATGGAGTAAATGGCAAACGATTTGCCGTTTTGTTGAGCATTAACAAAAGCGGAAATGTAGAGTGGTTGAAGAGCTTGGGACAAAGTGATTGGACATACACAAACGCACTTGCTACCGATAAACAAGGCAATTGGTTTTTAGGTGGAAACTATCAAGCAACAACAACAAATACTATTGATGGAAAACCTTTAACTGTTGTAGGCGAATCAGATGTTTATTTTATCAAGAATTTTTATTTACCACAAGCTGCAGGAAGTGCCAACTATTCTTTTTGTAAAGATGGTACACCAACGCAATTAGTAGCATCAGGTGTGGGTGTAAAATGGTATGCTGATTCAGCACTTACCCAACTTGCTTATAGTGGTACAAACTTTACCATTCAGCTCGATTCGGTTGCAACATACTATGTGGTACAAACACAAGGTGGTGCTAAAAGTGCTACTAAAAAAGTTAGTGCAATATTGCATGATTTAAATCCAGTAAGTTTAACCTCACAAAACGACACCTTATACGTTAATCCTGCAAAAGGCAAACAATACAGTTGGTATAAAAATGGTGCGTTACTTGCAGGTAAAAATGCGGCATATTTAGCGGTAACATCAAGTGGTAACTACCATGCTTTAATGATTGATAGTAATAGCTGCAAAAACTATACAGACACTTTAGCAATGCAGGTTACTGGATTATCAGAATCATCTACTTTTGATGTAGAAATTTGTCCAAATCCAGCCAATAACTTATTACAGTTTAAGGCCAATGAAAACATTACAGAGGTAGCTATGTATAATACTTCAGGAGCACTTGTATATCAGCAAAAAGATGTTGCAATTAACCAATGTAACTTAACCGAATTGCCAGATGGATTGTATTTAATTCAACTAAAAACTCGTCAATCAAGTTTAGTAAAACGCATCGTTATTCATCATCAATAAAAGTGAACACTTAGCCCATAATTATGCTGGGCTATCCACATTTGCTTACAAATTGATAGTACATGCCTTGTAATTTTATGCGTAAAATTGGAACTATAAACGCATAAACTTATGGCACTAAGCAGATTTTGGTCGTACATTATTGTACTAAGCGCACTATACATTTTTTACATGTTGGGTACAGGCCAAATGTACTCCTTAGGTAGTATGGTTAATGGCAAACAAAACGACCCAACTGTTATTGCCGAAATAGAAGCTAAACAACTTGCCCTTACAGATACTGCTTTGTTTGCTGCACTAAAAGCTAATAAAACAGTAGCTAGCCAAAGTGGTGATAGTACCTATCAATTACAAGACAATGGCATAGTACAATTAACTACTGGCAAACTTGCTGCCGATGGTATTTTTCCTACTTGTAAAAATACAATAATGGATATTTGGTTGCCATTAATAGGCTACCTTACTTTTTTTTGTGGCTTACTTAATTTATTAAATGATAGCAATGCCATTACCAAACTAGCCAATATACTTTCGCCATTTTTTGTACGTGTGTTCCCCGATTTACCTAAAGGCCATCCGGCATATGGTTTTATGACCATGAACTTTGCTGCTAACTTTTTAGGGCTTGATAATGCAGCTACTCCCTTTGGTTTAAAAGCCATGGAAAGTTTGCAAGATGTAAACGCAACAAAAGATAAAGCTAGCAATAGCCAAATTATGTTTTTGTGCTTGCATGCTGCAGGGCTAACACTTATTCCAACATCTATTATTGGTTACCGTGCTGCACAAAATGCAGCTAACCCTGCTGATATTATGTTGCCTACCATTATTACCTCGTTTATTGGAACTTTAGCTGCATTAATATTTGTGAGTATTAAGCAACGTATTAATCTTATCAATCCAATTATTATAGGTTTTGTAACCGCCATAAGTGCCGTAATAGGATTAATATTGTTTTATGTAAACCAACTTACAGGCATCGAAAAATTTCACTTTACAGGCAACCTAAGTAATGGTGTTTTATTATTTATTATTTTAGCGATTGTAGCCTACAGTATTTATCAAGAAAAAGTATTTAAAAAGAACGATACAAATATTTTCGACTCGTTTGTATTTGGAGCAAAAGATGGTTTTACAACAGGTGTAAGAGTTTTACCTTACATGATAGCCATGCTTGTTGCGTTAAGTATTTTTCGTAACTCGGGATTAATGTATATTGTAATGGGAGGCGTAACTTCAGTGCTATCTGCATTAGGAGTAGATCCTCAAATTATACAAGCTATACCTGTAGCCATTATGCGCCCGTTTAGTGCCGGAGGCTCACGCGGATTTATGATTGATGCCATGAAAACATACGGTGCCGATAGCCTTGCAGGACAACTATCTTGCTTATTTCAAGGTGCAGCCGAAACCACTTTTTATGTGGTAGCATTATACTTTGGTTCGGTAAATATTAAAGATAGCCGCTATGCATTAAGTGTAATGCTTTTGGTTGATTTAGTATGCGTGATTACCGCCATATTTGTTTGCAAAATTTACTTTTAGTTTAACGCTTACCACTTCAATTTGGAGTAATGCTAATTTAAGTTGTTTACACGTTTAGATTGAATTAACATAGCACATTAAGTACCACAAATTTTTACGTTACACCAATTGCGTTTGGGTTCCGAAGTTTTGGCAAAGCGTAAATACTTTGCAAGGCACAAGCAAAAGATTGCAGCCCTAAGCGGCAGCGTAACCTCGGGGAAACGCCCAATTATACTGCTTGTAAAAATAACCTAACCTCTTACTTTTGAAACCATAACCAAGTACAATTAAACCAGTGGTAAGAAAAAGATTGAAACGCGGTTTGCGTGTTTCTAAATACATAGTTTACAAAGAAACTTTAGTAGATACAAAAGAACATTTTTGGTCGTTTGTGGGTGCTAGTATTGGCATTGGGCTCATTGCATTTTTTCAAAACAGTCTATCAACCAATGGCGAAAATTTGTTTTTAATAGGCTCGTTTGGCGCATCAAGTGTATTGGTGTATGGCGCCATTCAAAGCCCGCTGGCACAACCGCGCAATGTAATTGGAGGCCATGTAATTTCGGCTTTGGTGGGTGTTACCATTTACCAAGTTTTGCCCAATATAATTTGGATTACAGCGCCCTTGGCCGTATCAATATCTATTGTGTTGATGCAAATGACCAAAACACTTCATCCACCTGGTGGTGCCACCGCACTTATTGCAGTAATTGGTTCGGAGCGCATTAAATCTCTTGGCTACAGCTATGTGCTATCGCCTGTGTTAACAGGCTCCATTATTTTGGTTGCAGTAGCTTTGGTGTTTAATAACATTACTGCACACAGGCATTACCCAGCTAATAAAAAATTAAGGCAAGCCTTTAAACACCTTTTTGGCAAACACAAGTAGCTAGTGCACAGCCCGTATAAACTGGCACACCAAAATTTATCAACCATGCATACAACCCATGCATTTTTCTAATATTTTCGCAATCATGGCTTGTAACTATTTGTAATGACTACAAGCACTCATTATCAAGCAAAACAATAAATAATAATATATATGGCGTTAGAAATTACTGGACGTATTATCCAGAAACTTAACAAAACAGAAGGCGTAAGCAAAGCAGGAAAAGCATGGAGCAAACAAGAGTTTGTGATTGAAACCCAAGAAACTTATCCTAAAAAAGTAATGATTAGCACCATGAACGAGAAGGTAAACGACCTAGAACGTTTTAATGTGGGCGATACCGTTACGGCTTCGTTAAACTTAGAAAGTCGTGAGTACAATGGCCGTTGGTACACCGATGCACGTGCCTGGAGAATTCAAGGTCAAGGTGCTGGTGCATCATCACCAGATGCTGATCCTTTTCATCCTGACAATGAGCCTAGCTTTACAGCCGACCCAGCATCAGACGACCTACCGTTTTAATTAAAATAGTAAAAAAAGCGTCCCGAATGTAACTTCGGGACGCTTTTTATTTTATATACCACCATCCTTTTAATAGATTTGTGCGGTTATGATTAACCACAACCTGAAATTATACAATACGCTATCGCGTAAAACAGAAAAGTTTGAACCTATACATGCTGGGCACGTGGGTATGTATGTGTGCGGACCAACCGTATATAACAATGCCCATTTGGGTAATGCGCGTACGTTTATTTCGTTTGATGTGGTGTTTCGTTATTTACAGCACTTAGGTTATAAAGTACGTTATGTGCGCAACATTACCGATGCCGGACACCTGGAAAGCGATGCCGATGAAGGCGAAGATAAAATTAGCAAAAAAGCAAAACTAGAGCAGCTTGAACCGATGGAAATTGTACAACGTTACACCATCGATTTTCATAACGTAATGGATGCTTTTAATGCCTTGCCTCCAAGTATTGAACCTACGGCTACTGGTCATATTATTGAGCAAATAGAAATGACCAAACAAATTATAGCTAATGGATTTGGATACGAAAGCAACGGCACCATTTATTTTGATGTAGAAAAATTTGCCAAAGACAATGACTACACCGCCTTAACTGGCCGTAATTTGGATGATTTATTAAACGGCACGCGCGAGCTTGGCGGACAAGATGATAAACGTGGCCGATTGGATTTTGCCCTTTGGATTAAAGCTAAACCCGAGCATATTATGCGTTGGCCAAGCCCTTGGGGCGAAGGTTTTCCGGGATGGCATTTAGAGTGCTCGGCCATGAGTAAAAAATACTTAGGCGAGCGTTTTGATATACACGGTGGTGGTATGGATTTAGCACCTACCCACCATACCAACGAAATTGCACAAAATGTAGCTTGCAGCCACCATAAAACTCCGGTTAATTATTGGATGCATACCAATATGCTTACCGTTAACGGACAAAAAATGAGCAAGAGTTTAGGTAACTCGTTTTTACCGTTTGAGTTGTTTGCGGGTAGCCATAAACTTTTAGATAAAGGCTACAGCCCAATGACAGTGCGCTTTTTTATGTTACAAGCACATTACCGCAGTACACTTGATTTTAGTAACGAAGCTTTACAAGCTGCCGAAAAAGGTTTTGCCCGCTTAATGAATGCTATGAAATTAATGGACGATTTAAAAACGGCTGATACATCAACATCAAACATAAACGAGCTAAAAGCGGCTATTTATGCAGCCATGGACGATGACTTTAATACACCTATTACCTTATCGCATTTGTTTGAAGGAGTACGTATTATTAACAGTGTAAATGATGGCAAAGAAACCATTACTGAAACTGATAAAAACACTTTAGTACAAGTAATGAAAACCATGGTATTTGATGTACTTGGATTAAAAGAGGAAAACGCAGTAAACACAGATAAAATTGATGGCTTAATGAACATGATTTTAGATGTACGTACGGATGCCAAAACACGCAGAGATTTTTCTACCTCAGACTTAATTAGAGATAAATTGAAAGAAATTGGATTTGAGATTAAGGATGGTAAAGAAGGTACAAGTTACACCATACTCTAATCTACATCGTTCATTACTTTGCGTTATCAAATAACAACATGAAAAAAATTAACTTCCTAAAAATAAGTGTTGCTGCAGGATTGTTTTTAGCATTTACCGCTTGTAACAACGAGCCTAAAAATCAACCCAAACAAGATACTAAAACAGCTGAAAGCGCGGCACCCTATAAACAACTTTCGCCAAGTTTTGATGCTGATAGTGCTTACTATTTTGTAGAGAAACAAGTTGCCTTCGGACCACGTGTTACCAACAGCGAACCACATAAAAAATGTGGCGATTGGATGGTAAGTGAGTTTAAAAAATATGCCGATAATGTAATTGAACAAAAGGCCTCGATTACCAATTTTGATGGCAAAAAATTAAACGTGCGCAACATCATTGCAGAGTTTAATCCGCAAGCCCAACAACGCATTTTATTATGCGCACACTGGGATAGCCGCCCCTATGCCGACCAAGATACTAAAGATGCAGATAAACCCATTTTAGGTGCTAACGATGGTGCAAGTGGTGTGGGTGTTTTGCTTCAAATTGCGCAAACGCTAAAAAAATTTCCTGCTAATGTTGGAGTTGATATTGTATTGTTTGATGCCGAAGATTTAGGCAAACCAGAGCATGATAATAGCTATTGCTTGGGCTCGCAATATTGGAGTGCCAATTTACATAAGCCCGGCTACAAAGCTAATTTTGGTATTTTGTTAGATATGGTAGGCGCACCCGATGCTAAATTTGCGTGGGAAGAAGTATCAATGCAAGCTGCACAACCAGTATTACAAGCAGTATGGCAAACTGCACATAGCCTTGGCTACAGCAACTACTTTATGTATTACCAAAAAGGTGGTATTATCGATGATCATTATTACGTGAATAAAACGGCAAAAATTCCTACCATTGATTTAATACACTACGATGCCTCATCAAAAACAGGCTTCCCTACACATTGGCATACCCATAACGATAACATGAGTGCCATTGATAGAAATACGCTTAAAGCTGTTGGGCAAACCTTGTTAGAAGTTGTATTTCAGGCAGCCAATAAAAAGTAGTACCAGATAATTTAATAAATACCCAATACTACTTTTTATTGACGTGAAACGTTAACTATTCATTAAACGATTTTACTTCAAACCTATTATCACTCTAGTCGAATCATCCAATGCTCCAGTCCTTTTATAAACTAACTTTAACTCTTTATTGAAAACAAAATAAGAAGGAAATCCATCTAAATTCCCACAAGTAGAATCTATATCCAAAGCAAATCGTCTAAATCTTGGATGAGGGTTGAATTTATTACCGTATTTTCTTATGTCCAAAATAAAAGAAGGGCTTTTATAGTTCTTGGATTCTAGATAGTATTTATAGTCATTTATAAAGTACCAATCGTCAGCTGTTATAAAATATACTCTAACATCGGAACAACTATCTAATTGAAAAAACTCACTGAAGGAACTTTTAGAAAGTGGGCACCAATAAGTATAAGAAACTAATATATGATATTCTTGCTTATTCTTTAACATGAATCCTAATAAGGATTTAGCATCGGTCGAATAAATTTCATTGTCTTTCAAATTTGAAATGTTAGAATCTAAACTTGGGGGAGGAATTAATAGCTTTGACCTTGTAAAGGTTGGATTTATACATCCAAAACACAAAACACAAAAAAACGAACCAAATTTAACAATTGATTTATTCATATCACGTTAGTTCATCATACCAATGATCTTTACCTCATAACCACCTTTTATTCCGATATTTGGATTGTAATTATAAATACCACTAGGTATTATAATTTTTTCGAAACCAAGAGTATCTAGGTTTAAAAACAGTGAATCATCTACGATAAATTGTTTAGACTCGTCTGGATAATTTGAAAGATCATTTCTTACATAAAAAATTAAATTATTTAGTTTATTATTATTGTCCAAAGATAAACTTACTGGAAGAATTCGCCCCATTTCAGTATCTTCAATTGACGGTCTTTTTATCGGTTTAGGAAAAAACTCACAAATACCTAATCTATTGCAATTTAGTCTTCGTTGCCATAACCTTATAAATGGCGTTTCAGAATTGATTTCAACACTATTCCAGTTAAACGCTGTCAAATCTGGGTTCGATGTGAGCATGATACTATTCGCAAGATTGGTTATTTCTTCTTCTGAATAACTACTTGAAGTTGTTATCTGGCTTAATTGAGTTGTTGAAGCTTTATCTTCAACTTTCAAATCATTTTTACTTTTACTACAAGATAAAAGATAGAGGATACCTACACTACCTAGAGCGATGGTTAGAATTAATTTTTGATTTAGTTTCATTTTTTAAAAAATTTAATGTCAATCGCAATTTACCTAGTTCAAATTTGCACATCAACAATTAGTGTTTCATCTCATGCAACTCTGTTGCATAAAATGAAACTGTTGTGTAATATTGATGAACAGAAACCAATCCCATGACAACACAACCCTTAAACCAAACAATTGGATTAGCCCTTAAAGAACTGCGCGAAAAGAAAAACATAAAACAAGAATGGATTGCCGATAAAATTGGCTTAACAAAAGGTAACTACTCAAAAATAGAAGCCAGAAAAATTAAACGAATTGATTTGAACCAGCTCAACCAAATTTGCCACATATACGGCATAAGTGCTTTTCATATTTTACTCTATTCAGCCATGAAAGAATTTAAATATAAGATTAACTCTTTTGATGAGTTCTATGAATCATTAAACCAATGCACACCAAATGAACGTGATAAAATGTTGAAGTTTGTAGATGCATTGTTAATGATTAACAAGAGTGCATAAGTCTATCTCTACCAAAACCTACCCTTGATACGGAACCCTTAAGGCAATGCTTCGGCCAAGGGTAATTTCATCGGCATATTCTAACTCGCCACCAATGGCAATACCGCGCGAAATAGTGCTGATATTGATATTAAACTCACGTAACTTGCGCGAGAGGTAAAACACCGTAGTATCTCCTTCCATAGTGGCACTTAATGCCATAATTACCTCGGTGGTTTCTTCGGCTTTTATACGTTCAATTAATTTTTGAATGTTTAAATCATCAGGCCCAACCCCATTTACAGGACTAATTAACCCACCTAAAATATGGTAAGTACCGGTAAACTGTGCCGTATTTTCAATGGCAATTACATCACGTAAATCTTCAACCACACAAATGGTATGCTGGTTACGTTTAGTATTATTACAAATGTTACAAGTATCAGTATCGCTTACGTTACCACAGCGGGTACAGTATTTTATTTCGGTACGCAGCTTTATAATAGCCTTGCCCAATTTAACCACATCGGTTTCCTGCTGCTTAAGTAAATGCAGCACCATACGCATGGCACTTTTTTTACCTACACCCGGAAACTTGCTTAGTTCGTTTACAGCCTCTTCAATTAATACCGAAGGATAATTCATGGCCACAAATGTAACATAAATTAAACCTCCACTCGTCCCAATTTATACAAAATTTAATACCCCAAGCAACGGTATTTTAAAATGTAACGTCTTATATTGCACTTACTAAATGATTATGAAAAAAACTAAACTATTTGCAGCAGCCGGCATGATTGCCGTTTGCGTATTTACACTACCTACAATTCAATCTTTACCAACAGGTGCTCCTGCTGCAGCCTCAGGCGGGCCAGCCGAAGGCGGTGCTACTTGTGCGCAAGGTGGTTGCCATAGCGGAAGTGCCGTTGCGGGCGCTACATTTATGAGCACCGATATACCTACCGAAGGTTACACCCCAGGAACACAATACAACATTACGGTTAACATGCCTTCATCAGGTAAAAAAGGATTTATGTTCTCGGCACAAGATAGTGTTGGTAATTTTAAAGGAACAACTGCTGCAGGTACAACCAGTCACTTATTTTCTACTAATTACGTTACACACAACACTCAAAACACCAGCAATCCTGGCGTTTGGACATTTAAATGGACTGCTCCAGCAGCAGGAACTGGCAAGGTGAACTTACATGCCGCATTTGCCATCAATACTACTTCAACCAAAACCCAAGTTATTGCTGTTAACGAAAAATTAGCTTCGGGCTTAAACGAGTTAGCACAACAAATTGGATTAAAAGCATACCACAATACTACCGAACAAGTGTTAAACTTAGCGTTTAACTTAAACAACAATCAAGCGGTAAAAGTACAATTGCTAAACCTTAACGGACAAGTTTGCAACACCATTTTTGATGGTAACATGCAAGCAGGCGCACAAACATTAAGTGCAGCTACAACCGCACAAAATGCAGGCGTTTATTTGCTTGAAATACAACTTGGCAATAAAGCGGCTTACCAAAAGGTAATGATTAGCAAATAGCGCTGTGCTATTTAGTTTACACCTTTAGGCAACTGTTATTAATTAAATGTAAAGCTTATACGGGCGACACTTACTTTTGTTAGTATGTCGCCCGTTATACTTTTTAGCTTTATAGTAGCATACTTTGCTATTCTTTTATTAGTTGCCTTTTATACCTCAAAAGGCAGCGATAACCACACGTTTTTTATAGGCAATAAAAACAGCAATTGGATGCTGGTTGCTTTTGGTATGATTGGTACTTCATTAAGTGGAGTAACCTTTATAAGCGTACCAGGTACCATCAGTACAAACCATTTTACTTATTTCCAAGTAGTGCTGGGGTACTTTATTGGTTACTTTGCCGTAGCCTTTGTGTTATTGCCTTTGTATTATAAGTTAAACCTTACCAGCATATACAACTACCTGCAACATAGGTTTGGGGTTTATAGTTATAAAACAGGTTCGTTATTATTTATTATTTCGCGCACGTTGGGTGCAACCTTAAGGCTGTATTTAGTAATTAATGTAATGCAGCTTTTTATTTTAGATGCATTGGGTGTTCCGTTTATTGCCACTACCTTTTTTATTTTATTAATGATTTTGCTTTACACTTTTAAAGGTGGGGTTAAAACCATTGTTTGGACAGATACACTGCAAACTTTTTTTATGCTTTTGGCCTTAGTGGTGTGCGTACTTTACATCATGGGTAATTTAAATTTAAGTCTTACCGAGGCTATTACACAGCTAAACAACTTAGGTTATACCGAAATGTTTAATACCGATGTAATGGATAAAAAGTTTTTTATCAAACAAATTATTGGTGGAGCTTTTATTACCATAAGCATGACAGGCCTTGACCAAGAAATGATGCAAAAAAATATTAGTGTAAAAAACCTGGGCGACTCGCAAAAAAACATGATTACCTTTAGTACCATTATGCTATTTGTAAACTTTTTGTTTTTACTTTTAGGTGGCTTACTTTACTTATTTGCAGCAAACAAAGGTTTAAATTTAGCTGGCGATGATTTGTTTCCTACCATTGCCTTACAACACTTGCCAGCAGCCATTTCAATTATTTTTATTATTGGTCTAATATCTGCATTATTCCCCAGTGCCGATGGGGCTATTACGGCCCTTACCTCTTCGTTTTGTATTGATATTTTAGGCTTGCAACGCAACAAAAACTTAACCGAAGCCCAACAAAGCAAAACACGTATTACCGTGCATTTAACCTTCTCGTTTATCTTCTTACTATTTGTATTGTATTTTAAATGGCTCGATAACAAATCCATTATTGGTATTTTATTAGATATTGCTGGCTATACCTACGGACCATTGTTAGGCTTATTTGCCTTTGGTATTTTAACCAAACGTGCCATTAACGATAAACTAGCACCTTGGATTTGCTTAACTGCTCCAGCACTTTGCTATGCGTTACAAACTTATAGCAGCAGCCTATTAGGTGGCTACCAAATTGGTATTGAAATGCTAATTATAAACGGAGCATTAACCTTTGTTGGATTGTTGGCTATAAGCAGTAAGTCGGAATAAGATTTTACATTATTTGGTTAACACAATTTTATTGGTTATTACCTGTCCATTGGTAAACGATACACTTATCCAATACAATCCGTTAGCTAGTTGACTTAAATCTAATGTATTGGTAAAAAGTTGTTGTTGCGTGTAAATCAATTTACCTAAGGCATTGTGTACATGTATTTTATTAGCCGAGTGTGTATGCCCATTTAGCTCAATAACCCCACTTGTTGGGTTGGGGTAAATTTCTAATTCATTAGTTGTTACTTGTTGTGGTTGCAAACCCGTGTACCAACCTTTAGTATTGGTGCGGTGCGTGTATTGTGCAGCAAAATAATCGCCTTTGTTGTTTTGCATCCATACACTGCCTATACCTGTGTAACTGCCATCATGTAATTGTATGGCATAATTAAATTTGGTATTATCATAATCTTTGGGGTAGGCCGTGGATACTAATTGTAAATTACTATCTAGTTTTATGTACCCATTGGGCACTAAAAAACCACCATCAGGTGTTACAGATACATAATTTACATTGGAGGATAAATGGATATTATTTACTCCCTCTTGCATAAGTGTATGCTTTATCATCTGCCCATTGGTATCTACCACAGCTACAACATTACCCCTAGGTTCTGGAAAATCTGCTATTTTTATGGCTTCTACATTTAAAACCAATTGGTGTGCGCCTTCTATAGTATTGGTGCCTACCCTATGCCCAGCACTTTGATCATCTGTTCTATAAATCCCCTTAAATGGAAAGGTTTGTTTTACTAATCTAAATGAAGAATCATATATATTGATGAAATAAATCGTATCTGCTTCGGGTGTGTTATCATACACACCAAGCACCATGGTATGCATACTATCAATAACAACAGCCCTAACAAAATACGTATCAAACTTATCTGTTATGCTATCGGTAGTTATTGGGGGGTAAAACTGTTGGTGCAAAATAGCTCCTGCAGTATCTACTTCTAACAAATAGCCCTTACTTATTGCATACGGCCCGGGTACTTTACGGGCAAACTCACCAACTCCTGCAATCAAATACGTATTTTTAAATGCATTGTAGTTTAACCCATACCCTGCTGAACGCCTGGCTTTAGGATAGGCTTGTTTCCAATACACATGACCAGTATTAGGGTTTATTTTCATTAAAGCTAAGTTATACAAATTAGGCCAGTTGCTGGCTTCGGTGTAAAGTAACACCAACACATTGCCATCTGCAGTTTCAAGCGCATCATAAACTGCATCTTGGCCTGCTCCATAGGATAACACCCAACTGTGCAATAAATTACCGCAGGAATCTGTTACTTCCATCAGGCCGTTGTAGGTATCTGAGTCGTTGAGTAAAGCTTGAGAATATATTCCGGAATTTAAATATACTATGTCATTACTTTTTAATTCAATTACCTTATTTAGCGAGCCAACAGAAACAGTCTTATTAATATTAAGTCGCTCAAAACTACATTGTGCGTACAGTGTATTTGTATAAAATATAATAATAAAAAGACCTACCCAATAAACAGGGTAAGTCTTTTTAAACATATTATAGCGTGATGCTTGCATTACTTACTTAATAAGTGTTTTACGGTAGTTAAATGGTTGCCTTGGCTATCGTAAACATGTACAATATACAAACTATTGGGCAGTGTACCAAAATCTAACAACCCACGTTCACGCGCACCTGTGGTCCGTATGCAGTAATGCAAACTGCATTGTAAACCCTAAGTAGGTAACTCACATTAGTTTACAAACAGCGTATTCAACTAAATTCAGCATGTGGTGAATCATAACTAACATAAAAAATCATAAACCTTAAATACACAAATTAACAACACACGGACCACAGGTGCGCGTGAACGAATAAAGCTAACATTGATATCAATGTTAGCACATAAAAAAGGCTGCTCCATTTATTGGAGCAGCCTTTCTTTTTATTGGAATGCTGTGTTTAGTTTACATTTACTAATTCTACATCAAACAACAAAGTAGCGTTTGGTGGTATTACACCGCCTGCACCTTTTTCGCCATAGGCTAAGTTTGATGGAATAATTAAACGTAATTTATCGCCTACATTCATCAAGCCAATACCTTCTTCCCAACCTTTTATTACACGACCTTGTCCTAACTGAAAATCAATAGGCTTACCACGCTCAACAGATGAATCAAACATTTTACCACTGGTTAAATAACCTGTGTAATGTACTTCAACTGTTTTTCCTGTTTCTGCTTTTTTAGCTGCTGCATCCGGATTTTTATATACCACAATATACTTTAATCCGCTTGCTGTAGTTAGGGTGTCTTTGCCAGTTACATCGTATGCTTTTACACCTTCTTTTACATCTAATAACTCCACATCAAAATATAAAGTTGCGTTTGGCGGAATTACGCCTCCTGCACCTTGTGCACCGTAACCTAAACTTGGCGAAATAATTAAACGCAATTTATCGCCCACGTTCATTAACGCAATGGCTTCGTCCCAACCTTTAATAACACGGCCTTGTCCTAACGGAAAAGTAATTGGATTACCACGCTCAATAGATGAATCAAACACTTTATTGCCTGTTAAAAAACCAGTGTAATGTACGGTTACACTTTGGCCTGCAGTTGCTTTTTTGGCAGCCGGATCGGTATTTTTATTTACCACAATATATTGCAATCCACTTGGGGTAGCTTTAATATCTGTACTGGTAACCACCCAAGGTTTAAATCCATCTTTTACATCAACCAATTCCACTTCAAAAATTAAAGTTGCGCCACCTGGTATACCATTGGTACCTTGCTCGCCATAACCTAATTTTGAAGGAATAGTAAGCACCGCTTTATCACCTACATGCAATAAGGCAATACCTTCGTCCCAGCCTTGTATTACTTGGCCACGACCCAATACAAACTCAAACGGTTCGCCTCTGCCTACGCTACTATCAAACACTTTTCCATCGGTAAGTTTACCGGTGTAATGTACTTTTACTTTGGCCCCTGCATAAGCTTGCGGGCCATTGCCTTGCTGGGTAATTTTATACCTTAACCCAGATGCGGTTGTGTATTCTTTATTTAATTCCATTTTTGCCGAAGCAGCTTGTGGCTTAGCCTTAGCTGCAGTTTGTTTTTTAGCCGGTGCTGCTTTTTTAGCTGCTGGCTTGGGTTGTTGGGCCATTGCCCCAGTAATTAATAAGCCTGTTAAAGCCGTTGCTATTATTTTTTTCATACAGTTTTTTACAATTCGCTATGCGAAGAAAAGAAATTATTTTAATTAACCTTAATCAACTCCACATCAAATATTACCGAGGTAAACGGAGGAACAATATCGGTTCCGCTTGCTCCGTAAGCTAAGTTTTGTGGGATGATAAATTTATAACGAGCACCTTCACTCATCAATAAAAGTGCTTCTTCCCAACCATCAATTACTTGTTGTTTGCCAACCGTAAAAGTATATCCTTCGGTGTTGCGCTCAAACACTTTCCCATCAAACAAATAAGCCTTGTACTTAACAGTTACCGTGCTGCCTTTGGTTACTTGTTTTCCGGTTCCGTATGCCGAAACCACATAACACAATCCTGATGGGGTTTTCTTTAAACGATTATATTTTTGAATCTGTTGCGCAAATGCTATTGAATCGGCTTTAGTAGCTGCTAATTCTTTTGCATATTCTTTTTTGGCAAACTCGCGTTCATTCATCACATCATACACCTTAAAAAAGAAATGTAAACTATCACCATGTTTTAGGTAAGTAGGAAAAGGTTGTTGTAAAGTGTATTTATAAAAGCTATCAGCACTTACAATAATGGTTACCTTATCGCCTTTTTTTACTTGCTTAAAAATGGGCATAAAACTAGGATGGTTTACCGCAATGGTGACACGTGAAGCCGAGGTAAATGTTTCGTACAAAATAGAATCGTTTGAAGCAACAGCCATGCGGTAATCTAAATCCAACAAATCAATAGCAGTTGTTTTGCGTGGGTTTTGTGCATTGGCTTCAATAATTTGATAATACGTAACACCATTACGCTTTAAATTGGTTGGACTTTGTGCCCACGTATGGCTTATCATAAAACATGCAACAAGTAACCCTAAAAGTATTTTCATATAAAAATGCTTAACGTAAATATTGGTACTATAATACCACACAAGTTTTATAAAATAAAAACACCTGTACTTATTAAGTTAAAATTAACCAAATAAGCACAGGTGCTATTACTATTTTGGGTTGATGCGTTTATTTAGCGCTTACCAATTCCATTTCAAAAATTAACGAGCTGTATGGTGGAATTGGACCAGTACCATTAGGACCATATGCTAATTTCCATGGGATAACCACTTTTACTTTATCGCCAAATTTCATGAGTTGTACCATTTCTTCCCAACCTGGAATAAACTGACCTAAACCAACAGTAAACGAAATCCCTTCGGTCAAGTTCTCGTCAAAAACCTGACCATTTAATAAAGTGCCCTTGTATAACACTTTAGTTTTATCTCCCTTTTTTGCTATTTTACCCTTGCCATTTTTTTCTAACACATACGTTAATCCGCTTGCAGTAGTTTTAGCATTATTTAGCGTGGATATGGTTTTAGCTAACTCTACTGAATCTTTAGCTATACGAACTAAGAGTTCTTCTTCTTGCTTCATCATCAACTCTTTTTCATTCATAATATCTAGCACTTTGATGGTAAACTTAATGTTCTCCCCTTCTTTAATAAATGCTGGACGAGCTTGACCGAAACTGTTCACGAAGAACGAATCAGCATTTAAAGTAATGATAGCACTATCGCCTACGTGTAATTGCTCAAGCACCTCGCTGAAACTTGGCTCCATTACAGGAACATAAACCGCACTATTTTTGCTAAAAGTTTCAGCCAAAGTAGAGTCAGTTGATTCGATTGCAAGTTTATAGTTCATGTGTAACATTACGCTCGAGTCGCCATTAACTCCACGCCCCTGAGTGCTACTCTTAATAATGCGGTATTTAGCAATATTCTCGGCTTGTTTAGGCTGTTGTGCAAACAAGCTTAAACCTAACATTACTAACAAAAATGAAGTGATAATTTTTTTCATACCTTGTATTTACTTGAGTAATAAAAACTGAATATAGAAGTAATTCTATACTTTTCAAACAACCTTAAAAGTAAAATGCTTAACGTAAATATGGCTACTATAATCCCACACAAGTTTTATAAAATAAAAACACCCGTGCTTATTAAGTTAAAATTAACCAAATAAGCACGGGTGCTATTAGTATTTTGGGTTGATGCGTTTATTTAGCGCTTACCAATTCCATTTCAAAAATTAACGAGCTGTATGGTGGAATTGGACCAGCATTACGAGGACCGTAAGCTAATTTCCAAGGAATAACCACTTTTACTTTATCGCCAACTTTCATTAGTTGTAACATTTCGTCCCAGCCTGGTATTACTTGACCTAAACCAACAGGTAAATCTTTAATACCTTCGTTTAAGTTTTCGTCAAACACTTGGCCGTTAAGTAAAACACCTTTGTATTTTACAGATACTTTATCGCCTTTTTTAACTTGTTTGCCAGTGCCTGCTTTTTCTACTACATATACTAATCCGCTTGCAGTAGTTTTAGGGTTATTTAAACGAGCAATTGTTTTAGCAAATTCAACCGAATCTTTAGTTTGGAAACCAATGCGCTCTTCTTCTTGTTTTTTCATCAACTCTTTTTCGGGCGGTGTGGCTAAAATTGCTCCAACAGTAAACAATCTATCCTGAATTTCTATCAAAATGGTTTTATAATGCTCGTCAATAGCTTGATCTCTGATTAAACCAATATGTGAATTTAATTCGTCAACAGTTCCA
>CAZJHS010000017.1:0-40782 GCA_964545895.1 uncultured Chitinophaga sp. | reverse complement strand
AAGGTTACCCAAACAATAGCCCCTGCAATGCAATAGGTAATGTATTTGCGGTAAGTCATGCTACCAACCCCAGCCACAAACGGAGCAAAGGTTCTTACAATGGGTACAAATCGAGCTAAAATAATAGTACGTGCGCCATGTTTTTCGTAAAAACTATGGGTTTTGTCTAAATAGTCTTTGCGTATGGTAAATATGCCAAATAGTTTGGCCCCTTCTCCTTTCTTGGCAAGATATCTTCCAATAAAATAATTGGTATTATCGCCAGCTAAGGCTGCAAGTATTAAAAGTAAAATAATAAAAAATACATTTAGGTTATTGGCCTCATTAGCCGCTAATGCTCCAGCTGCAAATAGTAATGAGTCGCCTGGTAAAAATGGGGTAACCACTAAGCCTGTTTCGGCAAATACAATTAAAAATAATAACACGTAAACAAGCGAGCCATAGCTCTGCACAAAATCTTGTAAATGTTGGTTGATGTGTAATACAAAATCAATTATTTCTTTCATAATATTATACTTGCTGCAATGTTACACATTATTAGTAATTTTGCTTGTGCTTAAAAAAATATTTACATACACCATCCTAGCAGCATTAGTATTTACTGTTGTTAGTACTTCATCTTGCAAGGCTAGCAAGGGTAGAGGTAAAAAAGGCTGCAATTGTTCGTTTTAAATGAGTAATCCATTAATTAGTTTAATTACGGTATGTTACAATGCCGAGCATTTAATGGCCGAAACGCTTCAAAGTGCCATCAACCAATCGTATAAAAATATTGAATTGGTAATTGTAGATGGAGGAAGTAAGGATAATACCGTAAACGTAGCTAAGCAGTTTTTGCCATACATTGGTACTTTAATTAGCGAGCCCGATAAAGGTATTTATGATGCCATGAATAAAGGTATTAAGGCGTCAAAAGGCGAGTGGTTATACTTTTTAAATGCGGGTGATTCGTTTTTTGACGATAATGTTTTGGCCGATTTATTTAATCAAAAAGATTTATCGGGTGTTGATTTTATTTATGCCAAAATGCAAACCATTAACGAACCAACAGGTGTAAACTACGTTGGTGGCCATAAAGTAACGTTTAGCGATTTTTATTTTAAGTATCCTATTTGTCATCAAACCACATTTACACGCAAAACTGTTTTTGATTATATGCCTTATTTAGACGCTAGTTTAAAAATTATGGCTGATAACAAATGGCAAATGACTTTTTTTAAACGTTATGAAAACAAAGCTCTTTTTGTAGATAGAGTAGTGGCATTTTACGATATACAAGGCGCATCATACCACAAGCGTATGAAAGGCTACCGCGAGTATTTGGGCTATATTGGTAAGCTACTTCCATTGCATGTGTTTTTAGCTAACTTATTGTTGTATCCTGTAATATGGGCTAAAGTAAAGTTTATACGAACTTTTCAGCAAACAAGTTGGTTTAAGGCATACCGAAACATGAAGTTTAAGAACAAAATGGCCAATGTTTAAAAAATGTTATCTAGTTAATTACATAACCCATTTATATTGCGCACGCTTAAAATTTTAACGCATGATATTATCAGACAAAAGAATTCTTGAAGAAATAGAAAAAGGAAATATATTAATTGAACCTTTTAAGCCAGAATGTTTAGGTACAAACTCGTACGATGTGCATTTGGGCCGCTATTTAGCCACATATAAAGATAGAGTGCTTGATGCACGTGAGCATAACAAAATTGAAACATTTGAAATCCCGCAGGAAGGTTTTGTGTTGCAGCCTAATACCTTGTATTTAGGCGTTACTGCAGAGTATACAGAAACGCATGCACATGTTCCTTTTTTAGAAGGTAAAAGCAGTACTGGTCGTTTGGGTATTGATATACACGCAACAGCTGGTAAAGGTGATGTTGGATTTTGCAACACATGGACATTAGAAATATCGTGTGCCCAACCTGTGCGTATATATGCCGGAATGCCAATAGGGCAACTTATTTATTTTGTGGTTGAAGGTGATATTGAAACCATGTACAACACCAAGAAAAATGCCAAGTACAACAAACGTGGTGTTAAGCCAGTGGAAAGTATGATGTGGAAGAATAAATTTTAAACATCAATTTACAATATAAAAAAGGGCAGTACATCAGTGTATTGCCCCTTTTTATTTTATAGCATTTGGTTTAGCTCAGTAAAACTTTCCATGCGCTCTCTACTTCTTTTTTCTCCAGTAAATCGTGCGCAATTTTATGTTTAGCTTCTATTAACTCATCACCAATTAGCGTTTGATGCGCATGAAGTAACTCTTTATTCATGCGTTTATATACCTCAATATCGCTTGCATCTGGTAGTATTTCTGTGTTGCCTAACATGCCTAAATTATTACCCGTAAGAATTTTACTGTTTTTAAATTCATCAGGTAAAGCATCAACCCCCATGCCTAAAGTAGTTAGTGGTTTGGGTACTTCAAATAATGCATCGCCATGAGCACGGGCATACCAATCGCCACCTAAGCGAGCTACTAAATCAATTTTTTGTTGATCAATTTTTCCAACTGCATTTAGTACATCTGTATTAACGTGTATGAGTTTAACTTCACAAATTACTAAGTTACCTGCACCACCCTCGGTGCCTAAAGGTACAATTTGGTTTACAACACACTCTAACTGCACGGGAGATTCCTTAACACGTGGCGGCTTAATGGTAACAGAAGGTTCTGCGGTAAAACCAGCTTTCACAAATTCGTTTACATTTTTACCATATTCGGTACTGCTTAAACTTGTTTGCTGCACCATTGCGTAGTTTACAATGTTTATGCAAACCTCTTTTACTTCATGCACGTTTTCGAGTGTATGCTTGGTGGTATTATCTCTACCTCTGCGCGCAGGCGAAAAAATTAAAATAGGCGGCTTGGTGCTAAACATATTGAAGAAACTGAACGGACTTAAATTAACATTTCCATCAGCATCAATAGTACTTGCTAAGCAAATTGGGCGAGGAGCAATAGCTCCTTGAAGTAATCCTTGCAACTCCATTACCTTTAAATCGGCTGGGTTGTAAGTGCGGTATTGACTAATCATTTAATAAAACAAGCTAAAAATAAACATTAAATAATGGCACTAACCGAAGATGCTTCGGCCACCAAACCTTGTGCACACTTTAAAATGCGGCCAGGATATTTTTGTATGATGCGATAATCATGTGTAGCCATTAAAATAGCGGTTCCTTGTTGTGCAATGCTGTGCAATAAATTCATAATGTCATCGCTTACCTTAGGATCTAAGTTGCCTGTTGGTTCATCAGCCAAAATAATTTCAGGTTCGTTAAGCAAAGCTCTGGCAATAACCACACGCTGTTGCTCGCCACCACTAAGTTCATGCGGCATTTTAAAATCTTTGGTTTGTAGGCCCACTAATTCTAATACTTGCGCAATTCTGTTTTTTATTTGGTTTTCATCTTTCCAACCGGTGGCTTTTAATACAAACGATAGGTTTTGATAAACAGTTCTATCAGTAAGTAATTGAAAATCCTGAAATACAATGCCTAGTTTTCTGCGTAAAAACGGAACATCTTTAGGTTTTAAGCTCGTTAAATCAAAACCAGCAATTTTGCCCGCTCCCTTTTGTAAAAAAAGTTCGCCATACATGGTTTTCAATAGGCTACTTTTTCCGCTGCCTGTTTGTCCTACCAAGTAAAAAAAATCGCCTTTGTTAATTCTAATATCAACATCGCTTAATATAAGGTTATGCCCTTGAAAAACTTGCGCATCAACCAATTCAATAACAGTTTCTGGTGTTTCCATAATTTTTACCATTCCAATTTATGCATTTTACCAAACGGAATTTCTGCAAGTAATTTAAAAATTGCTTCAGTTTTATCACCTAATCCACATTTTTCTAATGCACGCTCGGGTCTGTCTGTTCTGAAGTAGGCAATTAGCGTAAAGTTATTGTCTCTAAGCTGCACGTAATCAGGTATTTTTGCTTTTCCTTTTATTTTTATGATGTACAAAATGTGGTTGTATTAAAATGTTAAAAATTAAGTGCGGTAAAATAAATCAATTCGCCTTATAATTGCACTTGCAAAATTATAAAAAAACATGAGACTACTTAAACAGGTTTCGTACACTTTTGTGTTTGCTGCAGCTGCAATAACTTCTGGCTGTGGAGTAAAAACCAATATGGGTACCAACAATTACACGGTTAATCCTAATCCTTTAGAGGTAAAGGGCGATTCTATTTTGATTACAATGACTGCAACTGTTCCCGCAAAATCATTTAATCCAAAAGCAAACGTGCAGTTTCAACCTTATTTAAAAACCGCTAAAGGCGATGTGCAACTTAAAGCTGTAACTTTAGGTGGCGAAAAAGTAGTAGAAGCGGTAGATTTTAAAATTAACTCGAAAACTGGAGGTAAAATTACTTTCACGGAAAAAATCCCATACACTTCGGATTTAAAACGTGCTACTTTATATCCAACATTTGCCGTTAAAGTTAAAGGCAACTATCAAACATTACCTGCAATTAAAGGTGTTACTTATGCTGATAAAGTTTTAGCAGAAGGAACCATTACAACTGCATTGTTAGTAAAATCAACAGAAACAACTTCGTTTGATAACACAGCTTACACAGCTAAAGAATCAAGCAAGTCAGTTAATATTTATTTCCCTTTAGATGTTGATCGTTTTAATATCAACTTTAAAGCTGGTAAAGATTTAAGTAACAAAAAACAACTAGAGTTATTAAAGAAAGCTTTAAAAGCCAATAAAAATTGGATGGTTAAAGGTTTAGCTATTAATGGCTATGCATCTCCTGAAGGTGAGTTACAACGTAACTCAGGTTTATCTCAAGGTCGTGCAAACTCTACGTTTAGCTACTTGAAAAAAGAATTGAAAAAATTAGGCTTTACCGAGGTAAACGACCAAAATTTATCAATGGGTTCAACCCTTGCCGAAGATTGGGCTGGTTTAGCTAAATTGGTTGAAGCTTCTAAATTAGCTGATAAAGCTGCTATTGTAGCTATCATCAACAACCCATCGGTTGGCGATTTAGAAAAAGAAGGTTTAATTAGAAGAGATCACGCTAAATCATGGGATAAAATTAAAACAACTTTATTACCTCAATTGCGTAAATCTGAATTAGTAGTTAAAGGTCAAGAGCCTTTAAAAACTGATGCTGAATTGCTTGCTTTTTTAGCTGTTGATTCGTTAACAGATGTTGAATTATTACATTTAGCAACCATTACTACCGATAACACTAAACGTATGGATATTTACAACAAGTTTGTTGCAAAATTCCCTAACGATTGGAGAGGTTACAATAATTTAGGCGCTATGTACTTAGCTGCTGGCGATTATACAAACGCAAACACTCAATTAACTCGTGCAAACGAATTATCGCCAGAAAATGTTACTGTTTTGGCTAACTTAGGTGTTGCTGCTAAAAATGCAGGTAACGTAACACGTGCAGAAGAGTTATACAAACAAGCAGAAGCAAAAGGTGCTGATATGAGCTACAACAAAGCTATTATAGCAATTAAAAAAGGCGATTATGCAACTGCTGTGAGCTTGTTTAACAAATCGGGTAAAAAAGATTTTAATACTGCATTAGCACAATTATTAAATGGTGATGCTGCAGGTGCAAAAACTACTATCGATAATATGACTCAAGAGCAAATGACTGCTGATTTATATTACTTACGCGCAATTGCTGGTGCTAGATTAAACAAAGCCGATGTAGTTACTACTAACTTAACTCGTGCTGTACAATTAAACGCTAATGTACGTGCAATGGCTAAAGATGATGTAGAGTTTATTAAATATTTTGGTAATCCAGAATTTGAAGGTTCTATTCGCTAATTAGCATTAAAAATAATACAAAAGGGTTGGAGCAATTCAACCCTTTTTTTATGAATACCAATTTAAAATAACAGATATGACAGCTGAGCAATTAAAAGCGTTGAAGCTAAGGGTTGAAGACCTAAGGAGGTATCTTTGACGTTGATGGTAAATTAGTTTTAATACAAGACGAAGAAAACCAAAGTTTACAACCTTCTTTTTGGGACGACCCCAAACGTGCGGAGCAAATTTTAAAAAGCATTAAACAGAAAAAACTTTGGACTGATGCTTATGAAAATGCTTACACAGCCATTGAAGACCTAACTGTTTTGTTTGAGTTTTTTGGCATGGGCGAGGCAACAGAACAAGAAGTAGATTTAGCCTATAAGCAGGCACAAGAAACGGTAGAGGCTTTAGAACTTAAAAATATGTTGAGTAATGAAGAAGATCAGTTTAACTGTATTCTTCATATTAACTCAGGTGCTGGTGGTACCGAAAGCCAGGATTGGGCCGAGATGCTAATGCGTATGTATATTATGTATGCAGATAAACATGGATTTAAGGCAAGTGTGGTAGAAGAACAGCCAGGTGATGGAGCAGGTATAAAATCATGCTCGATTGAAGTAACAGGAGATTTTGCTTATGGTTACCTAAAAGGCGAAAATGGTGTTCATCGTTTGGTGCGTATTTCTCCGTTTGATGCCAATGCACGCAGGCATACTTCTTTTGCATCTGTATATTGTTATCCTATTATTGATGATAGTATAGAAATTGAAATTAAAGATGCCGATGTAGAAATTCAAACATCAAGAAGTGGTGGTGCAGGAGGGCAAAATGTAAATAAGGTTGAAACTAAAGTTCAGCTAACCCATAAACCTACAGGAATTGTTATTGTTTGCCAAGTTGAGCGAAGCCAAAGTGCCAATAAAGAGCGTGCTTACAAAATGCTAAAATCGCAATTGTACGAGATGGAAATGCGCAAACGCAATGAGGCTAAACAAGCTTTAGAGGCTGGTAAAAAGCGAATAGAGTGGGGCTCACAAATTCGTAACTATGTTTTTCATCCGTATAAGTTGGTAAAAGATTTACGAACCGATGTAGAAACAAGTGATGTGCAAGGCGTAATGGATGGCGATTTAGATCAGTTTATCAAGCCTTTTTTAATGGAAGAATCTCAACATTAATAAAAAAATAAAAAGCCCCGAAAGGGGCTTTTCTGTAATCAAAAAAGAAACATATTAAAACATGGCAACTTGGTGTTACCGGGTTTTTGTGTTAACTAAAAGTTTAGTAAAGGCGCAGCTTCTTCTGCAGGTTTACTAGTATTTAGGTCGATGCTTGTGTCGGCTTTTTTAGCGCCATTGTTTGCGTTAGTTTTAATTTTAGCAAACTCACCTAAGCCAAAAACATCATATTTATTTTCTTTTAAAAACATACCCAAGGCAATAGCTTGTTTTATGTTTCCAATCTCTACATCAATTTCAAATTCATCATTAATCATCGGACGAGGCGAAACGGTGAATACCACCTTTTGGTCCATGCAATAATCAAATAATAAAGCAGTTGTCTTTCTTTTCGCTAATACGGTTACTTTCTCTTCCATTTTGTATACTTAAAGTGTTTATAATCAGTGCTTTTGTTTTATAGGGTTGATGTTGTAAATATACACCACTTGCCAAAATATGTATCAAGCCAAACCGTTTAGATACGCACAAAATACCTCGAGCCAATGTGGTGTTATTCACATAATATTATTTTTTGTTGATAGCTTGTGTATAACCCCATTGTTATACACACTCATTTACCCAATACCATGCTGTTACTGCCACCTAATTACTTTTAAATGCCTTAAAAACAGTAGTTAAACTATTGTTTATGCAGCAATACGTTGGTTATGGTTGTAGTTATCAACGTTTTGTGCCAAACGTAAGTCGTTTAAGTAATGCTCAATATCGCCCAATAACATTTTACAATGTGCACGTAAACGATAAGCATCAGCATAATGCTCATCTAAGCTAATGGCTTTGTTTAAATCGCTAATGGCAATGGCTGGTTTATTAAATTTAACAAAAACTAACGCGCGCCAGTAGTACAAATCTTTTTTAAACGGACTTTGTACAATGGCTTTATTTATAAAATGAAAGGCCTCTTCGTAATCCTTTTGTAAGTAACATAACTCGGCAGCCATTAATAAATAAGTGCAGCTGTTGTTTTCTAACTCAAGCGCTTTAACCACAAAAGTTAGTGCTACATCATAGTTTAAGTTTATTTTATATAGCTCTGCTAAATGAAAATAAACTTCAGCATCGTTTTCGCCTTGCTCTAAAAGTTTAGCTAAAATATCTTTAGCTGTTTTTAGCTTACCCATATACATGTAACAAAGGGCACGTTTGGTTTGTGCCACTTTATTGCTCGAATCAAATAAAAGCACCATATTAAATAAGTGCAAAGCTTCTGTAAAATCACCGCGGTGTAAAGTCTGTAAGGCGTTGTCTAAAATCTGTGTAGGTTTTACGGTGTAAACCATTTGTTCTTGAGTTTTCATAACAGTTGTTTTTTTCTGATTTCGTGATACAAAGTTTGATGTTCACTTCGCAGCCTATTTGCGAAGTGTTCAAACATTATTCCGATTGTTGATTTTCAGGTCATTAACTGGTCATAAAAAGTATAAATAAAAAAAATACGGCATGTTTTAGGGTAAGTATTGGTGTTTTAAGCTGGCTTTTTAATGTTAACTTAGCGGGCTCCAATTAACTTAAATACATGAAAGTAGCATTAGTGGCAGGCGCAACGGGCGCAATAGGTAAAGCCTTGGTATATCAGCTTATTGAAGATAAAGCATATGGTAAGGTAATTGTACTTGCCCGAAAACCAATTACCATTAAGCATCCTAAGTTGGCGGTTGTTTTGGTTGATTTTGAAAACTTATCAGCCTACGCTGCACAAATGCAAGCCGATGATGTGTTTTGTTGTTTAGGCACAACCATTGCCATTGCAGGATCTAAAGAGCAGTTTTATAAAGTAGATCATGATTTTGTGCTTGAATTAGCTCAGATAACTTTACAACAAGGTGCAAAGCAGTTTATTCATGTTACCGCAATGGGTGCAAGTTCGTCATCGGGTATTTTTTATAACCAAGTAAAAGGAGTTACCGAAAATGATGTGGCTGCGCTACCTTATCCAACTATTATTGTGGTAAGGCCAAGTTTATTGCTTGCAAAGCGGGTTGAGTTTAGGTTGGGCGAGTGGATTGCCCAGCGCTTAATGCGCGTAACTAAATGGATATTTTCGGGTGCATTAAAAAAGTACAGAGCTATTGAAGTAGAGCAAGTAGCCAATGCCATGCGTTATTATGCCGCTCAAGATTTTAAAGGTGTGCATGCTTTTAATAACGATAGTTTGTTAGCAGTTAAGCACTAGCTTATTTCTGCATATCAAACTCTTTTAACATACCTGGCTGTTTTTCCCAGCGACCAGTTTTTTTACTGAATTTATAAAAGTCATAACTGCCATCGGGTACATAAGTTTCTGGGTGACCATAGTCTTGCGGGCGGGTAGGTGCAACATTTTCTTGAACCAAAATTTGCTTATCGGTTTCAAATCGTAAAACCATACTCGCACTATTATTAAACTCAAAAATCATGCGCTTAAGTGGCTTTTTAAAGCGGTTATCTTTTAAATCAAAAATAGGGGCACCAAAGGTTGGTGTGTTGTTTTCAAAGTATAAAGATTCTACTAGTTTTTTGTTGCTTAAACGTGTGTTACCATCCCAACCTAAAAGGGTGTAATAGGTTTGTTTTTTATAGGTATTGGCTACAATTTTATAGTAAATGGCACCAAACCAATGTTCGTTGGTAGCTGTAGTATCTAAAGCGTTTTTATACAACTCAGATTTATCAATAAGCGGGTAGTATGGGCGTAGGTTAGTGGTATCGGCTACTGTTTTAATGTAATCAGGGTTAAGCTGAATTACACCATAATTTCTAAAGGCTTCATTGTCTAAAACCAAATTCCAGGTAATTACCCTAAACTTATTGTCGGGCGATGTTAGTACCGAAATATTTTTAATGGTATCGAAATTATAAAAATAGGAGTTTTGAATGCGCAGTGCTCGTACAAATGTTTTTACAAAATGATAAGCAGAAGTAAGTCTTTCTTTTTCGTCAGAAGAAATAATCATGGTTTTACCCAAGCCTTCTAATCTTATTTCGATATCGTTTAACGAATCAAGGCTTAACGAATCTATTCGGTTAATAGAGCCCAAAGGGAATTTTTGCGCTTTGGTAGTTTGTACGCCAATTAAGCCAAATGCAAAAAGTATTGTAAAAATGATTGATTTCATAACGGGTGTAAATATCATAAAAACGCATCAGCATTAATAATAATATTTAGCAAACAAAAAAGGCTTCCTGCAGGAAGCCCTTTTTATTTATGGGTGGTTTTTATTTTAACTGAAGGCTGAAGTTTAATCCAGTGGGCTGATTGCTTCCATCAGCTTCGGTTATTACATTGTTGCTACTAATAGTAATATTACCGTTGTTTATGGTGTAGTTTACAGTGCCCGATTTACCGAAGTATTCTTTATCGCCAGTTATGTAATTGTAAGCCGATACATATACCTCATCGGCAGCAATCACTGCATTAGCATTGTAAATTACTTTATAGGTTTGATTTGTAGCAGGTATAGCAGTACTGCCAAACACCAAGGTTAATCCTAAAGTATCGTTATCGCAAAAGGCTACAAATTTTTTAATTTGAGTGCTATCTTTAAAAGCCAAGGCATTGCTGTAATTTTGTGTGAGGTTGCCAAGCTTTACGGTTGCGGTTCCATCAACTTTTGTTTTATTAAACGTGTTAGATGGAGTGTTGTTTACAGGAGTTGAACTTTCGGTGTCTTTTTTGCACGATTGTGTAAACATAGCCAGTGTGCCTAATACCAATGTGGTAATGATTATTTTTTTCATTTTTTTATCTGTTTGTAGGTAAGACACCCCGATAAAACATTACCCCTATTTAAGCCTAATTTTTTTTGTTAGTTAAAACAGCAGTTCAATTTGCTATAAAACAAAAAAGCACCCCGAAGAGTGCTTTTACTTTATGAATATACCTTTAGGTTATACTTTTTTAATAACTAATGCTGATGCACCACCGCCACCGTTGCAAATTCCGGTAACACCAATGCTTCCACCTTCTTGGTGTAAAATGCTAGTTAGTGTTGCCACAATGCGGCTACCACTGTTACCTAATGCATGGCCTAATGCAATTGCACCACCATAAACGTTTACTTTTTTGCTATCTATACCAAGTAAGCGATTGTTAATAATACCAACAACAGCAAATGCCTCGTTAAACTCAAAATAATCTACGTTATTAATATCAACGCCAGCCATTTTTAAAGCTTTAGGCACGGCTAATGAAGGAGCAGTAGTAAACCACTCAGGTGCGTGAGCAGCATCGGCAAAACCAATAATTTGTGCAATTGGTTTTAAGCCAAGTTCTTTTACTTTATCGCCACTCATTAAAACTAAAGCACTTGCACCATCGCTTAAAGGCGAAGCGTTACCAGCAGTAACAGTACCTGTTTTATCAAAAGCAGGTTTTAAAGTTTTCATTTTATCAAAGTTAACTTTAGTGTACTGCTCATCTTCTGTCATTAAAATAGGGTCTTTGCCACGCACCGGAATTTCAACAGGAATAATTTCTGAATCGAATCCTTTTTTTGCAAAAGCAGCTTGTGCTCTTACATAACTTTCTTGTGCAAATGCATCTTGTTCTTCGCGGGTAATGTTATGTTCACGTGCACACAACTCACCAGCATTACCCATATGGAAATCTTTGTATACATCCCATAAACCATCTTTTACTAAACCATCAGTAATTTGGCCGTGGCCTAAACGGTATCCGTTACGTGCCTTATCTAAGTAATAAGGAACATTACTCATGCTTTCCATACCACCAGCTACAACTACATCATTAGCGCCAAGCATAATGCTTTGCGCAGCAAGCATAATAGCTTTACTACCCGATGCACATACTTTGTTTACCGTAGTAGAAGGAACTGTATTTGGAATACCAGCACCAATCATAGCTTGGGTAGCTGGTGCTTGGCCAACATTAGCGCTTAGTACATTACCCATGTAAACTTCGTTTACTAATTCAGGGGCAATATTAGCTTTTGCCAATGCACCTTTAATAGCTATTGAGCCAAGTTGTGTTGCAGTAAAACCTGCTAAAGCACCGCCAAAACATCCTACTGGTGTGCGTGCTAATGATACGATAAATACTTCTTTCATATTTTTTATTGAACTAACAAGGTGTTAGCTTTATTTTTAAGTTTAAATTTAAGGTGCGCAAATGTAGGAAATTTAAATAATTGGCTCACAAATTTTAATTTAGGAGTAGATTTCTTTATTTTGAACTATGGCACAGAACCGGGCTTATGTATATGGCGATTTATTGTTTGAAACACTAAAAATAGTGGATGGACGGCCTTTGCATGCAGCTTACCATGCCAATAGGGTGGCACAAAGTGCGCAAATATTGGGTTTTAATCTGCCTGATGCTTGGGGCGAGGAGTATTTTAGCGATTTGGTTTTTGCCCATGCAGCTTCGGGTAACAAGCGTGGACGATTAGTAATAAGTAGATTATCTACTGGATTTTATTTGCCATCTAGCAATGATGTGTCTTTTTCTTTCGAATCGTGGGCCATGCCCGAACATCGATTAAGTATTGATAAGCTTGATGTGTATTACGAAAATTATAAAGCATGCACTAGCCTATCTAATATTAAAAGTGGTAATGCTTTGATTTATGTATTGGCTTCAAAATTTGCTGCTACCAATAACCTAAATGATGTGCTGCTATTAAATGAACATGGCCGAATTGCAGAAGCCACCAGCAGCAACATATTTATTATAAAAAAAGATACCGCATATACACCGCCTTTAAGCGAGGGGCCAGTAAATGGAGTAATGCGAAAAGTATTGTTAGATAAAGCCACCAAGTTGGGAATTAAGATGCAAGAAACACCTTTAGAAATAAAGGATTTGTTTGAAGCCGATGAATGCTTTTTAACCAATGTTATTGGAGGTATTACTTCAGTTAAAAAATTTAGAAATAAAGCATTTAAAACTACTGTTACCGCTATTTTGCAAAAAGCATACAATAAGTAACAAAAAAAGAGGCCTAAGCCTCTTTTTTTATGTTATAAATTACAACAAGTCATCATCAGGTAACTCGTCATCTTTAGGTTCATCCTTATCGTTTTTCTCTATGTTTTTAGCAGGTTTACCACTTTGTTTTTTCTGACGCATTTCTGCATGTTTCTTTTTCATTTCGGCTTTTCTTTCCGCTTTCATTTTGGCAAACTCAGCACGTTGTGTGTCGTTTAAAATGGCATTAATTCTGGCTTCATTTTTATCGCGTTGGGCCATCATGGCTGCTCTTTTATCTTCTTTTGATGCAGTTTTGTTGGCCTCTTTTACCGCTTTCATTTCGATGCGGTTTTGTTTGGCAATATCCTTTAGTTTAGTTTGTTGGTCGGGAGTTAAATTTAAACGAGCGCTAATTTTTGCAAAAGCGCTATCGCCTTTCATGCCGTGCATCTCGTGGTTGCCATGGTGTTTTTTAGCACCACCATTTTTTTGAGCAAAAGCATGGGTGCTAACCATTACTATAAAAGCAAGCACCATTAGTTTAAGGGTATTTTTCATGTTTAATATTTTAGATTGTTTGATAATGTGAATATAGTATGGTTTAAGCCTAAAAAAAATAAATCATTAAAAACTTAATTATCAGCAGTACTTTTGCTGCACATAAAAATAATTGTTCAATCAACAGGGCTATTTACCCTGAAATGTTTTGAAAATATGAGTAAACACGGAAAAATTTTAGTGGCCATGAGCGGTGGCCTAGACAGTACAGTAACGGCTGTAATGTTACGCGAACAAGGGTATGAAGTAGTGGGTGTAACCATGAAAACCTGGGATTATGCCACCAGTGGCGGAAGTAAAAAAGAAACTGGCTGTTGCAGTTTAGATTCTATTAATGATGCCCGCAGTATTGCTGTTAAGCACGGTATTCACCACATGATTTTGGATATACGTGATGAGTTTGGCGATTTTGTTATCGAAAATTTTGTAGAAGAGTATTTAGCTGGTCGCACACCAAACCCTTGCGTATTGTGCAACACGCACATTAAATGGGAAGCCCTTTTAAAGCGCGCCAATCAGTTGGATTGCGATTTGATTGCCACGGGCCACTACGCGCAAGTTCGTGCCGAAAATGACAGGTATATAGTAAGCAAAGGGCTTGATGAAAATAAAGATCAATCATACGTATTGTGGGGTTTAACCCAACAAAGTTTGGCCCGTACGACTTTTCCATTGGGCAAGTTTCGCAAAACCGAAATCAGGCAAATGGCTTTAGATATGGGCTATGATGAATTGGTGAAAAAAAGTGAAAGCTATGAAATTTGCTTTGTACCCGATAACGATTATCGCGGCTTTTTAAAACGTAGGGTTGATGGTTTAGAAGAACGTGTGGATGGTGGAAACTTTGTAACCAAAGATGGAATAATTTTAGGCAAGCATCGTGGTTATCCGTTTTATACCATTGGCCAGCGCAAAGGTTTGGAAATTGCCTTGGGCGAACCTATGTATGTTTTAGAAATTGTACCCGAAACCAATACCGTAGTGCTTGGTAAAGAAGAGGATTTAAACCGAAAAGGTATGTGGGTGCGTGGCTTAAATATGGGTAAGTATGCACAGCTTGATGCACCATTGGAAGCTATTACCAAAATAAGGTATAAAAATGCGGGTACCACAAGTACTTTGCACCAAGAAGGTAACCGCATGAAAGTTATTTTTAACGATGATGTGAAAGGAATAGCTCCTGGGCAATCGGCTGTGTTTTATGAGGGTGATGATGTTGTTGGTGGCGGATGGATTGAAAATAGCTTTGAATTGTAACCGTTGTAAATACCAATTTTAGCATATATTCGTTACGCTTGTACCACATGAAAAACTACATACTAATTGCTATTTCGGTTTTTATATTATCTGCATGTAATCGCAACTCGGCTTATGATACTGTTGAGCCTTCTATAGGCAAGGAGTATTATCCATTAAAATTGGGCAGCACTTGGTTGTATTCGGTTGATTCGATTGCTTACGATGACAATGGTCCGGTGCAGGCTATTGATACATTTTTTTATCAATACAAAGAGCAAATTACTGATGCCATTACTGATGATATTGGAAATACCAGTTACATAATAAGTAGATTTTTTAGAGCAAACGATACGTCAGATTGGATGCAGAGCAGAAACTTTACTTCGCAAATTGCCGATAATAAAGTGCAGCGCGTTGAGGAAGGTACCCGATTGGTTAAATTGGTTTTCCCGCTACGTATGCGCAACAGTTGGAATGGTAATATGTTTAATAACCGCGATTATCAATCGTACCGTGTGGTTGAGTTTAAAATACCTTACGTGTTTAATGGCACGGCTTACAGCAGCATAAAAATTGAAGAAAGTAATGTGGTTAATTTTATTGAAGAAATTACCCGTACTGCTCAATATGCCGAAGGTGTAGGTTTGGTAAATTTACATTACGACTCGCTAAACACGCAAACTACCGGTACACGCGGCTTTAGATACAAGTTACAGTTGCAATCTTACATTCCTTAACTTTTATGAGGTTATTGTTGTGCTTGTTGTTGTGTTTGGTGTATCTTGTTGTACATCCTTTCACCACACAAGCACAATCACGTAAAGCGTATCAGTTTGCGGTGTTTTTTAGCACCAAACAACCTGTGGAGCACCTGCTTTCAACACCCGAAAACTTTTTAGCAGCGCGTGCTATTTTGCGCAAGCAAAGCCGTAATATTGTAATCACACCAACAGATTTGCCAGTTGTTCCTGCATTTGTTGATGCCATAAAACAAGCTGGTTTTTATGTGCATGCAACTAGTAAGTGGTTTAATTGTGCTATTGTTTTTGCCTCATCAAAACAAGCAATAGATAGCTTACGAAAATTTAATTTTGTACGTCAGGTTATAGAGGTAGGGCAGGCTAATTGGCCCAAAGCATCAGGCGTTATTTTGCCAATAGATAGTATTGCTGCACGCTTTGTTACCAAGCAAAATAATTCTATTAATAATAATTTATCGGTTTATGGTAAAGCTGTAAATCAAACCCAATTTAACCAAACCCATGTATTGCACAAGGCGGGTTTAACAGGCCATCAAACACTTGTAGCAGTTATTGATGCGGGATTTAGTCAAGCACATCAACACCCTGTATTTGCACATGCTTTTAAACAAGTAAAAGCCGTATATGATTTTGTGGAAGCCGAGCAAAATGTGTTTGATGATGATGAACATGGAACAGCTGTTTGGAGCTGCATGGCTGCCCAAGATAGTTTTAATTTTATAGGCACAGCACCACAAGCATCGTATGTTTTACTGCGTAGTGAGGATGTGGCTACAGAGTTTCCGGTTGAAGAGTTTTATTGGGCTATTGCGGCCGAGTTTGCAGATAGTTGTGGTGCTGATATTATTTCATCGTCTGTTGGATATACCACTTTTGATGATGCTAAATATAATTATCAGCGAAAAGCCTTGGGTAATGATTTAGCTTGGATTAGCCTAGCCGCTAAGTTGGCAAACGATAAAGGCATGATGGTAGTAAACAGTGCCGGAAACGAAGGCGATAATAAATGGCGTACGGTAGCTTTTCCGGCCGATGTGGCCAGTGTGTTAAGTATTGGTGCAGTTAATGCCAAATCTAAACGAGCAGGCTTTTCATCTATTGGTTGGGTTAATGCCAATGGTGTAAAACCCAATGTGGTTACACTTGGAGTTGATGTTACTGTGGCTAATGATTGGGGACGCATTACTTATGGCAGTGGAACAAGTTATGCTACCCCCATTTTTGCTGGCGCATTAGCTTGTGTTTGGCCTGCATTAAACGGGTTAAGCAATCAGCAAATTGCTAAATTAATACATCGTTCATCATCGCAATATCATCAACCCACCAAACAATTAGGATATGGTGTAACCAATATGTGGTTGGTGTATTTATTTGCACAAAAATATACGCGCGATACCTTGCTTGATTTTAGCTTGTTGCCCGATGGTTATTACCATGCCGCTGCTCAGTTTATCACCAAGCAAAAAATTACGGTACACTTATACGGAGCCAATCATAAATTAATAGATAGTTTGGTAATTAAGGTTGATGTAGGTAATGAACGGATGCGTTTGTTTGCGCAAGAACCCAAATATGTTGACGTAAAAATGATACAACTAATAACCAATACCGAAAATATTGAAGTTAACTTGCCTTAATTAAATTGTATTACATGAAACCAATAGCAGAATTAGAACAGTTTTTATTTAATGATATTGATGCGATTTTAGCTAACCTAAATGCTAATATTAAAGCACATTGGGGTGCAATGGATGCACAACAAATGATTGAACATTTAAAGCTAAGTGTGGTAGTAAGTGCAGGTGAATTAGAAGCCACTTTACTTACACCAGTAGAAAAAGTGGAGCAGGTAAAAACGGTAGTTTTACGCAGCGGTAGACCAATGCAAAAAGGAATTAAAAATCCGGCAATTGCTGCTGATCCAACTCCGCATGAGTACGCAAACCTTTCGGTTGCGGTTAGTGAATTGCACCAAGCTTTGCAGCGATTTAAACAATTGTTTGTCCAACAACCTAACGCCCAAATTATGCATAACATTTTTGGCCCGTTAGATTATCATCATTGGCTTTGGTTTCATTACAAGCATTTTACCCACCACTTTACGCAGTTTGGTTTATTGCCCGAGCAAGCTAGTTTGTTATAAAAGTTTAGTTAAATCGTTGCTACCAATAGTACGTTTTACGGTAAATCCTTCCCCAAATCTAACATTAATAATACGTCCAAATTGGCGTGCACGCGCTTCTAAAAATGCCCAAAACTCTGGTGTTGAAATTGGAGTTTCGGGTTCGTTGCTGGTGCTATTTGGTGTATAAAATTGCGATGAAAAAGCTTGGATTGCTTGTTGTTTTTGTTCGTAAAAATTGGTGATATCAAAAACAATATCAGGTTCGGTATAATAATCTTGTATGTAATGATAAACCGCATTGGGGCGCCAAGGCAATTGCTCTTCGCCATTGTGTTGCGTGGTTATTTTTTTTAGTCCGCTTAAAAAGCAAGCATCATGTATTAGTTCAGCAGCACGGCCGTGGTCTATATGTCTATCAAACTCGCTATTGGCTAAAATAATATCTGGTTGATATTTTCTGATAACAGCAATAACTTTTAGCAAGGTGGCTTCATCTTTTACAAAAAAACCATCGCGTAAGCCTAAGTTTTCGCGCACAGTTAATCCTAATATTTCAGATGATTTCGCAGCTTCTTTATCGCGCAATTCTGCCGATCCACGTGTGCCTAACTCGCCACGAGTTAAATCTATCACACCCACTTTTTTACCTAAAGCTAGGTGCGTTAGTACGGTTCCACTGGCTGCTAATTCTACATCATCTGGATGTGCTGCAAAAGCTAAAATGTCTAATTTCATAAATGCGAAAATACTAATTTGGTTATACCTTAAGTGTTTTTAATTGTAATGTATGGTGTGCGAGCGTGTGCCGTACAAGTAAGTATTCGGCCAGCACTTACTTCGTTATCGGTAAGTATTTGGTTATAGATCATGTGAGCGCTACCTTCAGTTACACTGCAAATGCAAGTACTGCACATGCCACGTCCGCAACTGTAATTTAATGGAACATTATTTTGTTGGGCTGCTTGCAAAATGGTTTGATGTGCCTTTACTTCAAACGTGTAATTTTGGTTCGGGGTAATAAGTGTAACTTGGCTATCGGTGTAGGTTAAGGCTTCTTTTTCGGCAACTAAGCTACCTTCATCATCATCATCTTCCTCGGGTAAAAAAAATGTTTCTTTTATTAAGTTGCTTGCATCAATACCCATGGTTAATAAAGTAATTTGTACCATTTCCATGTATACAAATGGCGCGCAAGTAAAGTACAAAGTTTGCTTGGGCTCAGCAATCATCAACCCAATAAATTCTTCTAGGTTTAAACGGCTGAGGCGTGCTTGTGCTAAGTTTTTTGCGTTACTAAAGTAATAGGTAATTTTAAAACGGTTCGGAAATTCGTTTCTTAACGATTCCAACTCGTTGTAAAAAATAGTTTGCGCCATACTGCTGTTGCTGTATAACAATATTACTTCGGTAGTTGTATAATAAAGCGCTTGTTTAATTAATGCAAATATGGGGCTAATGCCGCTACCTGCAGCTAAAAATACCAATTGTTTTGGTAGCTGGGTGGGTAAAACAAATCGGCCATTGCTTGGTATAAAGTTAAGTTTTTGGCCAACAATTACTTTATGGTGTAAGTATCTTGTTGCTTCTCCATTTTCAATAAGTTTAACCGTAAAAAAAGGCTCTTGGTCTATTTTAGGTACGCTACTAAGCGAGTAAGGCCTGCGCACTTCTCTGCCGTTAATGGTTAAAACTAAAGTAATGTATTGCCCCGGTTGGTAATTAAACTCACCATCAACACTAAAGTAAAAGCACTTTGTGTTTTCAGTACTATCAATAATTTTAGTTATGGTAAGCGTATTAACAAACATGGCCGCAATAATAGGTTAAATGTTTTAAGGAGTTATTGGACTTAATTATGCTATAAGAAAAAATTAACGATATGGTATTTTTATAAGCTAGATGATTTAAATCAGCATAAAAACTTCCTTCACATCATAGTTGATACTAAATTGCATTCCGTTATTTGCTACACAATTATGGAAATGATAATCATATATCCGGTGTTTATAGGCATGGGGGTAGCCACAGCCGAACTTGCCCGCCAAAAAGGCTACAAAGGCCGGTGGTGGTTTTTGTTAGGTATGTTAATACCTGTATTTTCAACAATAGCGCTATTTATGTTAGTTAATAAACGCAAGCACGAACCTGTGCAAACTATTGGCCAACCCGAAGTAACACATAACGATAAAATTTTGTATCAAAAATCAGTATAAAGTATACTTTTGCAGCGTGATAAAATGGTGGAAAATACTAGGAGCAGTGTTGATTTTATATGCACTGATATGGGGTTTGTTAACGCCCATTCCTAAATTAGCAATTTTAGAAGAGAGCATTCGCAATTTGTTTTACCATGTGCCTATGTGGTTTGGTATGATATTGCTTTTGTTAGGTTCGGTAGTTAATGCTATTAAATACCTGCGTAAAGGTAACTTAAACGATGATGTAAAATCTGCGGAGTTAGCGCAAGTTGGTGTTTTGTTTGGCATGATGGGAATTTTTACCGGAATGATTTGGGCTAAAAATACTTGGGGTGATTATTGGACTAACGACCCTAAATTAAATAGTGCAGCCATTGGTATGTTAATGTATTTTGCATACTTGGTTTTGCGCAGCAGTATTGATGATGAAGAAAAGCGTGCGCGAGTTTCGGCTGTATATAATATTTTCAGTTTCCCTGTTTTTATGGTATTGGTTTTTGTATTGCCTCGCCTTACTGCAAGCTTACACCCAGGTAATGGTGGCAACCCAGGCTTTAATAGCTACGATTTAGATAGTAAATTACGTTTGGTGTTTTACCCAGCTGTAATTGGTTGGACATTAATTGGCTATTGGATTGCTGATTTAGGAATACGCAAAAATTTTTTAGAGCAAAAAAAGTATAACAACGAATAATTAAATAATGATGATGAATATTTTAATGCAGGCGCAAGTTGCCACACAAGCAGCATCAACCCAAAAGTTTGATGTAGTGGTGGGAGTAATTGCCGTAATATTTGTAGGTATTGTTGCTTACCTTATATCAATAGATCGAAAATTAACTAAGCTTGAAAAAAAGTAAGTTGCCATGAAAAAAACGCACATTATACTTATTGCTATTATAGCTGTTGCCATTGGTGCCATTATTAGTACTTATGGTGATGCAAGTACTTACGAGGGATTTGAAACCGCTGCCGAAAATCCAGAAAAGGAATACCATGTGGTAGGGACTTTAAATAAAGAAAAACCACGCGAGTACAACCCTCAAGCCAATGCTAATTTATTTACTTTTTATTTGATTGATGAACACGGTAAAGAAAGCAAAGTTATTTACCATGCGCCTGAACCAGCTGATTTTGAACGCAGCGAAAAGGTGGTAATTATTGGTAAAATGACCAACGAAGGTTTTGATGCCAGTAAAATATTATTAAAATGCCCAAGTAAATATAACGAAGGACAAGCGCCTCAAGGATAGTTACTATTATAATTAATGCATCGTAAAAAAGCCCGATTGATTATTTATCAACCGGGCTTTTTTTATACTATCTGTGGTTTAAACACGATGCTTTTTATTGATGTTTTTACCTTACAATTGAAATTGTTTTTGTAATCCAACCTACGTTAGTTACCAATAGTTTAACAGCATAAACTCCAGAGGCTAGGTTCGCAACATTGATTATTTCGTTCGAGTTTTCAATGGTTTTATTCAGTACTACTTTTCCACTCCAATCGTTAATTACCAATTCAGTTATAGGATAAGTACTACTTAAACTAAAGTTTTGGTTTGCGGGAATAGGGTATAGATTGATTAAATTTTCAACATCAATAATTTGGGCAACAGATGAGTACACAAATGGACTAGAGGTGTCTGACTTGCAGCCATTCAAATCAGTTACAAAAACTTGATAATTGCCAATTTGACTAATGGTTATACGCTTTGATGTAGCATTGGGAATTAAAAGTTTATTTAATAGCCATTGGTTTCCGTTTGATGCAGAAGACACAAGCTCGTTTAACTCTTTAGTGATTAAAGGTTTAGCCGGTAACGCGTTTACAGTAATAGTTGTGTCAGCCTTTTGCTCACACCTGTTCAAGTCTTTTACTTTTAAAGTGTATAGTCCTGAAGTTTTTGCAACAATATTGTTTAGTGTATCATTAACTAATAGCAGGTTATTAATATACCATTGGTATTTGTTACTGGTGTTAAATGTTGTTGATAGAATAGAACTATCACTTTGACAGAATGTAACCCCATTATTGGCAAGTAAGGTTACTATAGGTAAGTTGTTTACTGTAACATTAATGTTGGCAGGCATACTAGTGCAACCTAAACTGTCGGTAATAATAACCGCATATTGACCTGTTTGTCGGGCTGTTAATCCTGTAATATTATTGCTAATAATATTACCATTATAAAGCCACTTAACCTGGTTGGTTTGGTTATTACTTATGTTTAAAATTACACTGTCTCCCGAACAAAATGTTGTTGGAGTAGTGTGAAAAATTTGTGCTACTGGCAATGCTTTTACAATTAAGCTTATTGTATCTGTATAACCCTTACAAAGGTTAGAGTCGACCACTATAGCATAATAATAGCCTTGCTCTTTAACCAAGATACTATTTGCTATTGATGTTAAGAGTTGATTGTTTTTGTACCAATTTAATACTTGTGTTGTTGTATTGGTTTGGGCTGCTACGATTACACTATCGCCATTGCAAATTGCTTGGTTAACTAAAGGAGTTAGCTTAATAATTGGCAATGGATTAAAAGTTAGTTGTTTATCTATTGAACTATTAATACATCCAAATTGATTTTGGGTAATTACCAAGTAATTTCCAGAGTTTTTAACCTTTAATGTATTGTTTGTGTCATTAGGTAAAACTATTCCATTTTTAAACCAATTATATTTGTATCCAACTACTTGCGGTGCGCTAAGCATAACGCTATCCTTATTGCAAAGTTTGTTATTGCCTGTATATGATAAAGTATTTAACGGTTTAGGGTTGAATGAAATTAAAGTATCGTTTAGTAGAGTGGTACAACCAAAGCTATTGATAGCTTTTACTTTATACGAACCATTGTTTTTAACAGTTAGGGTGTTTATGGTATCGTTATTAAGTAATGATAGGTTTCTGTACCAATTAAAAGTGTTTGTGCCGCTTGAATTTGCAGTAATTATAACACTATCGCCCTCGCAAGTGCCCGAGCGATTTAAGGTGTAACTTACAACCGGATTATTATTAACTGTTACTAGCGTATCTACCCAAATAGATTTACAATTGTTTGCATCAATAATTTGAAGGCCCCAGTTTCCTGATGCTTTAACACTTAAAGTAGCAAGAGAATCATTACTTAAAACACTACCATTTAAACGCCATTTAAATTTGTTGTTATTTATGTTTGATGACGATAGGTTTATACTATCACCTGAACAAATAGAAGAAGGTTTGTTTAGAATTACTGATACTATAGGTTTATTTACTTTACTTACAAATGTATCTCTACTAAATGTAATGCAATTATTCTGATTAGTAAGCTTCAATTTGTAATAGCCCGAATCTTTAATTGCTATTTTACTTGATGTGTCGGCTAGTAAGGAATTGTTTCTGTACCACCTGTAACTTCCATTTGCAATTGTGTCTGCAATAAGTAATATGCTATCTCCCGAACAAATTTTATTGTTTATTCCCAATGAAAATTTACTGATAGGGTTTGTATTAAACGTTAATTGAATACTGTTGCTGTTTGTGGTGCAACCATCATAAGTTGTCTGAACTTGATATAATCCGGTTTGTTTTGCGTATTTAATAACAGTTGTTGAATTTCTGTCTATCGTATCACTAGTGGGTGTCCATTTATATCCAAACAATGGGTTTAGTGATGAGCTTTGTAACAAAATACTATCACTAACACAGGCTACATTTATGCCAGTTATGTTAATTAAATTAGGTGCATTAAATGATGGTTTAATTTCAAATCCAAACTGTGGCAAGCTGCTTGTATCTGATGGCGCTGAAGCAATGATTCTGATTTTGAAATTTTTGCCTGAACCAACATTTGGAGGCATTGGTGATTTAAATAGATTACCTACACGTGTTACATTACTAAGTAAAGTAGGATTGGAGAAAGAGCCTAAAGAATCAGATAGTTGAAGCGTGAAATTATTCGCAATACCAAAATTGTAATCAAGTGAATTTAGTTCAACAACTAAAGAATCGTTAAAGCAAAAACTATTGGTAGGATATTTTACACCAAATACTGGGAATTGATTTTTTATGAAAATAATTTTATCCTGATTAGTACTTCCTATGGCATCCAATCTTCCGTCTCCATTCATATCAAAAAAACGAAGATAAGTTACAATTGGATGATTGTATTTTATTACAACTTTATTTACGGTATCGAATGTTATTGAATTTGCATTTGAAGTGTTTTTGTAAATTGTGTTACCCAAAATCAGCTCAGGTTTACCATCACCAGTTAAGTCCTCTAAAATAGCTTCGTTGTGTATGCTTGAAAGTTGAATGATGAAATGGTCTTGTGCGATAGATAAGTTACCCGTAGTTGACTGATTGAGGTAAATTCTTAATTTGTTTTGTGCATCAAAAATTCCAAAGTCGATTTTGTTATCGTTATTCAAATCAGCAGAAAAAATGCCTCTTGGTGTGGTTAAGGTATTAATGTTTAATGCGGGATTTAATCCATTCATGATATCATTTTTATTAATAACCGTATCAATTCTGTTAATCCAAACAGATTTATAAGTAGCAAAATCTAATCTACCATCTAAATTAAAATCGCCTTTACATACATATACGTTCTCGGGCGTATTTGTATTTGTCATTTGTTTTGAACGGATAGATTGAGTCGGTAAATTATATTTATAAAAAGGTTTATTGGCGGTTTCTGAACGCATAATCATTACAACAGGACTTCCGTATGATTGAAGCGCCAAAACATCATTTCTACCATCTAAATTAAAATCGCCTGATAACCAACTTGGATTGGTTGAGTAACAAGTATTGGTTTGAAATGTAAAGTTGTTTAATGTAGTACTTCGTTCTCGTAAAAAGTTAAGTTTTGACTGACGATAATTTGTTTTTAAACTAAAATAAGTTCCATACGAAGGAGAACCACAGTTTGTGGTATTATTTACTGCTGCGAAGTCTGGTACACCATCTCCTGATAAATCCAACATTAACTGAACATTGTTGGTATAAATTAGTTTGTTAGAAAAATAAGTATCCTCAAGTTTAATGGAGTCAAGAGTTGGGTTGTAGTTATATGTTTTGTTAAAAAACTCAATATACCCATCTCCGTCTGCATCAATTAAGTTATTGTCAATATATCCTACTGTTAAATTTCCAATTTCTTGGGTTGGACCAAAACACGTTGAGTCGAATTTATTTTTAGCTGATGATTTTACAGTAAAAGGCAACAATGTTGTTGAAGTATAATCCTCAATACTAACCGAAACCATTCCGTAACTTGCATTTGGAGGCACTACAACCGTAAGTACAGAATCTGTTGCTAAAACAACTTTAGCTCGGGCCTTATTAAAATAAACCACAATTTTTTCTGTTGGAACACCCATACCACTACCGGTTATTTTTACTTGCTCTCCTATTTGTGCCACATTCGGCACAACTCTAATTGGTCCCAAGCACTGAATCAATGGGAAAGTTATTTCATTATCTGAAATTACAGCAGGTTGTGTTGACTCAATTCTAAATTTGTAAAGATTGTTTGCAGATAATGTGGATGGAACTGTAAAATTAAATGTTCCACTGTTTATACCGCTTAATGTGGCCAATATTTGAGACTCACTTCCATTAAAATTACCATTACTATCAGATAATACAAGTTTAAAAGTATTATTTGCATCAAATGTAATTTGGCTTAAACTGAATGTTACTGTTGCATTATTTCCGATACAAAAAGCTTCTTTAGGTTGGCTAATTATTATGGTTTGTAAAACATTAGTGAAAATTGCACAGTTATTAGCGTTAATTACATCCGTTTTATTATCATTATTTAGGTCGCCAAATAAAGGTGTAAGTCCTGTTGCGGTTGTTGTCTCTACAGCTCCAAAATAGTTACTAATCAATGATGCTGGAGACGTGTTTTTTCCTCTGAAAACATAACCGCCAACAGCAATGTCTTTTATTCCATCAAAATCTAAATCAATAATGTTTATTCCATTTACTGAGCTTAAATAGCTAGAGCTGATGTTTCCAATGTTTGTCAATTGTTGGAAGCTAAATCCTGTAACATTATTGTTTTTCAGGAAATTCAAGTTTGTGCCTGACTTACTAATAATATCTTTCTTTAGGTCATTGTCAAGATCACTGGCATAAACTTCATTTATAGGTATAGTTGTACCAACAGAAATGGTATCAAACAACCAACTGTATTTATTAGTTCGAGACACAATTGCAAAAATGCGCATTTCATTGCCTGTTGAATTGCTCATTAAAATATCATCTATGCCATTATTATCTAAGTCAGTAATCTTGGCCTGCATTACACGATTTGGATAACCGAATTGCCCAATTTTTTCTAAATCGTATGTATTGTAAGTAGCTGTTTTTTGGTAAACAAAAAAATCGGTAGAATAATTTTGGGTTGTTTGTACTAAGAAATTAATCTCTTGTTTAGAAGTAAAATTACCACAGAAAAAAGTAATCGCGCCTTCTCTTTCAATTAAAGCACGTGGCTTTTCAAATTTAATAAAATTGATAGTCGATTTGTTTTCTAATAAATAGATAGTGTTAAATGAGAGGCAAAGAATATCATCATCACCATCTAAATCAAAGTCTGTTTTTGTAACGGTTGAAATCGTCTGATCTAGTTTCCCAATTTCAATATAATTGATTAAAGTTACAGAGTCGCGATTGTTTAACATGGCAAATAAAATATTATTATCAGTGCCAATAACATCAATAAATCCATCATTATTTACATCACAAAGAGTTTTAGCAATTTTATTTAGAGAAACTTTTTTGTTTACAGTACTGCCCGAAATCGGAAGCTGAGATGTTGAAGTTCTTTTTACGTAATTATTTACAACCTCATTAGGCGATTTAATGATACCGGTGCTGTGTGTTAAGTACACATAATCGCATACAGAACGAAACGGTAATTTTACCTTAAGTTGATTTGCTGTTTTGCTTACAATTACACCTTTTCTTAGCCCAAATTTCACCTCAATAATCTCATTTAAATTGCTGCCAGTAATGGTAAGTGTGTCATTTGATATTAATTGAAAACTTGTACTTAAGACTTGGGGGTTAGCAGGTGTAATTTCCAAATTCACAGTATCAGAAATTGAATTATTACCGGTATTCACTAACCTAATTTTATAGTTTTTATTGGTAACTATATTGCTAGGAATTACGGTAAATAAAGAATCGGTTATTGCTGCTGAAGATTTTGACGCTAAAATATTAGGTGTACCAAATATACCTGAGCTGTCGGATAGCTGTAGCTGAATTATAGTATTTGCACTTGCATCTCTTTTAAAATATACTTTCAGTGAGTCAGATGGTATCAACCTATTGTTACAGCTTGAAAATACAAATCGAGGAGTGTTGTTTATTAGACAATAAACTTCATCATAGCCATTGATAAAATCAAAGCTGCCATTTTGATCAATATCAATAGGTATAGCTATGGTAAGATTTTTTAATGCAAAGTTTTTTTGTTCAATAGTAGTTGCATTAAAGTTTCCGTTTACTTGGGTATTTCTTAAAATATAAATAGAGTCTATTCCTCCTCTAAATGCATATATGTCAATGTTTTGATCGCCATCCCAATCTACAGTGTAGTAACCTGTAAGAGTTGAGAACAAAGGTGGTATTTGTATTGATATAGGCTGACTAAATGTATTGCTAAATCCACCAGCCAACACCCCGTTATTCATAAAAACAAATATCTTACCTTGATTACTTAGAATTGGGCTGATGGCCAAAAGGTCTTGATAGCCATCATTATTCATGTCTGCTGTTGAAAAACCTGTTAATGATTGGTAACTAGTTCCTATTCCAGTAGGAGCTGCAAAAGAAATTGCGTTTCCAGTGCTAGTGTTTTTACACAATTCAATACTAGTTGAACTAGGTGTGAGTGGCCCTATAATAATATCTTTTTTCGAGTCGTTATCAATGTCGGCAATAATGTATGTCATATTATTACTATTCGCTACATTATAAATTATTGGGGCCGAGAATTGAATACTATCTTCTCCTGCTCGCGTAATATTTGTATATATTTTAATGTGAGCACCGTATTGCATTACTACCAAGTCACATAATCCATCATTGTTCAGGTCATCTGCACTTATTCTGATGCTTCCTGTGTAAGCTATCGGTGTGTTTTTTACGGTTATAATTCCGTTTAAATAAGCTATTTTATCAGGGATTCCATCCCCATCAAAGTCTTGATGCAAATTGTAATTTTCCCAATTTATAGTATTGTCTATTTTCTTAAATTTAATCTGGTCTAGTGGGTATTTGGTTTGATTAATACCTTCCTCAATATCTGGTATATCTACATTTCCATCATCGTTTAAATCTAGTGCAAGTTTTACATCATTTATTACTGGTAACTTATTGCTCGTAATTAACTTAGGGGCATCAAATTTTAGCAAGTTATTTCCTTTAGGGCCGTTAAATTTATAATTAAATCTTATGTCTAAACGCTTGGTCACTCCAACCGATTGGTGAATAATATAACCTGTTGTTGCTCCTTTGGGTACTTCTGCAATTATTTGAGTGGGTTGTACCGATAATATTTTAGCCTTTTTGCCTCCGATATATAATTTGTTATCTAAAGTATTGAACCCCGTTCCATTCAACGTTAGGGTTTCACCTATTGCACCAAAACCCAAATTTGAAACCGAAGTTAAATTTGGTTGTTGAGGCACAATTAACAGAGAATCTGTTATAATTTGCTCTAAAAATGGACTTAATCTGGTTACTTTTATTTTAAATGTTTGGTATTCCTGAGTTACTAACGGCACGTTAAAATTAAACTTGATGTAAGTGCTGTCTGAAGGAATTGTTTGGCTGTATATTGAATTGCTAAAGTTCCCAAATTCATCAGAAATTTGTAGCGTATAGGTATTTAAATTATCAGGTTTCTGTGATGAATAAATAGATACTCCTGCAGGTCTACCACTTATCCATTTTTTATTGTTGATTTTGCCTGAAAGTGTGTTGTCCAAACTGCTTGAATCTATTGGAAGAACAAAGTTATGGCTATTGAATTTGTTAGATACAAAAGCTCCTAGCTCCAGTATCCCATCATCATTTACGTCAAAAACAGTGAATGAGGTTAAAGATGAGTTCATGAAATTCTTACGTTGAACGAAGGTAGTATTACTATACAATCCACCATTATATGTGTTTTCATATATACTTCCTCTATCAATGTTAGACCAAAAGTTTTCTCCAAAAATATCTTTTTTACCATCACCGTTTAAATCTGCTACTAAAAATGAGTAATGTCCACTTATCAATTGAATTGGAGTTCCCCAGATCACAGACCCACCGCTTACTGATTCATTTTGCCTTAGATAAATTGTATTGCTACTTATGTAAATTAGGTCATTTTTTTCATCGTTATTCATGTCAGCAAACACCAGTTTTAATGGAGTAGCAATACTCGTTTTAGAAGAAAAACTTGTTTTAGTAATTATACCTTGGCCTGATAAATTGGGGTAAAAATGAAGGCTATCAGTTTTTTTAACAAATAAATCTAGTTTGTTATCTCCATTAAAGTCATTTACTTCAATATCGTTGATAGTTCCAATGTTTAATATGCGATCAGCATATACGTAGCTATGCTCCTTATTTTTGCTAGTGTTATGATATAAATATAAGTATCCATCATCATACATAAGGTAATCTAATAAACCATCACGGTTGGCATCAAGTAAAGCAACAACTGTTTCTAGTTCAGTTTGTATTTTTTTAAATGCAACTCCTGTTTGATTATATGTGTTGAGTTGGTTTAAAAATATGGTGAACGCACTACTCGCAATGCCCAAATCGGCATCATGCGAAATAGCAATATCAATTTGTCCATCACCGTTTAAATCTTCAGTAAAAATTTTCCCAGTAGTAAGCCCCAACTTTGATGTGGCTAAATCAAGGTTATATCTTTTGTATTGTTTATAAATTGTATCATAAATAAGATAACCAAATTGTTGATCTGCAATTATTTTATCAGGCTTAGCATCTCCATTCAAATCAACATTAATTACAGTAAACCCTTCAGCATTCACATTATAATAGACGTTGTTTGGTCTATCGGTACTGATATTGTTGGTATTTAACGTTAAAGGTGAGTTGAGTTTATAAGTGAAATTTAACTCTCGTGTAGCCTTTTTGCCATTGTTGTATACCTTCACTTTACAATTTCCAGTGCCAACAGGAACTTTTACAAAAATACTGTTGTTGTTAATAGCGGTAATTGTTGCACTTATGTTATCAAAGTATACATTGATTTTGTTTGCATTGGCTCCAAAGTTATCACCTGTAATTATACATTGGTTACCAACATTTGATATTGTTGGCGAGATATTGTTTAAAATAGGTAATTGTGAAAATGAAAGCTTTGTAAGAGTTAATAGAATAAATGTAGTAATTACTTTAATGGCGTTTTTGGGGTTCATTGGGTAATAATTTTAACGAAAAATAGTTGTTATTAACGACAATATTGAACTTAAAAAAACTTAAATTTCATCTAATTTCCTGAACCCGCTGATTTTGAACGTAGCGAAAAGGTAGTAATTATTGGTAAAATGACCAACGAAGGTTTTGATGCCAGTAAAATATTATTAAAATGCCCAAGTAAATATAACGAAGGACAAGCGCCTCAAGGATAGTTACTATTATAATTTTAAGGAAACCTCTTTGCACTTTAGCCGCAAAGAGGTTTTTTTATGCATAACAAATACTTATTGGGCTGTAAAATAAAGCAACAACAAGGCAATAATGTGCCTACTATTGTTACTTTTGCAGTCTATTTTTAAACACAAAATATCGTGAACGAAGTACAATTTATAGGCGAACATCTTATTTACGGAAACCTAGGCCATTTAGCTGTAGTAGTTTCATTTGGTACAGCGCTAATAGCCACTTTTGCATATTTATTTGCCGCCAATAATCCCGAAGAAAAATCGTGGCAAAAAATAGCTACAGCAGCATTTTACACGCACACATTTGCAGTGTTAAGCATCGTGTTTATGTTGTTTTTAATTATTCGTTTGCACTTGTTCGAGTACCATTATGCATGGCAACATTCATCAACCGATTTGCCTTTACAATACATGGTTTCGTGCTTTTGGGAAGGGCAAGAGGGTAGCTTTTTACTTTGGATATTTTGGCACGTAGTAATTGGCAATATTTTATTGCGTACGGCTAAAAGCTGGAAATTTGAAGTAATGACCATTGTAATGATGTGTCAGATTGTATTAACCTCTATGTTAATTGGTATCAAAATATTTGGATACAAAGTTGGAAGCAGTCCTTTTGAGTTATTGCGTAATGCTATTGATGGTCCAATTTTTAAACAACCCGATTATTTGAGTAAAATAAAAGACGGTAATGGATTAAATCCGTTGCTTCAAAATTATTGGATGGTAATACATCCACCTACTTTGTTTTTTGGTTTTGCTACCACCATCATTCCGTTTGCATATGCCATTGCGGCTTTATGGAAACGCGATTATACAGGCTGGCTCAAACCCGCTTTACCGTGGGCTTTAATTAGTGTAATGGTTTTGGGAACAGGTATTATTATGGGCGGTTACTGGGCTTACGAGAGTTTAAGTTTTGGTGGTTATTGGGCTTGGGATCCAGTAGAAAATGCTTCGTTGGTGCCTTGGTTGGTATTAATTGCGGGTGTGCACGTAATGATTATTTATAAAACTACGGGTAATTCGTTAATTGTAGCTCAAGTGTTAATGATAGCTACGTTTTTATTGGTACTGTATGCTACTTTTTTAACCCGCAGCGGAATTTTAGGAAATGCATCTGTACACTCGTTTACCGATTTAGGCATGAGTGGTCAATTACTGTTGTTTGTTTTTGTATTCTTAGGGTTGAGTATTTATATGTTTGCTATACGTTGGAAAGAATTGCCACGCAGCAGTAAAGATGAAGATGCATACACCCGCGAATTTTGGATGTTTATTGGTAGCTTAGTGCTTGTTATTTCTGCATTTCAGGTAATACTTACCACATCTATTCCTGTATTTAATAAAGTATTTGGTACCAAGCTAGCACCACCAAGCGATGTAATTTTACATTACAACAAATGGCAAATGCCTTTGGCCATTATGATTGCAATTTTAACAGGTGTAGGGCAGCTTTTAAAGTATAAGAAAAATACCAAGCAAGCATTTGTAAATATATTAACTCATGCCGCTATAGCTATAGTAATTTCGGCATTGGCCATGTTTGCCTTTAAAATAGAAAATTGGTTTTACGTAGGTTTAATGTTTGCTGCCGTTTATGCCATTACAGCTAACTTACAAACCATGAAACCTTATTTAACCGGCAAGTTTAAAATGGCTGGTGCAAGTGTTGCGCATATTGGTTTTGCCGTTTTATTAATTGGAGTTTTGGTTTCATCGGCTAACAAACAAGTAATTAGTATTAACCAAAGTGGTATGCAGCTTAATCCAGATTTTGATGCACAAGCAAATATGGAGCACGTTTATTTAGAAAAGAAAAAGCCGCTTCGTATGGGCGATTATGAAATTGAATATCGTGCTGACTCTACCGAATGGGTAAATAATTATTACCAAGTTCACTACAAAAAAATTAAACCTAATAGCAGCGAGGTTGATTATGAGTTTGATTTGTATCCAAACGCACAGATAAATCCTAAAATGGGCTTGGTAGCTAATCCTGACACTAAGCATTATATTAGCCATGATGTGTTTACATACGTAAGCTCGGTGCCTAAAGAAAAATCAACCAAGTACATAAACGAAAAAGTACACGAGGTTAAACCTGGTGATACGATTTATACCAATAATGGGTACGCTATTTTGCAAGCCATAAACTCAAATGCAAAAGATGCCAATATGGATATTAAAAACTTGAGTTTGCTTATTGCTGCCGAACTTAAGGTGTATACTCTTAAAGGAACTTATGACGCTACACCAATGTATGGTATTCGCGAGAACTCAGAAGTAAAGTTTGAAAGTGTATTAGAAGATGTAGGTTTACGTTTTAAATTTGTGGGTGTAAACACATCAAACAAAACCATAAAAATAGAAACAGCCGAGCAAGATACGAGTGGCGATTTTGTGATTATGAAAGCCATTGTGTTTCCTTGGATTAATTTAGTTTGGGCTGGTACTATAATTATGATTATAGGCTTTTTGTTAGCTATTGTGCGCAGGTTACAAGACTCGGCACGTAGCCATGCATAAAATATAGTGATATGCACACGGTACAAAAAATTGGTATTATAGGTTCGGGTAATGTAGCTACTTGCTTGGCCCATGCTTTACAAGCAAAAGACTTTGTTATTGATACTGTTTTTAGTCGTGATATAAACCATGCACAACACTTAGCTAGCCAATTGCAAGGTGCAAAGGCTATCGATAATTTGCAGTTACTGGATGTAAATTTGGATGTGTATTTAATGGCCGTTACTGATGATGCTATTGTTAAAACAGCATCGCAAATTAAACTAAACGGATTGCTGGTTCACACTTCTGGTAGTGTGTCTTTAGCTGCATTAGATGCGCAACCGCGAAGAGGCGTTTTTTATCCACTTCAAACCATTAATAAAAATACTGCCCCAAATTTAGAGCAGGTGCCCATTTTAATTGAGGCTGCTGATAAAGCAGACGAACAACTGCTATTACAGTTAGCCGCAACATTGAGCACGCGTGTATTGTTAGCCAATAGCCAACAGCGTCAATCGTTGCATTTAGCGGCTGTTTTTGCCAATAATTTTACCAATCATATTATGGGCATTGCCAAGCATATTTTGCAGCAAAGTAATTTGCCTAATGATTTACTAAATCCGTTAATCATGCAAACTGCGCAAAATGCAATTACCAATAATCCGTTTGATGTGCAAACTGGCCCCGTAATGCGCAACGATTTAGATACCATCAATACCCATTTAAATTTATTGCAACAGTTTCCTCAGTATCGCCAAGTATACGAGTTGTTAAGTGGAAGTATTGGTGCGCTTAAGCATCAAAAAAAAGTGTAGATTTGGTGCACGTACAATAATTAGTTTAAAATGACTGCCGAAAATATATTAGCTAAAATAAAGTGTTTTGTTTTTGATGTTGACGGAGTGCTTACCGATGGAATGGTAATAGCCTTAGAAAGTGGTGAGCAAGTAAGAAACTTTAATATAAAAGATGGTTACGGTATTGAGCGTGCTTTATTGGCAGGATATGAAGTGGCTATAATTAGCGGTGGTAACCAAGTAGGGGTGCAAAAACGTTTAGCCTTTTTAAAAATAAAACACTTGCATTTAGGTGTTAAAGATAAAGTAAGCGTGCTTATTAATTTGTGCAGCGAGTTGGCTATTACACCCAATCAAATTGCATATGTGGGCGATGATTGGCCTGATTTTGATGTGATGCAAATGGTTGGATTACCTTGCTGCCCAGCTGATGCAACCGAAGAAATTAAAACCATTAGCCAGTTTGTATCAAGTAAAAATGGAGGACATGGATGTGTGCGTGAAGTCGTAGAATTGGTAATGAAACACCAAGGTACTTGGCGTAAATTCGATAACGAAAATATTAACAACTAAACCTCGTTATACATGCGTATGAAAAAGTTTTTACTATTGGTGGTTTTAGTTTTAGCAACACTTAGTGGTTGGGCCAGCAAGGTACTTGTACCAATGGATCTTGCTCAAAAAAATCATTTAAAAGCATACGGCATTGCTTATTGGGTGCTTAAGCAAGATGTAGATGTGGATTGGTTATTAAACTACCGCGATGGAAGTTTTTTATTGCCCAATACCGAATCAATAGTAAAAGAGTGCCGCCTGCGTGGTGTTAGTTTTGAAGTAATAAATGATACCGAAGAAGGATTTATTTTGGCCGAAATTGCCAAACCCGAGGTAAATATGGAATTGGTTAAACTGCACAAGGCACCTAAAATAGCCGTGTATTCGCCCAAAACAAAACAACCTTGGGATGATGCGGTTACTATGGTGTTAACCTATGCCGAGATTCCTTACGAAACAATTTTTGATGATGAAGTATTGGAAGGTAAACTTCCTACATACGATTGGCTGCATTTACATCACGAGGATTTTACTGGACAATACGGAAAGTTTTGGATGCAGTTTCAGAACGCAGCATGGTATCAAGCCGAGGTGCGCGAGTCGGAAGCCATGGCTGCTAAACATGGGTTTAAAAAAGTAAGCGAATTGAAATTAGCAGTGGCTAAAAAAATTAGAGATTATGTAGCTGGTGGTGGATTTTTATTTGCCATGTGTAGTGCTACCGATAGTTATGATATTGCTTTGGCTGCCGATGGTGTTGATATTTGTGAAACCATGTTTGATGGCGACCCTGCTGATTACAATGCCGATGCTAAACTAAATTATAAAAACACATTTGCGTTTAAGGATTTTAAACTAAAAATGAATCCTTACGAATACGAGTATTCATACATTGATAATACACCCGAAACACGCCCGGTAACCGAGCAAAATGATGTGTTTACTTTGTTTGATTTTTCGGCAAAGTGGGATGTGGTTCCTACCATGTTATGCCAAAATCATACTAAAGTGGTAAAGGGTTTTTACGGACAAACAACGGCATACCGTAAGCAGTTTATTAAAAGTGATGTGCTGGTAATGGGCGAAACTAAAACGCTTGGCGAGGCAAGATATATTCATGGTTCATCAGGTAAAGGGACTTGGACTTTTTATGGAGGCCACGATCCCGAAGATTACCAACACCAAGTGGGCGAACCACCAACAGATTTAAACTTGCATCCTAACTCTCCTGGATATCGTTTAATTTTAAATAATATTTTATTTCCTTCGGCCAAAAAGAAGAAAATGAAAACTTAATGCTTAGCTGATTTAGTTTAAAATGCTTTTATCTTCTTGATGATGTACTTCGGTTAATTGTTTTAAACTAGTTCTTAAGTGCAATTGTTCAACCTCGGCCTTAAGTGCAGGTTGACTTACATCTAAAATTACAATTTCGGCATTACTAAATCGTTGTTTAATTTGAGCAGAAAACGCTGCGTTTTGCCATGCAGGTAACTGTGTGCTCAATAAAACTACATCAGGTGTTTTTACCCAAGTAGCCACTTTTAATGATTCCATGTTAGGGAATATTCCTACCAATTTATAACCAGGTTGATAAGCAAGTGCTTTTTTTAGCGTTTGCTGTGTATCTGTATCTTGCTCTATAATAAGAATTGAAATCATGCTTATATAAAATGCTAATATGATGAGTAAACTTAATACTTATTTATACATAATGATGTACTACTTTTTAAATTGCTTAAAAAGAAATAGTTGATAGTTGTTTAGTCTATCTAAAGTTAGTTTGGCCTTCATTTTTTTAGCTCGCATTTCCATGTTTTGTATACCCATTCCCATTTTATGTTTGCCATTGCCACTTCCATTGCTTTTTATGGCAAGCGATAGCTCTTTGTTATTTAATGTAAACACAATATCTATTTGGGTTGCATGCGCGTGTTTAACAATGTTATTAATGGCTTCTTTAAAAATTAAAAAGGTATTTTGGCGCAGCACCAAGTCAATTGATTTATGGTGGTTATCTAACTTTTTCTCAAACCTACAAGTCATATAATCATTATCTACAACCAAGTTAATGTACTCATGCATACGGTCAATTAAATCGCTGCATTTATCGTTACGCGCATCAATACTCCAAATTACATCGCGCATGTTTGATACCGCTTGTCGGCTGGTTTCAGCAATTTTATTTAGCGTGCTTTGGTTGTTTTCTTGGTTGCTTTGTTTAAGTATTTCGGCTTGCATACCCACGGCAGTAAGTATGCTTCCAACCTCATCATGTAAATCGCTTGATATTTGTAAACGTAAATGAGCAAGTTTATTTAGCTGATTAAGTTTTATACGATAAAATATAACTACTGTAAAAAGAATAAGCATAAACACCATTAATATAAACCACCATTTTTGATAAAAATAACCATCCACATTTATGTTTATGCATAATATATTGGTCGACCAATTACCAGTTGTACCAGCGCCTTTTATGTATAGTTTATAATTGCCAGGTTTAAGGTCGGTTAGTCTAATGTAGTTTCTGTTTCCTGTATAAATCCATTCATGATCAAGGCCTTCAATCATGTACGAAAAGATGTTGTTCTCAGGCTGGTTGTAGTCGTCAATCCCAAATTCAACTTCAATTACTTTGTTATTGGTAGGCAGGTTTAGGTTGTAGTTATTGGCGCAATTGTATAGGGTTGATTCTTGCTTGCCATTAATTAAAAATAGTTTTGATATAAAAAGTTTGCTGTTCTTTTTGGTCACCATTTCATCTGTGTTTGATGTAATAATGTTATACCCGTTCATGCCACCAATTATTAAATCGCCTTTACTGGTAAGGTATGATGCGCCATGGTTAAATTCGTTATGGCTAAGTCCATTTTCGCTGTATAAGTTTTGAAGTGTCCCCGTTGTTGGCACAATTCGGCAAAGACCATTGTATGTTCCAACCCAAAGGCCATTATCTTGTGGCTTAATACTTACCACAAAGTCGTTAGGAAAGCCTTTTGAAAATGTATAGCTGTTTATTTTTTGAGTAGCTTGATTAATACTAAATAATCCATTGCCAAGGCTACCAATCCAAATTAATTTGTTGGCGCTATCCTGTTCAATACACGATATAGGCATTTCAGAAAATTGCTTCAGGTAAGCAGGCAATTTTAGCGGAGCAAGTGTACTGCTGCATCTAAATAAACCCTTGCTGGTGCATAGCCAATAACTATTATCAATCCAAGTAATTTGATAAACCATGGCATTATCAGTTTTGCCATTATTGCTTACTTTAGGCTTGTAAAATGTATTACTTTTTTTATCAAAAATAATTAGCCCTGCATACGATCCAAGTAATAATCTGTTGTTAATAGTATCGTTGGTAATACACAATAAAAAACGGGGCCTAACTGCCGATGGTAAGCTATTTTTGTGCTCAATCGTGCCGTTTTTTAAGTTGTATTTTATTAGCCCAGCACCTTCACTAGCAATCCAAAGTGTTTGATTTTCGTAATGCAAAGCGTAAGGAACAAACTTTGCTTTTTTCTCTGTTAAAAAAGGTATGGTAAGAGAATAGGGTGGAGCTGATTTATAAATACCTTCGTAAGTAGCCAATAAAATTGATTTGTCAGGAAGTTCGCAAATGCCCCGTACACTGTGGTTTTTTAAATCCTTTTGTGTTGATTTATTACCAAATAAATAAGTGATTTTTTTATTGGTGTTTGTAAACTTTACTAAACCAAAATTAGTTCCAACCCAAATGTTATTTTGTTCTTTATAAATACATTTAATGCTAAAATTAGGTTCGCCAATTAAGTCAAAAATCCTACTCATGTCGGTGTAGGTTTCCTTTTCATATAGGCACAAATTCTTTTCGTTACGTACTAACCAAAATCCACCGGTTGGCTCTTCTAATAATTGATTAGCATTTTTAAAGAGCAAATTTTTAAGAGTAAGTAATTTACATGCAGCGCTATCAAATTTAAAAATACCATCAATGCCAGCTAATACAATTCCATAGTTTTTATGGTGACTTACACCATAAATATCTTTTTCAAATAAGCGATAGTAAACTACTTTTCTCTTTTTAAAATCATAGCAATAAAGCTGCTTTCTGCTTGATGTAAACCAGATGTTATGTTGGCTATCTTCGGTAAAGGATACAATATCTTCAAAAGTAGAATCAGCACTAAAAGGATTGGTAATTGCTGTAAGTGTGTTTTTATAGTTCATCCAAATGAACTGTTTTTCTGCACCAATAAAAATAGCTCCAGAGCTATGCTTAAGCATTGTTTTTATTTGTAAATCGCTAATGCAGCTTGCTTTTTGTTTGGGCAAACAAATCTTTTGTGACTGGTATGTATTTAAATTAATTTTAAAAAGACCGTTTTCGGTACCTACCCAAAGTATAGTGTCTTGGTCAATCTCTATGCTGCTGCAGCTTTCGTTGGCTAGTGCAGGTGATTGGCTCATTACACTGTGATTAACAAACTCGCGTCCATCAAATCTTACTAAACCATTTTGTGTACCTAACCATACATATCCTTTTTTATCTTTTACAATACTTTTAATCATTCTACTCGGTAGCCCATTGTTTGAGCCCCAAAAGCGAATGTTACTGATGTTTTGCGCTGTTGATGTGAAAGGAATTAATAAAAAGCAAATTAGGAGGTAAACAATCAAGTGGGTTCTAGATTGAGTCATATGTTGCGCGAAGCTGTTTTTTTATCTTGTTTTTTTAGTAATTAATAAATGGGTTAAAGGGTAAATAATTAGGGTTTTGTGGGTTTAAATATAGTGCTTCTTTACTAATTTTAGTAAGGTTGTACTTGGTGGTAATTATTACTTACTAACAACAAACTTTGCCGTAGCCACTTGGTTGTTATGTGTAACTGTAATAAAATAAAATCCATTGCTAAGCATGCTTATATCAAGGTTGGGGTTGTTGCTATCGAACGAGTTTTTTTGCAACAATTGGCCTGCAATATTAGTTATGGTATAGCTGCAATTTTTTGTAGGTAAATTGGTTAAATTTATTTGGGTTGATGCAGGATTAGGATACAACGTTTCAATTTTAAACGGTTGTGCTTGCTCGTTTAAAGCAGTAATAGTATTTGTTTTTCTGATGCAAGCGGTCCATGTTTTTTGTTGTAATCCATCTTGCGAGGTAACGCGCCAACTAAAACTACCATTGCTAATATTTATGCGTTTAGTTTTACTCACATTAGCGGTTGCGCCTCCAAACAAATCAAAATTAAGTAATGCACTATCTCCAACTTGGTTGGGTACCACAAAGTAGTACATCTGATTTTCATAATCTAAAATAGTACTATCAGCAAATGCCATATCTACAGTAGCATTCCATGCATCGGCATTACCCATTTTAATACCAACAGCAGTTGGTGCGCCAAGCAGTGCCATTTGGCTTGGAGTTAGCACATAATTACGCGTTTGTAATGCGCTTAAATATAGCTCAGCAGTTTCTCCGTTATTATCTGCAAAAAGTAAAAATCCTTGATCATCGCCCGATCGTGAACTGTTCCAAACATCCCATCGATTCCCTGTAATTGTGGTGGTTCCCACAAGAGAGCCGTTTATATATTTACGTAGTTTGCCAGCACTTGCATCAACGGTAAATCCTATTCTATACCAGGTGTTGGGCAAAATAGTTCCATGGTACGAGTCTTCAATACCAATTTGACCTGACGGGTTTATAAAAAAATCCCCATCATTAAGATTTAACGTATTAGTTTGAAACAAAGAAATCCATTTATTAGCAGATGTTGTTGGCATTAATATGTCCATTATTATTGTATATGAATTATCCTCAATTCCATTGTTTTCAATCCTGAAATTTGGGAATACCAATAGTCCATTTGCACTATCTGTAGCAGGAGCACGCATCACAACTTTGTTTTGATTTTCAATAAATGGTATATCAAACAACGAGCATGATGCATACACAGGAAGTTGATTGGTAGGTGTGTTTTTATATTGTAATGGTCTTAATTGAGAACCAATATGTGTTCCTAAAAGATTACCTGAAAAAATCCAATTACCCGTAGTAAGCGAGTCAAAACCTTTGTTGCCAATAATACCATCACAAATTAATCTAGCTGCTTCCCAAGGTCTGTCGGTTTCTAATCCATCAACACCATTAGCCACATGACTTAAAAATGTTGAATTTTGATTTACTGTAAATGCCCAAATTTTACCACCTGCATTGTGTACGTTGGTTTTAAAAATATTCCAGATAGAATCACCAATCGCTGTTTCGCTTACTTCAAATGCAGTACATCCAAGTTGTATACATTGCGTATAAAATGAAAGATTATTGATGTTTGCTGGCAATAGTCCGCCATCATACCAAATCCAAGGTGTTTGCGGTAAAATGGCCCTA
>CAZJHS010000016.1:0-40921 GCA_964545895.1 uncultured Chitinophaga sp. | reverse complement strand
CTGAGTCGATTACACCAAATGCACCTCTAACTGGAGTAGCGCTTGTGCTAATTACGATACCACTTGCGGTTACGTTATTACCTCCATTGTCAATAATATTTCCTGCTAATGTTACACTAGTTGTGGTTACGTTAGTTTTTGTACCTGTTGCAACTACTGGTGCAGAAGGAACAATAACTTCAATGTTATCTAATGCAACACCCTCATCATTACCACTACCATCAGATCCAAAACGGAAACGTACTTTTACGTTTGATTGTCCGTTTGCACCAATTAATGGTGTAACTGAAGTAATCCATCCACTAACTTGGCTTGAATATATTGATGCACTGTTTGCTCCAGAGAACTTGGCAGGAGCAATTGGGCCAGCAGTACTTGTGCTGTTGTACCAGCTTGTACTCAATACTGTGTTAAAGTTTGTACCTGTACCTACGTTGTTATCAACTTTAGTCCAAGCGCCACCGTTAACCGACATTTCAACAATTAAAGCATCCCATCCTGTTTCAGTTACAAACTTATGTTTGAAACGTAAAATTGGAGCCGCTGTTAATGCTGAGAAATCAAACTGTGGAGAAACAACTGCTGCATCATGGTTATCATCATAGCTACCAGATAATTTGGTTACCCATGATTGAGTTCCTGAAAATGCACCTGATAAATATGTTTTAGCCGGTGTACCAAGTACCCAGTTATTTAACGTACCAGTAACTATTGCCGAGTTCCATCCTGTATTTAAGCCAATAACATCAAAGTTTTGAGCATATGGGAAAACAGAAACCACTGGACTTGTTGTAAAACTATCTTGAACACTATAAGCAGTACCAACTGAGTTGGTTGCATATGCACGATAGTAATATTTAGTTGAGTGATTTAAACCAGCAGGATTAATTGTAAACGAGCCAGTGGCAACAGCTGGAGTAGTTGTTGAATCAACCACACCAAAACCGAACAATGCTGGATTAGGAGTAGTAGCATACACTACGCCACTTGCAAAAACTACTGATCCTCCATCTGAAGTAATATTTCCACCCACAGTAGCAGAATATGCTTGTACGTTGGTAGCTGTATTAAGAACTACCGTTGCAATTGTTGCTGCACCTGGCGTTGTAAAAGTACTATCTGCACCATAACTTGTGCCTACACCGTTAACTGCATATGCTCTGTAGTAATAGGTGGTTGATGCTGTTAAACCTGTAATATTTAGTGTATATGCACCTCCACTTACTAATGGATTAGTTGCAGAATCAATCACACCAAATGCACCACGAACTGGAGCTGCACTTGTACTAATTACCACACCACTTGCTGTCACATTATTACCTCCATTATTGGTAATATTACCAGCCAAGGTAGCATTTGAAGTAGTTAGGTTGGTTTTAGTACCTGTAATTACTGTTGGTGCAGAAGGTACAAATACTTCAATATCATCTATTGCCCAGCCATCATACTCAGCACTGGTATCAGTAATAAAGCGGAAACGTATTTTAACATTTGACTGACCAGCAGCACCAGGTAATGCAATCATACTTGAAATCCATCCATTAGATGCCGTTGAGTAAGCACTACTTAAGTTATTCCAAGTATTTCCTTGTGCAGTTCCATTGTACCATGCAATAGCGTTGGCTGTATTAAAGTTTGCACCAGTACCAACTGTGTTTTCAACTTTTGTCCAGCTTAAACCACCATTGGTTGATATTTCTAGTATACCCCCATCACAGCATGATTCGGTATAAAACTTATGTTTAAAACGAAGAATTGGATTAGCCACCAATGCACTAAAATTAAATTGAGGAGAAACTAATGCCGCATCATGACTTGTTGAATATGTTCCTGTTGTTTTAGTTATCCAAGCAGTAGGGGTTGATAATGCTGCCGAAAGCGTAGTTTTAGCAGGGGTACCAGCCACCCAATCGTTAAGCGTACCTATTACCGCAGCTGAAGTCCAACCGGTGTTTAAGCCAACCGTATCAAAATTTTGCATGTATGGGAAAAAGGCAACCACCGGTGCTGTAGTAAAACTATCTTGTACACTATATGCAGTACCAACACTATTGATTGCATATGCACGATAATAATATTTGGTTGAAGGTGTTCCTCCTAAATTTTTTGTAAATGCACCTAAAGCGGTAACAGGATTTGTAGTCGAATCAACTACACCAAAACCTCCAATTGTAGGATTTGGTGTTGTACTATATACAATACCACTCGCAAATACAACTGCACCACCGTCACTTGTAATATTTCCACCAACTGTTGCTGTGTATGCTTGCACATTTGTAGGACTTGTTTTAACAACTGTAGGAACAACACTTGCTGCATTAGTTGTAAAAGTACTATCAGCACCATAGCTAGTGCCAATTGGGTTGATAGCATATGCACGATAATAGTATGTTGTTGCTAATGATAAACCTGCAACATTTATACTATAATTACCTGTACCTACATTTGGATTTGAAGCTGAATCAGTCACTCCAAAACCACCACGAACAGGACTTGGTGATGTGCTAACTACAACACCACTTTGAGTAACTGCTGCTCCACCATCAGCGGTAATGTTACCACTTAATGTTGCACCCGATGTGGTAATATTAGCTTTTGTACCTGTAAGTAAAGTAGGTGCTTGAGCAACCTCTACTTTTATATCATCAATTGATAAATACCAAGGAATACCAGCATCCACTACTTTAAATGCAAAACGATAAACTCCTGTTGCAGTTGGCGTAAATGAACCTGTTAGTTTCTGATAAGTAACATTTGAGGGTTGAATTAATGTTGCACCCGGCAACAAGGTTGCTGAGGCCGCAGTGGTACCTGTAGCCACGTATAATGCCACCGAATCCCAACTTCCAGTATAGCCATCTGTTACAAACCAAGTCGAGAATGAATAAGTAACACCTTGTGTTAAATTTAAACCTTTAGTAAAGAAAAAGTCGTTGCAACCATAACGGAAAGATCCATACTTGTTACCAGTACGTGCTGCTTGATTGTATGAGCCTGTTGGTAAAAGATAAGTATAGGTAATCGAGCCCAAATTGGTAGAAACCATGCAGTTTGGTAACTGATTAGCTGCCGTAATACTTTCAAAACCCTCATTGTATGGATTTAGTGCTGTTACTTTAAAAATATCCGCATAAATTACTTTTGCAGGCGTATATGCTGGAGTACCTGCACTACATATCACCTCACATCTGTAATAAATAGAATCTGATGAAATAACAGGAACATAGCTCGGTGATAGTGCACCAGTAACATTCGTCCAAGTTAAACTATCAGGAGACGACTGCCATTGATAGGTGACACCTGTACCAACACTAGCTCCAACTAAACTTAGATTTGTTGTTGAGCCTCCGCAAACTAAAGCATTACCAATAACTGTACCTGCAGAAACAGGGTTTGTACAAGGTGCTGTTTGATAAGTTACTTCTAAATAGCAAATAGAACCTGCCACACCATTCCAACCGTACTGATACATAAATCCAGTATTACCAGACAAATAGGTCATACCTACACCAAACCAACCTCTAGCAACACTGCTTAATACAGCAGTATCTGCCAAGGTAGTATCAAGTAGAGCTGTACGCCATTGAAATGCCGAACCTCCAAAAATGTAGTTATTTATATAAATCGGACCAGCATTAATTTGTGATACAATGGCAGTATTTAAACCACTCACTGGGTCTAAATTAGCTAGGCCAGCAATTTTTGCAATTTTATCTGCGCCTGTAGAGGTATAGTGATAACCCCAGTAGCGCGAGCTATCCACATCTGTAATACCTGTTGATGCTAAACCCGAAATATCAAATTTTGCCCAAGCAAATGTGTTTGCACCAGCTAAACGTAATAAACCATTTGTTTTGGCTCCAGTGGCAGTAGTCATATAACCAGTGGCCATACTTACCGCAAAAGGGCCATAATTTGCTGAGGGATCTAATTTAACTGGGAATGACCTTGTAGCATCTTTTAACCAATTAATGCTAAATGAAGAGTTTAGGGTTAGGCTAGTAGCACTTTGATTAACCAGCTTTAAAGTGCCCTGAGTTGTTAACTCGTTTTCATTTGAATAAGTCTTGGCGCTATTAATTGACTCAATGGCCACTGGAGCGGGAAAATTAACCTCAACTTTTTTATCTCTTAATAGGGTTACTCCGTTATCATTTGTAACTGTTAACCCCGCAGGAATTTTCACCTCTTCCTCAATTACTATACTCACCGCTTGAACAGGAATAACTTGTAAAAATGTATTTGAATGAATAACCAAATCAACTTTTTTACCATCATTAGTTTGCGTGTATATCAAATCTACACCTTTATAAACTCCTTTATAAACTAATTGATTACCGAAAACTTCAGGAACAATATTACCAGAAATAGGCAATGCTGAAATACGATTATTGCTTGCATCAACAAATGAAATTGCCTTAATACGCTCTTCGTAAATTTGACCATTGTAAACTACAATCACTGCCTCTTTAAAAGGGTTAGCAGGATAGAAAGTTTGAAAGTTATTAGTCGTGTTTGCAAATAATTTACTTGTGTAAAGACCAGTAGTATTAGTCACAATATTGTTATTAATGTCTAACCACTGATTTCCCTTCTTGTAGTGAATTGATCCAGTAGCAGTAAAAGCAGTGAAATTACCACTAGCATTCCTAAAGTGTTTCATGTTTCTGCTTCGCATTGAAACAATCTCTGCTTCTGACTGATACCTTAACGACCAAGGGGTAGAGGACTCAGTTGTGCCTTGTAGCACTTTTTTGAGCGAATAATCGCTTCCTGGCTCTTTAGCTGCCTGCGCATCAAAAGGACCAAACATACCTAATACCAAGAATGGTATCAGATAAATTAGTAGTGTAAATGGTTTTTTCATAAATTAAAATTTAGACAGATTGTATGTTTTGTTTAGTTTTTTTTAAGTTTTTTAACTCCTGTTTAATAACTCTGGTACATGCAATAAAATCAATTGTTTATACAACAATTTGATAGCAAAACAAACTTTGAGTTAAAAGGGGGAATTGAGAAAAAATTAACAGAAGGGTGTGTTGGACTAATTATTCCACACCATGGTATGCCAAGAAGGCTTATCGGAATAACGGCATACAAGCGCACACCAAGCCTTCTTGGGCTTAAAATAATGTGTAATATGTGACGCTTTTATATAAAACATGTTTTTTCTCAGTGAATGAGCGTAAAACAAATTTTAATCGTTTTTTTATAAAAAACAAGTGTTTTTTTAAAGTTGTCCAATTTCAACATCATCATGTCGTACACTTAAAGTGTATTTTACCCCAAATATAAGTGACATGTTTTCAGGTTGATGACCTGCAGGGAAGTTAAAACACACCGGAAAGTTGTATCCGGCTACTGTTTCAGCAATTATTTGTTCGGCTGTTTTACCAAAAGGAATGGCGTTGTCTTTCATATCACTCATTCCACCTACAACCAAACCAGCCAAGTTAGCCAATTTACCTGCACGCTTTATGGCTTGCATCATCCTATCAACGTGGTATAAATACTCATCCAAATCTTCAATAAAAAGAATTTTACCTGCTGTATCTATATCACTTGCAGAACCTAATAAACTGTATAATACCGAAAGATTTCCACCTACCATAACACCTTCGGCTTGCCCTTGTCGGTTTAATGGGTGTGAAGGCATTGAATAGCTGAGGTTATCATCACTCATTAATACTTGCTTAAGTGATGCAATGCTTGCTTCATGTGCATTGTGGACTTGCATATTTATAGGCATGGTAGCATGCACAGTTGTATCCAACGTGTTTTGATGAATATGGTTGTGCAAAACAGTAATATCACTGTATCCTATAATCCATTTAGGTTGGGTTGATAAAGCCGTAAACTCTAAATCATCAATAATACGAACGGTACCATAACCACCACGAGCACAAATTATGGCTTTAACTGTTGGATTGTTTAAACAATCATTAAACACTTGGGCGCGTGTAGCATCATTACCTGCAAACTGATGCTCTGTGCTAAACAACTGTTGATGAATAAACACCTTCAATCCCCAACTTTCAAAAACTGCAATAGATGGCTTAAGCTCTTCTAAAGTAATTTTACGGGCAGGAGCAACAATAGCAATTGTATCGCCTGGTTTAAGTTTATTGGGTGTTTGGCGTGCTTGCATTAGGTATACTTTTCGTCATACTTAATTTTCACATCGGCCACCATTTGCTTAACTTCTTGCTCTTTACTTTTATCGCAAATCATTAACACATCGTCAGTATCAACCACAATAATGTTTTGAACACTATTAAGTACCACCAATTTGCCTTTACCAGCATGAGAGCTAATCATGCAATCGGCAGTATTGTATACGTGAATATGCTTGCCATCAAGTACATTTCTATTATTGTCTTTGTGTGCTGCATTTTCGTATAACGAAGTCCAAGTACCTAAATCACTCCATCCAAAATCGCTAGGTATTACGTACACATTATTGGCTTTTTCTAAAATACCGTAATCAATAGAAACAGAGCGGCATTGCTCGTAAATAGCTTGTATTGCGTTAATTTCGGTAGGTGTACCAAAATGTTGCGAAGCTTCTGTAAATAAATCAAAATGCTCGGGCATTAATTCTTTAAACGCCTTTCTAATACTTAATCCACTCCAAATAAAAATACCTGCATTCCATAAAAAATCACCGCTATCAATAAAAGTTTGAGCTAACTCTAACGAAGGTTTTTCGGTAAATGTTTTTACTTTATATATATGCTGTGCATTTTGGGTATCAATGTATTGTATATAGCCATAGCCAGTATCTGGTCTGCTTGGCCTTATGCCTAAAGTTACTAACGAATCATGTTGTTGGGCATAGGTTAAGCCCTCATATACGTTTTTCATAAAAGCCTCTTCATCTAAAATTAGATGATCGCTTGGCGCTACTACACATAACGCATCGGCATTTAATTGATGAATTTTTGCACTTGCGTAAGCAATGCATGCAGCTGTATTTTTGGCTGATGGCTCGCCCAACACACAACCTTCATCAATACCAGGAATTTGTTGTTTAACAAGAGGTATGTAGCTTTGATTGGTAACTATGTATATGTTTTCTTTCTCAAAGTGTTTTAAAAAACGCTCATAGGTACTTTGTAAAAGTGTTTTGCCCACTCCTAATATGTCTAAAAATTGCTTTGGGCGTTGGGTTCTGCTATATGGCCAAAATCTACTACCTATTCCACCAGCCATAATAATGGCATAGTGATTCTTGTTTTTCTCCATGCTGTTGATAAAAATCATGTTTAATGCTAGCTCTAATTTTAATGCCGACTTTCGCAACAAAAAACTACATTAGCGATTGCAAATAAAGTTTTTAAAAACCAAATTTTCAAAAAAGGATTTATCGCTGTAATTTAGCGCCCCTTTTAACAAAAAGTCAATTACTTATATTATAAAGTTCGGAGTATGAAAGTTGCTAAAACAAGTGCCAAAGATAACTTAAAGGAATTTTTCGGGTTTGATAGCTTTAAAGGCGATCAAGAAAAAATAGTGGATAGCGTTATTAAAGGTGACGATACGTTTGTAATTATGCCTACGGGTGGTGGTAAAAGTTTGTGCTACCAATTACCTGCACTTATGCTACCGGGAGTTACCATTATCATTTCTCCTTTAATTGCCCTTATGAAAAACCAAGTTGATCAACTTAGGGCATTTGGTACCGAGAGCATTGCACACTTCCTCAACTCATCATTAAGTAAAGGCGATATAACTAAGGTTAAAAAAGATGTTACTAGCGGAGTTACCAAACTGCTTTACATTGCTCCCGAAACGCTTAAGAAAGACGAAACAATAGATTTTCTTAAATCAATAAATATTTCGTTTGTAGCAGTAGATGAGGCACACTGTATTAGTGAGTGGGGCCACGATTTTAGGCCAGAATACCGCAGAATTAAGCAAATGATTAAGGAGATTCAGGATGTGCCTATGATGGCGCTTACCGCAACTGCCACTCCTAAAGTTCAACAAGATATTCAGAAAAACTTGCAAATGGGTGATGCTTTGGTTTACAAATCATCATTTAATCGCACCAACTTATATTACGAAGTAAAACCTAAAGGCAAAAAGAACGATGTATTAAAAGACCTCGTATCATACATTGCTGCACGCAAAGGCAAAACAGGAATTATTTATTGCCTAAGCCGTAAAAAAGTAGAAGAAATTGCAGGCGTACTTAAGGCAAATGGTGTAAAAGCATTGCCTTACCACGCGGGCTTAGATGCCAAAACAAGAGCAGCGCATCAAGATGCATTTTTGATGGAAGATTGTGATGTGATTGTTGCTACCATTGCATTTGGTATGGGTATTGATAAGCCCGATGTGCGCTTTGTAATACACTACGATGTGCCTAAAAGTATTGAGGGTTATTACCAAGAAACGGGTAGAGCCGGACGTGATGGTATTGATAGCGACTGCTTACTTTACTATAACCCTGCAGATATTGAAAAGCTTGAAAAGTTTATGAAAGATAAGCCTGTTGCCGAACGTGAAATTGGCGAGTTGCTTATTTTCGAAACACAAGCATTTGCAGAATCATCGGCTTGCAGGCGTAAATTTTTATTGCATTACTTTGGCGAAGAGTTTGACGATAAAGGTTGTAATAATATGTGCGACAACTGCCGTCACCCTAAAACAAAAGTAGATGCTAAAGACGAGGCTTTATTAGTGCTTAAAACCATTAATGCCATTAAAGGTAAATATGTATTAAGCCATGTGGTTGATATTTTGATGGGCAAAAAGAGCCATGAAATTACCTTGAGCAGCCACGAAAAATTAGAGTTTTTTGGCAAAGGCAAAGAGCACGAAGAGAATTATTGGAAATCTTTAATTCGTGTGTTGTTGCTTAACGGATACATTACTAAAAATATAGAAAACTACGGCCTATTAAGTGTAAACGAAAAAGGCGAAGCGTTTATTAAAAAACCTACCAAAATTGAAGTGGCCTTAGACCAACAATTTGAAAAGGTAATGGATGATGATGAACGTGATGTAGAAGTAGAAAACGTATACGATGAGGTTTTATTTGCCATGCTTAAAGACCTTACCCGTAAAGTTGGCAAGCAGCAAAACCTTCCTCCTTATGTTATTTTCCAAGAGCCTTCGTTAGAGGAAATGGCCAGCAAATTTCCAACAACAGTTGATGAGTTGGCTAAAATAACCGGAGTAAACAAAAGCAAAGCCGTAAAATTTGGCAAACCATTTATTGAGTTAATTGATACTTACGTTAAAGAAAATGGTATCGAAAAATTAGATGAAATGGTAATGAAGTCGGTGGTAAATAAATCGGCTAAAAAAATTGCCATTATCACCAACATCGATAAAAAAATTAGCTTACCAGACATTGCACGCTCGCAAGGTTTAAAACTTGAAGAGCTACTGCAAGAGATGGAAAACATTATTTTATCGGGTACTAAATTAAACTTACGCAGCTACGTAAACGATGTTGCTGATGAAGATTTGCAAGATGAAATTATGGATTATTTCCGTGCAGCACAAACAGATGATTTAGACGCTGCTATTAACGAGTTTAACGGAGAGTTTAGCAAAGAAGATGTGCAATTATTGAGATTACATTTTATCTCTGAATTTGCATTTTAAATTTGTGTATCAAGCAGCATAATTAAACAACACTATTTTGAGCGATCAACATCACAGTCATTTATCTAAAGTTTCGCTAGCCGGACTTTTAATAACATTAGGTATAATTTATGGCGACATTGGAACCTCGCCATTATACGTGGTAAAAGCCATTGTGGCCGATAAGGTAATAACCAAAGAGCTTATTTTTGGTGGATTATCTTGCATCTTTTGGACTTTAACATTACAAACTACACTCAAATATGTAATCATTACATTACGTGCAGATAATAATGGTGAAGGTGGTATATTCTCGCTATACGCATTAATTCGCAGACGAAGACCTTACCTCATATTCCCTGCTATTGTGGGTGGTTGTGCGCTTTTAGCTGATGGGGTAATAACTCCTCCGGTTTCGGTATCATCAGCCATTGAAGGTCTTTTAATACTAAACCCCAATATTCCAACCATACCAATTGTAATTGTTATTATCACCACACTTTTTGTTATCCAACGTGTTGGAACAAGTATTGTGGGTAAAGCATTCGGTCCAATTATGTTAGTTTGGTTTAGCATGTTAGCTATACTTGGTTTAAGCTGGGCTATGAAATTTCCTACGGTTTTACATGCGGTTAATCCATACTACGCTTACAACTTATTAGTAAACTACCCCGAAGGATATTGGCTACTTGGTGCAGTATTTTTATGTACCACTGGGGCCGAAGCTTTATATAGCGACTTAGGCCACTGCGGTAAGAAAAACATACGTGTAAGCTGGATTTTTGTTAAAGCAACACTCATCCTAAATTACTTAGGCCAGGGTGCTTGGTTATTACAATATGAAGGTAAAACATTTCATGATGTAAATCCATTTTTTGCATTAATGCCCGAGTGGTTTTTGCTACCTGGTATTATCATAGCAACTCTAGCTGCAATTATTGCCAGTCAAGCGTTAATTAGTGGTTCATTTACATTAATTAGTGAGGCTTTGAGGTTAAATGTTTGGCCTAAGGTTCGTATTAAATATCCATCAGATGCAAAAGGACAATTATATGTACCAAGCGCAAACTGGATACTTTGGGCAGGTTGTATTGCAGTTGTGCTTTACTTCGAAGAATCGGCAAAAATGGAAGCAGCTTATGGTTTAGCTATCACAGTTGCCATGTTAATGACCACTATCTTACTTTTTAATTATTTAGATAAAGTAAGAACTCCGCGCATTTTAACCATTTTACTATTGCTTGTTTATTTACCCATTGAGCTTTCGTTTTTAATGGCCAACTTAAGAAAGTTTGAACATGGAGGTTGGGTTACGGTGCTTATAAGCTGCATATTTATTTTTGTAATGTGGGTTTGGTTTAAGGGCCGTAAAATTAAAAACCGTTTAACTGAGTTTGTAAAACTGCGCGACTATATTCCCATTTTACAACAACTAAGTAACGATAGCTCTATACCTAAATACGCTACTCACTTGGTGTATTTAACGAGTGCCGATAGCTTAATGGAAGTTGAAAATAAAGTAGTGTACAGCATACTTCAAAAACAACCTAAACGTGCCGATATTTATTGGTTTGTGCACATACACGTAGATGATCAGCCTTATACCATGGAGTACAAAGTTGACCATTTAGCTAGCCAAGATGTAATTAAAGTAGAGTTTAAGCTAGGCTTTAGGGTTGAACAAAAAATCAATTTCTACTTCCGTAAAGTGGTAGAAGAATTAATGCGCAACCACGAGGTAGATGTAACAAGTCGTTATGCATCATTAAGCAAACTAAATATTACTGGCGATTTCCGTTTTGTGGTATTAAAACGCCACTTAAGCTACGAAAACGAATTAAGTGTTTACGAAAGCTTAATTATGGATGCATACAGTGTTCTTGACACATTAAGTTTAAGCGAGGAAAAAGCTTTTGGACTTGACACCAGTTCGGTTACGGTAGAAAAAGTACCGATGATTATTGCACCAGTAAAAGAGTTTAAATTAAAACGCGTTTTTAAATAAATGGACGGAACTATTCGTGCTAATATTAAGCGTGGCGATTTGGTGCTTATCGTATTAAAAAAAGATCAACGTACTGGCGACTTAACCGAGGGCATTGTAAAAGATATTTTAACCAGTGCCCCAAAGCATCATCGTGGTATTAAAGTACGCCTTGAAGACGGACAAATTGGGCGTGTACAAGAAATTATTGAAGATGATTTTTAAACACGCTAAACTAAGCGTTTAGTTGGTGCACTGCTGCGGCAATATCATTAACCAATGCCGGATTTTTTTCAAACGCATTACCAACCACAACCACATCAGCACCTGCTAAACAAGCATCAACAGCGGCTTGTGGCGTTGCAATTCCACCACCAATAAATATTGGGCCAGTAACTTGCGCTCTTACTGCACTTATCATTTGGGTTGATATAGGATGATGTGCACCACTTCCAGCATCCATGTATGTTACTTTTAAGCCAAGCATTTCGCCAGCCATAGCAGTACATGCAGCTATACTTACTTTTTGTGCGGGTATAGGCGTGGTGTTACTCATGTAACTTACCGAGGTAGTTTTACCACCATCAATAAGCATATAACCTGTTGGTATTACCTCTATCCCACTCTTTTTAATCATGGGTGCTGATACCACATGTTTACCAATAAGCAAATCAGGATTACGACCACTAATTAATGATAAAAATAAAATAGCATCAGCCTGTTTACTCACTTGCATCACGTCACCCGGAAACAACACTACAGGAATAGAAGTATGTTGCTTAATAAGTTCAATGCAAGTTTCAAAAAAACCATTCGTCATTAAACTACCGCCTACCAAAATAAAATCAACACAAGCTTTATTGCTTAACTCGCAAAGCGTAACCAATTGTTGTTCGCTACTAATGCTATCTGGATCAACCAAAACAGCTAAATGTTTTTTGCCTAATTGTGCTTGGTGGGTAAGTGTATGTAAAACGGTATTTTTCAAATTATTTTTTGGCGCAACAACGTTGCTTTTTTAGCCATCATTACAAATAAAGCACTTTTTATGGTAAGTGCTATTTTATGTTACAAAAAAGGGTTCATTTAGTTTTATTTTTTTTCTAATCATCAGCAAAACATGGGGCTTACAAGTAAAACCATAGGCTAAGTGCCTCACTGTCTAATTTTAGCAACAAACTACCTGATTTTAAGGCAAATAAAAACGCAAGCTATTTCAGCAAAATGGGGATTTTTGATGTGAATAATTAGGTTATGCACATACCTTAGCCCAAGTAGAATGTGCCTGTGGAATGTTGGCAAAATTTTGCGTGTGGAAAATGCAGTTTGATTGGAAACTTATTCTAGAGCATTTTTGATGAAAAACCCCGTAAAAAAACGGAGTTACTTTTTAAAGACATATAAACCAAAAATTTTGTTCCATAATTATGAGCACCAAATCATCTAAAAAAACCGAGCAAAGAGGCCTTCGCGTGGATCGCTTCTTTACTAAAGATGGTGTAAGCGCATTCGACTTGTTTGAATACGACAGCCGCACCTCTGTAATTAAAAATCCAAATGGCGAAAAAGTATTTGAGCTAAACAACGTAGAAGTTCCGAAATTTTGGAGCCAAGTTGCTACTGATGTATTAGCACAAAAGTATTTCCGTAAAGCTGGAGTTCCGATGCCTGATGGCACAACCGGAAGCGAAAACTCTATTAAGCAAGTTGCGCATCGTATGGCACATTGCTGGAAAACTTGGGGCGAACAATACAGCTACTTTGCTTCTGCAGAAGATGCAAACAAGTTTTATGATGAGTTGGTATTTATGATTATTGGGCAGTATGCTGCACCAAACTCACCTCAATGGTTTAATACTGGTTTGCACAGCTCATACGGCATTACCGGTAAACCACAAGGTCATTACTTTGTAAACCCAACCACTGGTAAATTAGAAAAATCAACCTCGGCATATGAACGTCCACAACCCCACGCGTGTTTCATATTGTCTGTTGATGATGATTTGGTAAACGAAGGTGGTATTATGGACCTTTGGGTACGTGAAGCACGTATTTTCAAATATGGTTCGGGTGTTGGAACAAACTTTAGCCGTGTACGTGGTGCAGGCGAAAAACTTTCGGGTGGCGGAACCTCATCTGGTTTAATGAGTTTCTTAAAAATTGGCGATCGTGCTGCAGGTGCAATTAAATCTGGAGGAACAACCAGACGTGCTGCTAAAATGGTTTGCCTTGATTTAGATCATCCAGAGATTGTTGAGTTCATCAATTGGAAAAAAGACGAAGAGAAAAAAGTTGCAGCTTTAATTGCTGCAGGATATCCTAGCGATTACGAAGGTGAAGCTTATGCTACTGTTTCGGGTCAAAACTCAAACAACTCAGTTCGTATTCCGCATGCATTTTTCAAAGCATTAGAAGAAGGTAAAAACTGGGATTTAGTGGGCCGTGCAAAAGGCAACGTAATGAAATCAATTCCTGCTAAAGAATTGTGGGATATGATTGGTGATGCTGCTTGGGCTTGCGCTGATCCTGGTGTACAATACGATTCAACCATTAACGAGTGGCATACTTGCCCTGAGGGTGGAAGAATCAATGCATCTAATCCTTGCTCAGAGTACATGTTCTTGGATAACACTGCATGTAACTTAGCTTCATTAAATTTAATGCGTTTCTTTAATCCAGAAACTTGCGAGTTTGATGTAAAAGGAATTGAACATGCTTCACGCATCTGGACAATTGTATTAGAGGTTTCGGTATTGATGGCACAATTCCCATCACAAGAAGTAGCGCAACTATCATACGAATACCGCACCTTAGGTTTAGGTTATGCTAACTTAGGTACTGCACTAATGGTAGCAGGTATTCCTTACGATTCGCCAAAAGCATTTGCTATTTGCGGTGCTATTACGGCTATCTTAACAGGTACAGCTTACAGCACTTCAGCCGAAATGGCTGCACATTTAGGTGCATTCCCTAAATACGAAGAGAATAAAAAACACATGTTACGTGTAATGCGTAACCACCGCTATGCTGCATACAACGCAACAGACGCATACGAAGAATTAACGATTAAACCGGTAGGTATTGATCCTAAATATTGCCCTGATTACTTATTAAGTGCAGCTTGCACTTCGTGGGATAATGCAGTACAATTAGGTGAAAAACATGGTTACCGTAACGCACAAACTACTGTAATTGCGCCAACCGGAACAATTGGTTTAGTAATGGATTGCGATACAACCGGTATTGAGCCTGATTTTGCTTTGGTTAAATTCAAAAAATTATCAGGTGGTGGATACTTTAAAATCATCAACCAGTCAGTTCCTGCTGCATTAAAAAACTTAGGTTACACTGCAGAAGAAAGTGATGCCATTATTAAATACGCTATTGGTCATGCTACCTTAACCGGTGCTCCACACATCAATCCGGAGAGTTTAGCTTTCCGTGGATTTACAGCTGAAGAAATTGCTAAATTAGATAAAGCTGCATCAGGTGCATTTGAAATTAGCTTCGCATTTAACCACTGGACTTTAGGTGAAGAGTGCATGCAACGTTTAGGCTTTAGTGCTGACGAATACAACCATCCTAAATTTAACTTATTGCGTAAATTAGGATTTACACGTGCCGAAATTGAAGAAGCAAACAACTATGTATGTGGAACAATGACGGTAGAAGGTGCTCCTGCATTAAAAGAGGAACATTTAGCTGTATTTGATTGCGCAAATAAATGCGGAAACATTGGAGAGCGTTACATTGCTGCTACAGGTCACATCAGAATGATGGCTGCTGCACAACCTTTCTTATCAGGTGCAATTTCAAAAACCATTAACTTACCTAACGAGGCTTCTGTTGATGATATTAAAGAATGCTACCACTTAAGCTGGAGCATGGGCTTAAAAGCTAATGCACTTTACCGCGATGGTTGCAAATTATCTCAACCACTTAGCAACAAATCGGATGTTAAGGAAGAGGAAGAAGTACAAGAAGCAGTTGAATCTGTTTTAGGTGCTGATGCAAACAAACCTGTTGGCGAATTAACCCCAGAACAAGTTTTAGATGCTGCTACTGCCATTTTAAACCGCAGTCATGATACAGAGTTTAAACGTAAGTTAGCGCGCATTGTAGAGCGCAAGCAATTGCCTGGCAAACGTACCGGCTTTACACAAAAAGCAAGCGTTGGCGGACAAACCATATTTGTGCGCACAGGTGAGTACGAAGATGGAACGTTAGGTGAAATTTTTGTTGACTTACACAAAGAAGGTGCAACACTTCGTTCGTTAATGAACTGCTTCTCTATTGCAGTATCGTTAGGTTTACAATACGGTGTGCCTTTAGAAGAGTACGTTGATAAATTTACCTTTACCCGTTTTGAACCTGCAGGTATGGTAACTGGTCATGGTAATATCAAAAATGCCACTTCAATTATCGATTACATGTTCCGCATGTTAGGATTTGAATACTTAGGCCGTGAAGATTTTATTCAGGTACCAGCAACAGATGAGCAACGTTCGCACTTGGCGGTTAACCAAAAACATACTTACCCAACTGCGGCTGTACAAGAGTTATCGGCACCAGCTGTAAACACCACAATTGCTGCACCAGCACCAATAGGTTTTATGAAACCAGCAACGGTAGAAACCACCACACAGCCAGAAGCTAGTGCACCAGCTATAGACCAAACACAAGCTTACTTAAAAAGCTTTGGCGATAGCCCTGCTTGCCCAAGTTGCGGTAGTTTAACCATACGCAGCGGTGCTTGCTACAAATGCATGAACTGCGGTACACAAACAGGTTGCAGTTAATCAATTGATTTAATAATCATACTTTATACAAAATCCCTCATCGAGTAAAATCGGTGGGGGATTTTTTATGAAGTTATTTTGATATATTCGATTAATTAAAATTTAAAACAAAATAATTGTTGCCCTAACCCAAACTAATAACCTGATGAAACAAATTGATGAGGTTGGCGTGGAAGAGTAAAGCCTATGATAAAAACAGTAAATACACAAAAAATGATCATGGAATACACGGACACCAAAAATGCTCCGATATCCTTTTTGTGCGAAGACCAGGAGATCTATTATGCAAAGTATATTCAAGAGCCAAATGAGTTCGATTGTTTGGTTTATGAACTTGCTTGTAATAAGATAGCCGAATTAATTGGGTTGAAAATTCCCGAAATGGCCTTTATATACATAAGTGAAAACTCACTAGCACATAGTAGAATTAAAAATTATGGAAACATAAGATTTTTTAAAGAAGGTATTACAGCATTTGGCGTTAAAGAAATTCCGTATGTTGATATGGTAACTAATTTACCTCTGATAAATAAAAAATCAGATTTTAAAAAGCTGAATAATCCATATGACTTAATTTCTATAGCAATTTTTGATATGCATATAGGTAATAAAGATAGGCATCCTGGAAACTTTAATCTTTTACTTTCAAAAGGAAAAACCAAAACAATTTATGCTATTGACCATTACGATACTTTTGGTGGGTTAGACTATTTGGGCAAAATAAATCCTAACCATTATTTTAGCGTAGATAACACAATTCTCAGAGCTGACATTGTTCGCGAACTCATAATCAAATACTATGATATACATGCGGTTGTAGATTTAGTTAAAAAATATACATACATTTGCAACCCCAAACAAATTAATGCTTTATTAGATGAGTTATTTAATCAAATTCCAAAAACTTGGCAATTATCTGCAACGTTAAAAGATGATATGCTCGCTCTGTTAACAAATACAGATAGAATACGTGGCATTGAAGAAAGTGTTAAAGAATTTATTCAACTCATAAAAAAGACCTATTAATTATGAAAAACTTCCTATCGGCAGTTTATATAAAAACCAATTTTGTTTCTGAAGAAAGGCTTTGTGTTGGCCTTTTTTGCGGTAGTGAGAATGGTATGTACTTTAGTTACTCTGATGAAAAATTGAAGTTGGCTGCTTCTATTTTACCTAAAGATGTAGTTAAGTCACTTAATGACGATTTAAAAAGAATTGCTACAGAGATAAAAGAGGTAAACACAACTGCGTTCTCTAATAAAGAAAATACCTACTCATCTGCTTATTTTACCTACTTATCAAAGTACAGTTCCGGTTTACTGCAATTTACCACCCCAGAACCAATTTCTAATGAAATCAATTCAGGGTTATTTGAATCATTCTTTTTGAAATATGTTGGTGGCTTGGAAGAAAAGCCGTTAAAAAACAAACCAACAGATTTCAGGAAACAGGTAAAAAAGGTGCTTTCTAAGGAAGCTTTTAAAAAGCACGCTGATATTAATTTTGAGCTAACAACTAAGCTTGTTCCAGATATTTTTGCTCCATCAAAAGTTGATTTTATTGCTTGTAATGGCAGTATATTCGCGGGTAAAGCTGTAGACTTTCAGGCTGAATTACCAACTATACAAAATCACATCAATAGTTTTTGGATAACAACAGAGGGACTAAAAAACTTAGCGAAAAACAAAAACTTTAATGGAGAAGGTACATATGAGTTATATATAAATTATCCTGAAGATAAAGATCACAAAAAACTAGTCGACAGCATTAAACGTAATCCAATTATTCCGTTTAGCGTTAAAGACATCGATAGTTTAGCGGAATCTGAAGCAACCATACTAAAGTACGAAAAATTTACTGAGAGAATGGCCAAGGTATAGATTAGATTCAATCACAAAAAAATCCCCGTCTCTTTCGAAACGGGGATTTTTTATTGTATAGATTTTTTAAATCTTAGTTAGCTTTTAAACCTAATGCTTCTACCATAGTAGCACCAATTTCTGCTGGTGATTCAACTACATGTAAACCACACTCGCGCATAATAGCCATTTTAGCAGCAGCTGTATCATCATGGCCACCAACAATAGCACCAGCATGACCCATTCTGCGGCCCGGAGGCGCTGTTTGGCCAGCAATAAAGCCTACTACTGGTTTTTGGTTTCCGTTAGCTTTAATCCAACGTGCAGCATCTGCTTCGTAGCTACCACCAATTTCACCAATCATAATAATGGCATCAGTTTCTGGGTCGTTCATTAACATTTCAACTGCATCTTTAGTTGGTGTTCCAATAATTGGATCTCCACCAATACCAATTGCTGTTGATATACCTAAACCTGCTTTTACCACTTGGTCGGCTGCTTCGTAAGTTAATGTTCCTGATTTTGATACGATACCAATACGGCCTGTTTTAAATACAAAACCTGGCATAATACCAACCTTAGCTTGACCTGGAGTGATAACACCTGGACAGTTAGGGCCAATTAAACGGCAATCTTTTCCTTTAATGTATTCTTTTACCGGAATCATATCTTTTACCGGAATACCTTCTGTAATGCAAATAATTACTTTAATACCTGCATCTGCTGCTTCCATAATGGCATCTGCTGCAAATGCTGGTGGAACAAATATAATTGAGGTATTGGCCTGCGCTTGGTCAACCGCATCTTTAACGGTGTTAAACACGGGACGATCAAGGTGTGTTTGACCACCTTTGCCTGGGGTTACACCGCCTACAACGTTTGTACCATACTCAATCATTTGTTGAGCATGAAAAGTGCCTTCGCTACCTGTGAAGCCTTGCACAATAACCCTTGAATTTTTGTCGACTAATACTGCCATGGTATAAATTTATGCTTTGTTGTTATTACTAAAATGTGGCGCAAATATGAGCATTTTTGGATAAAATACAGCATAAGAATTAAGATTTTGGTTTACAGCAGGTTACTTACGCTTAATTACATAAAACAAAAATACCGCAACCAGCAGTACTACACCAATTAGTATACTCCAACTGGTGGGTGTAAACGCATCTTTAGCATCAACTGCTGTATTTAGCTTGTTAGCTTCTAATGCTTGCAATAATCTTTCGTTCTCAGCCTTTTCGGCTTGGTATTGCGCTTCAATATTTTCTAACTTTTGTCGGCTTTCTTCGCTATATAAACTATCGCGGTAGGTATTACCCTTTTTTACATAAACTAAAGCCTGCTTGTAGTTTCCTAGCTTATCTTCAATTTTAGCCAAAATATCAAAGGTATTTACCAAATCAATTTTATCATTTTGTTCAAGGGCACTCTTTAATGCTTGCTCTGCATACTTTTTAGCAGCAAAATTCATATCTAAATAATGATAGCAGTTAGCAATATTGTTATACGAAATGGTACGCGATTGTTTATCGTTCAATTTCTCATCAATAGTTAATGAGTTATGATAATATTTAAGCGCTTGTTTGTACTCCTTGTTTTCGTAATGTATGGTACCAATATTATTAATTACCAGAGCGACTCCCTTAACGTTGCCCAACACTTCGTTTTGCTCCTTAGCCATGTTGTAATACTTAAGCGCCTCGTTTTTTAAACCTTGCGTATGGTACACATTGCCAATATTATTTAAGGCATCGGCCATGCTGTGTTGATCGTTAATTTCTTTAAACGTATTGTAGGCACCCTCGTAATACTCCAATGCTTTGCTAAAATTACGCTGCTCAAGGTTTATTACACCAATGTTATTTTGGGTGATGGCCTCGCCTCGCCTATCTTTTATGGCGTGCGATATGTTAAGCGATTGAATAAAATAAGCTAATGCCTGGGTAAGGTTTCCTTCTAAAAATTGTAACGAGGCAATGCAGTTAAGTGTTGATGAAATTCCCTTTCTATTACCTATTTTTTGGTGTTGCACATAAGCCCATACATAGCAATTTTTAGCCTCGGTGCTGTTGCCAGTTATTTTAAAATAATTACCCCTATTTACAAACGCATTACCTACACCACGAGTGTATTTTATTTTTTGTGCTAACCACAATGCGGTATCAGCATAATTAAAACTTTTTTCAATATCAGCATTTCTAAACTGATACGAAATTTCGTTGTACAAGTCAACCAAAGCAGTATCCTTTACTGTTTTAATTTTTTGCACTAAACTATCGATAGTAGTTAATGGTGCAGCTTGTATGCGCTCTGCCGGACAAACTGCCAACAAAAGCATCACCACAAAACATTTAATGAAGGTGTGCAGGTGCAAATTGTAATTCATAAAGTTTTTTATAATAGCCATCTAGGTTTAATAAGGTTTGATGATTGCCTCGCTCCACTATGGTTCCTTTTTCTAACACAATAATTTCATCAGCATGTTGTATAGTGCTTAAGCGGTGGGCAATAACAATAGATGTTCTGCCTTCCATCATGGTAGTGATTGCTTTTTGTATTACCTCTTCTGTTTCGTTATCAACTGATGAGGTAGCTTCATCCAACACCAACACCGCAGGATTCGTAACCATGGCGCGCACAAAAGATATTAATTGACGTTGTCCTACAGATAGCGTGGCTCCACGTTCGTATACATTTTGTTGATAGCCATTTGGAAGACGCATAATAAAATCGTGAGCACCCAATTTTTTAGCAACCTCCATTACATAATCATCTGCAATGTTTTGATTGTTTAACTTAATGTTATCCATTACAGTGCCGCTAAACAAAAACACATCTTGCAACACAACGGCAATTTGCCTGCGTAGCTCCTTTATATCCAATGTTTCTAGCGCATGTCCATCAACCGTAATGGTACCTTTTTGTATTTCGTAAAACCTACTTAATAAATTAATAATGGATGATTTGCCAGCACCAGTTGCACCAACCAAGGCTACATTTTTACCTTGATGTAAGCTTATGTCAATGCCCTTTAACACATACTCGTTAGGATTATAACCAAACCACACATCCTTAAACATAATTTCACCTTTTATGGTAGATAATAATTGTGTTCCTGTTGGTTCAATGTTTTCCTTTTCATCAATCAATTTAAAAATACGCTCGGCAGCTACCATACCCATTTGCATGGTATTAAACCTATCAGCCAATTGCCTAATTGGTCTAAAAAACAAGTTGATTAACATGATAAAGGCCGTGATTAAACCAATAGATGCTTCCTCATTCATGATACCTTTAGATGCATACCAAACAATAAGTGCAGTTGATACCGCTGATATAATTTCGACCACCGGAAAAAACACCGAATAATACATTACAGATTTAATGTTGGCTACTTTATGCTCGGTATTTATTTCTTCAAACTTTTTAAACTCTTGCGCTTGCCTGCCAAATATTTGTACAATTTGCATGCCCTGTATATGCTCTTGCACAAAGGTATTAAGCCTGGCTACTTGTGTACGCACATCTTCGAAACTAATGCGTACTTTCTCTTTAAACACGTATCCCGCATAAAGTAAAAACGGCAGTACTGATAAACTCACTAACGAGAGTTTCCAGTTTGATGAAAACATGAAAATGAGAATAAAAACAATTTGCAGTAAGTCGCCCGATATGTTAATCAACCCTTCGCTAAACACATCTGCAATGGTTTCTATATCACTTACGGTACGAGTTACTAAAGTACCAACAGGTGTTTTATCGTAAAACAATAAGCGCAAACCCGTTAGGTAATCATACACCTGCAAGCGCAAATCTTTAATTACATGCTGCCCCAAATAATTGGTTAAAACTGTGCTCCAAACTTGCATACCTGCTTGGGCAAGTAAAATAGCAAAAAGCAATGCGCTCATTTTTACCAATCCTACTGGGTTGTTGGTGGCAATAAAATTATCAATGGTATGCTGAATAAGTACTGGCCTTATTGGACCTAAAAAGGCCATACTAATGGTAAGTATAATGGCAGTATAAAGCTTGGCTTTATAAGGTTTGGCTAATGCAAAAACGCGCTTAAATACGCCTACATTAAATGGAGTTCCCTTTTTTATGTTGGTATTGGGTTTTGACAATGGTGCGCGTTTAATTAATAAAGGCGCAAAATAAACAAAATAACCCTGCTTAGCGTGCTTTTGTTTGTGTTAAATTTGGGTAATAAATTTGGGTTAAAAACAGCCCTTTAGCTGGCACACTTTGCCCCGCTTCTGAGCGGCTTTTGCTAGCTAAAATTGCCTCCACATCGGCATTGGTTAATTTACCCTTGCCCACCTCAACCAAAGTGCCCACAATGGCACGCACCATATTGCGCAAAAAACGATTAGCTCGTATGGTAAAAACAAGTTTATCGTCTTTAAACTCCCAATGTGCGGCAGTAACCTCACAAATAAAATTATTTACCTGCGTATGTACTTTACTAAAACACTCAAAATCTTTTTTACCTAAAAGTAATGTAGCTGCGCTGTTCATAGCCTCTACATTAAGTTTACCATATTGATACCAGGCTTGCTCCAACAAAAACGGATTAGGTTTGGTAGTAATCCAATACTCATACTCGCGCCAAGCAGCATCAAACCTTGCATTAAAATCAGGTGCTACTTGCTGCACATCAAACACGGCAATATCGGTTGGTAAAATATGGTTGAGTTTATACACCAGTTTAGCCGCATCAAGTTCCTTTTCAGCATCAAAATGCACATAAAAATCGGCTGCATGCACACCCGTATCTGTACGGCCACAACCAATGGTTTCAATAGGCTGCGCCAATAATAAAGTTAGCTTTTGTTCCAACACCCCTTGCACCGTTTGGGCATTGTGCTGTTTTTGCCAACCATGGTAGGCAGTTCCCTTATAAGCTAACCGAATAACGTAGCGCATGTGTATTGTCTAAAGTTTTTCGTAAACCACAGCCACACCTTGGCCAACACCAATGCACATAGTAGCTACGCCATATTGCACATTGCGTTTATGCATTTCGTGAATTAAAGTGGTTGATATGCGTGCACCACTTGCACCCAATGGATGACCAAGTGCAATAGCACCACCGTTTACGTTAACAATATCAGGATTAATTCCTAAATCGCGGATACAAGCTATACTTTGCGAAGCAAATGCTTCATTCAATTCAAACAAACCAATATCGCTCATTTTTAAACCCGCACGTTCAACCGCTTTTTGGGTTGCAGGCACAGGGCCAATTCCCATAATAGCAGGATCAACACCAGCAACACCACGCGATACAACACGTGCAATAGGTTTTAAATTATATTTTTTTACAGCCTCTTCGCTGGCTAAAATTAATGCAGCTGCACCATCATTTACACCGCTCGAATTACCAGCCGTAACAGAACCATCCTTTTTAAAAGCAGGTTTTAATTTTGTTAAATCATCGATGCTGCTTAAACGTGGGTGTTCATCTTTACTAAACACCACATCATCGCCTTTCTTTTGCGGAATATTTACCGGAATAATTTCTTCGGCAAAACGATTAGCTGCATGTGCAGCGGCATATTTTTGTTGAGAGCTTACAGCAAATTCATCTTGCTCTTTACGAGATATATTCCAACGTTCAGCAACATTCTCTGCGGTTTCGCCCATTGCATATGGATGATACATTGCCGCTAATTTTTTATTGGTAAAACGCCATCCAATGGTTGTATCTGCAATATCAGGAGTACGGCCAAAAGCGCTATCCGATTTTAACATAACAAACGGAGCGCGGGTCATGCTTTCAACCCCACCAGCAATATAAATATCACCATCACCTGCCATAATGCTTCTGCTAGCATCAACCACAGCTTGTAAGCCCGATGCACACAACCTATTAACTGTATTACCACCAACTGTAATAGGTAAGCCAGCCATTAATGCAGCCATACGTGCTACATTACGATTATCCTCGCCTGCTTGGTTAGCTGCGCCAAAAATTACATCCTCAATAGCATTTGCATCTATTTGCGGATTACGAGCCATTATTCCTTTTATGATATGAGCCGCTAAATCATCAGGACGAACCGAAGCTAATGTTCCGGCATATTTACCTATGGGTGTGCGTGCTGCATCAATTACGTATACTGTTTTCATGCGTTTAATTTTTTTTATCAACCCAAGTGAACCCAAACTGGCGAACACTTTAGTGCCGCAAATGTATCAACTTTTCACATAATAGAAATTTTGCGGTACATTTGCCCAAAATTTTATTGTATGATCCAACGTATTCAAACCGTTTATTTATTTGCCATCATTGTTTTAGCTTTAATTACTTGCACTGGGCAAATTATTGATTTTCACAGCAATTTTCCGACTAACGAAGCAGGTGTTGCAGCGGCAGATAGCACCACTGTTACTGGCCAGGTTGAAGGCTATACCCTTAATGCCATTTATTTTAATCATTATGTAAACGGTACTTTGCAAAATAGCGATATTCAGTTTGGCTTAATTTTATTGGTATCGGCCATTATTGGTTGGACTTTAAATATTATTTTAGGCTTTAAAAACCGCAAACGCCAAATGTTACATGCCAAAATTAACTTTGTAATTATTGCTATGTATTTGGCTGCAGTATTAGCTAAAGCATTTACACAAATACCAAACTTTACCTTTGCCAACATGACCTTAAAAGCCAGTGTGGGCTTGGCGCTTATTATATTTATGTTTTACTTAAACTTGCGTGCGTTATTGCTTATGCGCAAGGATGATGAATTGGTAAAAAGTGCTGACAGATTAAGATAATTCGCCAAAAAAAATTACGCTATGTTAGAAAACAATAGTCGCACTGAACTAGAAAGTTTAGGCGAATTTGGGTTGATAGATTTATTAACCAAACACATTAATATTTACAACACCACATCAACCATAAAAGGTGTGGGCGATGATGCTGCCGTGCTTGATAGTGAAAACAAGCGCACTGTGGTAAGCACTGATTTGTTATTAGAAGGTGTGCATTTTGATTTAAGTTATTTTCCGCTAAAACACTTAGGCTACAAAGCTATTACCGCCAACTTAAGTGATATTTATGCCATGAATGCTACACCAACACAAGTTACGGTATCTATTGGGTTAAGCAGTCGTTTTAGCTTAGAGGCCGTTGAAGAACTTTATGCGGGTATGCTATTGGCTTGCGATAGATATCAAGTAGATTTAGTGGGTGGCGACACGAGTTCATCAAAACAAGGTTTGGTAATTAGTGTAACGGCTATTGGCTTGGTAAATGATGCAGATGTGGTTTACCGCAATGGTGCACAAGTTAACGATTTGCTTTGTGTAACCGGAGATTTAGGAGGTGCTTACACTGGGTTTCAATTATTAGAACGTGAGAAGCGCATATTTTTAGCCAACCCCGAAATTCAACCCGATTTAGAAGGCAAGGATTACATTGTGGAACGCCAATTAAAACCTGAAGCGCGCAGAGATGTAATTAAACTTTTAAAAGATTTAAATATTAAACCTACCAGCATGATTGATGTGAGTGATGGACTTGCCTCAGAAATGATGCACTTGTGCAAAAACTCGCAAGTTGGTATGTGCGTATACGAAGAAAAAATTCCGATTGACCAACAAACTTACGACATGGCCCGCGAGTTAGATTTAGATCCAACTTTAACGGCATTAAGCGGTGGCGAAGACTATGAGTTGTTGTTTACTATTAGTCAGGGGCATTTTGAAAAACTACGCAACCAACCTGATATTACTGTAATTGGTTACGTTACCGATGCCAGTGAAGGCATAAATATGATTAGTAAAAGTGGCAACAAACATGTGTTAAAAGCGCAAGGTTGGAAAGCATTTTAACATCACCAAAAAACTAAAAAACAATAACACATGCCACGCATATTAGCTATTGATTACGGAACTAAACGAGTAGGCTTAGCCGTTACAGATCCGCTTAAAATTATAGCCAGTACGCTTGATACCGTGCATGCTAAAGATGTAATTGAATACCTAAAAAAATACACCACTACCGAAACCGTTGAAACTTTTGTGGTTGGATTACCCAAAAGATTAGATGGCAGTGACTCCGAATCGGCTGTGCATGTAGAAAGTTTTGTAAATTTGTTGCATAAAAACTTTCCTGATACACCAATTGTTCGTGTGGATGAAAGATTTACATCAACAATAGCCACCAGAAGTTTGTTAGAAATGGGATTGAAAAAGAAAGACCGTGCTAAAAAAGAAAATATTGACCAAGTAAGTGCGGTACTTATTCTTCAAACCTACATGCAAAGCATATAAACACAGTATAAAAGAAAAAATGATTTATCCGATAGTAGCATACGGTGACCCCGTGCTTAGAAAAAAAGCAGCCAACATATCAAAAGATTATGCAGGCCTTACCGAGTTAATTGAAAACATGTACGAAACCATGTATGATTCGCATGGCGTAGGACTTGCAGCGCCTCAAATTGGCAAATCTATTAACCTGTTTATTTTAGACACAGCAAGTTTTGAAGACGAAAAATATCCTAACCTAAAAAAGGTATTTATTAACGCCCAAATACTAGAAGAAACAGGCGAAAAATGGGATTTTGAAGAAGGATGCTTGAGTATACCACAAGTGCGCGAAAATGTAAAACGCCACGATACCCTTCGCATTAAATATCAGGACGAAAATTTTAATACACACGAAGAAACTTATGACGGAATTGCTGCCCGTGTTATTCAACACGAGTACGACCACATACAAGGAATCCTCTTTATTGATAGGATTAGCGAGCTAAAAAAGCGTTTAATCAAAAACAAATTAATACGTATTTCTAAGGGTGATGTGCGCGTAGATTATAAAATGCGTTTTGTAGCCTCACGCTAATCCGTTTTTAGTTTTTAATTTTTTTTGTATTTATGTAATTCGATGAGTTGTTAATCAGTTCATCGAATTTTGTTTTTTATGGCCAATAACGGACTTAAAAACAAGCATTATAAACCAAACAAGTATGCAACAATTTAACTCGTTACATTATTTTTTACGCAACGCTGCCAACCATATTAAAACGCCACAAAGCACATTTTTGTTGGAGAAAGTTAAAGATGGCTACGAACCAATAAGCTATGCGAAAGTGTTTGAAGAGCTTAATGCCATCTCGGCATTTTTGCTTAATAAAGGTTACAAAAAAGGCGATAAGGCTGCTTTAATTATTGAAAATTGCCCTGAGTATATTGCCTTTGACCAAGGATTGATGCAGTTAGGCATGGTAAACGTTTCGGTATATCCTACCCTAAGTGAGCCAGAAGTACAGCATATTTTAAACGACTCGCAAGCAGTGGTAATATTAGTAGGAACTCCTTTCTTACTTAAAAAAATTAATAAAATTAAAGCCAACTGCCCGCACCTAAAATATATCATTACAGCTTTTGATGATAAGAAAAGTGATGATGCTATTTCGTACACAGAAATGGTAAACGAAGGCAAAGCTTTATATCCATCATTACAAGCCAATATCGAGAAAGAATTAGAATCAGTAACACCAGATGATTTATCGTGCTTGCTTTACACCTCGGGCACAACAGCATTACCCAAAGGAGCCATGCTTACGCATAATAACTTTATGAGTAATGTAACCATGGCTATTGATTTAATGCCTATAGTAAATAAAGACTTTAGGTTTTTATCGTTTTTACCACTTTGCCACGTGTATGAGCGTACAGCAACGTATTATTTAAGTACGTACGTTGGTAGCGAAATTGCTTTTGCACAGAGTTTAGAAGCATTAAGCAGCAACATTATTGAAACTACACCAACGGCTATTTTAACAGTGCCACGCTTGTTAGAGCGTATTGAAGAACGCGTGCGTAAAAAAACAGCAAGTGCTGGTGGACTAAAATTAAAAATATTTACCTGGGCATTAGGCGTTGGCGAAAAACGAAGATTAAACAAAGAAGCCAACCGCAGTAACGGACCATTACTTAGTTTGCAATTAGCCCTTGCCGAGAAATTGGTGTTTAGTAAAATAAAACACAACCTAGGTGGCAACATGAGAATTATTATTTCGGGTGGTGGTGCATTGCCACAACATGTGGGCGAGTTTTTTGGCAACATTGGTATTTTAGTGTGCGAAGGATATGGATTAACAGAAACATCGCCATTGGTAAGTGTTAACGAACCACACCGCCAAGTATTTGGCAGCGTTGGCCGCATTGGTAAAGGCTGCACAGTAGCCATTCAAAACCCCGATACCAAAGAAATTTATACCACACAAGATTACTTTACATTTAACCCTGATTTTGAAAGTGCCGAAGGCGAGATTTTAGTAAAAGGGCCAAATGTGATGAAGGGATATTGGAATTTGCCCGAGCAAACTGCCGCTGCTATTGATGCAGATGGTTGGTTGCACACGGGTGATGTAGGTAAATTTTATAAAGGCTATTTAAAAATTACCGATAGGATTAAGAATATTTTGGTGAACTCGTTTGGTAAAAACATTTACCCAACACCTATTGAAAATGCCTATTTAAAATCGCCACGTATTGAGCAGATTTTTTTAATTGGTGATAAGCAAGAATACCTCACTGCTATTATTGTTCCGAGTAAGGAAGAAATGAAAGAAGTATTTGGTATGGAGGAAAGCTATTTTAGCCAAGGTGAAGATTTTATTACTGACGAAAAAATATACAAATGGATTGAAGATGATATGCGCGTACACGAAAAAGAGCTTGGCAAGTTTGAACGTGTAAAACACTTCTGTATTAAACGTAAACCATTTAGTTTGGAAGCAGAAGAAATGACTCCAACCCAAAAAATTAAACGCAAAATTGTAGAGAAAAAATACGAAACGGCAATTAAAGCCATGTATATAAAAATAGTGGAATAAAATAAAAGAGGTGCTTTATTTACTTAAAGCACCTCTTCTGTTATAAGTTGTTCGCGGTACTGTTTAAGTACACTGGTTTTTGATACAAATCCTACATAGGTTCCATCTTCGGTAACCACCGGAATACTCCATACGTTGTACTCTTCAAACTTATCCATCAACTCGCTCACATCTGCATTGGGCAAAGTGGTGTAACGCGGAATACTCATCAGTCGTTTTACTTTTACACGACCATATTCCTCTTGCTTAAACATGATTTCTCTAATATCATCTAGAGTAATTGTGCCCAGCAAATGTTGATTTTCATCCACCACTACAAAAATATTTCTGCGGTGTTTGGCAATTGCTTTTACTAACTCGCCAAGGGTTTGATTAGGGGCAAGTGTAATAAAATCGGTTTCAATAATGTTGCTTACATTAACACGGCTTAGCAAATCTTTGTCTTTATCAAACGTAATGTAGCCACGCTCAATTAAGTTTTTAGTGTAAATAGAGTATTGCTCGAAATAGCGCGTAATAAAATACGAACCCGAAGATACCAGCATAAGCGGAACTATTAAGGCATATCCACCAGTAATTTCGGCAATTAAAAATATAGCTGTTAAAGGAGCATGCAGTACGCCACTTACCAAGCCAGCCATGCCTGCAGCCACAAAATTTTGCATACGCAAATCAACAATACCTAATGCACCCAGTACTTTTACAAAAATAAAACCCAATAGTGCGCCCACAAAAAGCGATGGACCAAAAATTCCGCCATTACCACCCGAACCAACTGTAATAGCACTTGCAAATACTTTTAAAAGTAAAATGGCTGAAGAAAATCCAATAACTATCCAAACATTATCGCGGTACAAGTAAAATAAACTACGATCGAACAAGCTGCCTAAGTCGGCATTCATGAGCTTATCAATTAAGCTATATCCTTCGCCATAAAGTGGCGGAAAAATAAAAATAAGTAAGCCCAATAAAACACCACCTAAAATAGCCTTAGGAAACAACGCACGTATGCGCTTAAATGCACTTTCGGTTTTAATGGTCATGCGCATCATGTATACTGATAACAAACCACAAAAAACGGCTAACAAGGTATAGTACGGTACATTTTGTATTCGCCATCCATCAGTAACTAAGTTAAACAAAGGTTCGCTGTGAAAAAACTTAGCAACAACTGCACCCGATGCTGATGCCATAAGCAATGGAATAAAAGCAGGAATACTTACTTCGGTTAATAATACTTCAAAAGCAAAAATTACCCCAGCAATGGGACTATTAAACACAGCAGCAATACCAGCGGCTGCACCTGCAGCTAATAGTAAAGTGCGTTCCGATTTTGTTACCAATAAATCTTTACCTGCATTAGCACCAATAGCACTTCCGGTAACTGCAATGGGAGCCTCCAAACCAACCGAACCACCAAAACCAACAGTAAAAGCACTGGTTATAATGTGCGAAAATGTTTTATGTCGCTCAATGTGCGAACCTTTTTTATTAATAGCAAAAATGATACTACTTAAGCCTTTATCAAAAACTTGTTTGTAATGAAAAATACGGATGTACACTGCCGAAAGCAAAATACCCACCAGAGGAAATACCAAGTACAAATAGTTTTCAAACTTTACATCAAAGCCACTTTCGCAAAAATGCTGTATAAGGTGCACTAACTTTTTAAGCACAACAGCTGCAAGTCCGGCACTAATGCCCACCAACAAGCTAGCTACAATCAAAAAGTTTTTATCGTTGATGTACCTATTTCTATTTTTTAAAAACTGATAAAAACCAACCTTGGCAGTTATGCGAATACGTTTGTACAACTCTTTCATAAGGGACGAAGCAAACAAAGATACACATTTTTAAAAAATGAGGTGGTTGGGTTTACTTAAGTGTAATGTTAACGTGATGAAATGTGCAATTTTCGTTTTGTGTCATGTAATATGAGACGAAAAATTAAATACACTTAACCACACGAAAGGACTCGCGCTGGAGCGGGGTTATGGACATTTGCATTCATAATGATATTTCAAAAATTCAATAATCAAGACTCCGAATGTGCCTATTGTAAGTAAGATTGTTGTTATGTACTGAAAATTCTTTGTGATAAATTCAACTCTTCTTTTTTCGAGATAGGCTCCATCTTGAATAAATAATAAACCTTCAAAAGTTAAACTATAATTATTTTCATCAGTTTTAACTATTAACTTATCTCTTTCTAGTTTTTCTCTTAACACTTTGATTTCATTATCAGTCAGCAGAAATTCTTTTTGTATCATAATTAAGCCAACTGAATGATTAGTTGAGTTTTTATCATTTATGTAATACAATATCTTATCTAGAATTTGGTAATAATTTTTCATAGTTTATAGAACTTAGAGTTAATCGAACGCATTAATAAAGTCGACCCAGTGTGAACAATAGTTTAATTCTGAATACCAAGATACTGCAATGTATAATATGGTTTATTTAAGTAGCGAATAAGTGTTAAAGAACCATAACCCCAAATCCATGCAGTATATTGTGAGTTAGAATCAATTCGTGTAAAATTCTTATCCAACTCTTCAATAAGTATGTCTTCATCATTCTTACTGATTGGCAACTGAGAATTATAACAGATTCTTTGTTTATTGAACTCATATATGATTGGATAACCAGTTTTTCTATCTATGTAGTACAGCATTATTAAAAATAAAGGTTTTCCGTCAGATGCTATTTTGTCTATAATTTCTTGCTTATCATAAACAACTTCCTTTGCCATGAATCGCATGGTCTCTTTTACATCATCAATATTCTTTCCATTCTGGACATATACTCCAGTTTGACTATAAAGTAATAATGGAAATGAAACTATAATACAAAGTAGAAATACTTTTAGAATAAGGTTGTTAGTATTGAATGTCATATGCTTAAATATTAAAACGAATATAAAGATAAAGTGACTCAATTTGCTGTAAAATTATTGGCTCCGCTACCGCTCGAATCTTTCGTGTGGTTATTAAAATAAAAATTGCTATTCTTCGATAGCTATCGGACATATGGTTAGTGATACTTCTAGATACCCCTAGTACTCGGGGCTTCATTCCGCACTCGAAGCAACTCCTCAACAGATTTTAAGGTCTTTTCTTAGGGTTTAGTTTATTATGAAAACAAGCTAGCACTTTTACTAACTCACGTTGCTCATCAATTGTGAAATAAAGGGAATGAGGAAACCGATTAATTTTTAACACATGTACTTTTTTGTATTGAACACCAAAAAACGGATTCATTTCTAATAAGCGATAAGCCCTACTTAACGAATCAATAAAAAGTGAAGGTGCCACAGTGCTTCTTCGCGTGTAATAATCAATTGCATCTTCTATTTCTTGTTGAGCCCTAACGGAAACAATTAATTTATAGGCCATACTTTTTTTGAAGCTTTTTTAACGACTCTTCTGCTGTTAAATAAGTTCCCTCGTCCTCTTGCATGCGATCGGCTAAAACATGCTCTATAGTATCCTCCAACTCCATTTCTACTTGGTCCTCTTCTATCGTTATGACAATAGGCTTAGACTGGTAAGCCAATTTAATTGCCTCCAAAATATCTGTAGTAAGCTCCTGTGCCGAATTAAGATGATAAGTAGTATGCATAATCTTTTATAGAACTATGTTCGTTATTTTTACCTCATACGAAAGTAGCTAATAAATCATTTACATCCTAAAGTAGTTAAATAGTCCTTTACTCATTTCCTTCATCATGGTATAAATCAATCCCCTCTTCCAATCTCTAACTTCCAACCTATAATCTCTAACTTCTATTCCTACCACTTCTCGATACGCTCCACTGCGTTCCGCACTCGAAGTGACTAACCTTACAACTTCTAATCTCCAACTTCTAGCATCCAGCTTCCAACCTCTAGCTTCCAAAAATCTTCACCGAATTTTCCGTAGTGATGTTCGCTACTTTTTCTACCGTGGTGTTTTTTAGCTCGGCCAGTTTTTCGGCTATGTTAACTATGTAAGCACTTTCGTTGCGTTTGCCTCTAAACGGTTCGGGGCTTAAATACGGAGCATCGGTTTCTAAAACCAAGTGCTGTAAATCAATATCGGCAATGGCTGCAGGTAACGTACTTTTTTTATACGTTAACACTCCTCCAATACCCAAGTAAAATCCCAAATCAACCACTTGTTTAGCTTGCGCAGCATCGCCACTAAAACAATGAAAAATACCACGCAGGTTTTTATGTTGCATTTCGGTTAAAATGGCAATTACATCATCGGTACTGTTACGCGAGTGAATGTTAATGGGTAAATCCATTTGTATAGCCCATTGAATTTGCTTTTTAAAGGCCATTATTTGTTGGTCTTTAAACTCAGTGCTCCAATAATAATCAAGACCAATTTCGCCTACTGCATAAAACTTGCGTTTTTTAAACCACTTCTGTATTTGAAACAAATGTGCTTCTACATGTTGGTCTACACTGCATGGGTGCAATCCCATCATTGGAAAACAGTTATCCGGAAATTGCCAAACCAAATCTAACATAGGTTGTATGCTATGCAAATCAATATTAGGTAAGAACAATCGCTTTACGCGGGCATCAATGGCACGTCTCACCATTGCCTCACGGTCGGTGTCAAATTGTTCGCTATATAAATGGGTATGTGTATCTGTAAAAATCATGTTTAATAGTATCTGTTTTTCCAGTTAAATTTAACCGGTATCATAAAAAATAAAGCGGTGCCCAAAGTTAATGCAAGTGCATAAAACTCGTAAGCCAACAAATTAAAAATAGAGATTGGTAATTGTAACTTTTTTTCGCGCACTACAACTGCTGCAGTTTGTAACATCCATTTAAGTATAGCTACACCCAAGGCACATGGCCACGAAATAAAAGCCAAAACCAATACTGCCGGAAAATAGGAAGCAAACACAGCAAACAAAATCCACCAATAAAAAGGTAAACCTTTGGCACCAGTAAGCCAGCGTTTACGCTGATGAAACAAGGCCTTCCAAGTAGGTGCAGCAACCGAAAAGTTTATGGCTTCGATATGCATCATATTTACCGTTTTAAACCCTTGTTTACGCACTTGTTTAAACAACATAAAATCTTCGGTTACACTAAATGGAAATGATTCGTAACCACCTGTTTTTTCGTAAGCCACACGGGTAATAGCCATGTTATTTCCTACAGCAGTACTTTTAAGTCCAAACCAATTAAAGGTTAGCAATAAATCCATAAAGTAAAGCCAATCGGTATGTTGCATGTGGCCCAAAAAAGTATGGCCTTGCACAATGGTTGTACCACTAACAATGCCCACTTGCTTGTTAAAAAATGGCAACATGGTTTTTATCCAATTGGGCTTAACAGTAATATCGGCATCGGTAATAAAAAAAACACTGCCAGTAGCTTGCTTAGCTAAATGCGCCAATACATTGGCTTTGCCTTTAGCCATGCCCAATTGCGTGTTTATATGTACTAATTTAATTTGGCTATGTTGGGTTGCTAATTGCGTTACTAATTGGGCCGTATTATCGGTTGATTGATCGTTGCCCACATAAATAGTAAGCAAGTGTTTTGGATAATTTTGAGCAAGTAAATGTGTTAAACACGCTTCTATATTTTCGGCTTCGTTGCGGGCTGCAACCAGCACACTTACTTGAGGCAAATCTGTTGGCAATAATTGGCTTGGGTGTTTATCAAAACCAAACAAAACCACTTTTGCTAAATGAGCAAGTTGTATTAATAAATATAATCCCAGTAAAACGTAAAGCAGCGCCATCATAATTTACAAAACTGATAACCTTGGGTTGAAAAATATTGCAGCACCCGCTCCAACATGGGAAACATTTGTGGAGCTGCCTTTTCGCTATCGTGAAAAACAATGATATCGCCTGGGGTAATAAGTTTACAAAGCTTTTGGGCAGTAGTGGTTGGGTTGATGTTTTTATCGTAATCGCGAGTTAAGATACTCCACATCACAATTTGGTAATCGTTTTTTAACGCCTTGATTTGAGCCGGAGCAATGCGTCCGTATGGAGGGCGAAATAATTTACTTGGAATAACTGCTTTTGCTTTTTGGGTATTGGCCAAGTATTCATCAACAGAAACACTCCAACCTTTAAGGTGGTTGTAGGTATGGTTGCCCACCGCATGACCATGTTGTACAACTTGATTAAACGTTTCGGGGTATTTAGCCACGTTATCGCCCACACAAAAAAAAGTAGCTTTTGCTTGATAGGCGCTTAGTAAAGTTAATACCTGTGGAGTAATGGTAGGATGCGGACCATCATCAAATGTTAAATACAAAACCTTATCAGTTGTATCCACCTTCCATGTAAGTGAAGGGGTAATTAACGGAAATAATGCAGGTATTGTGTGTTTAAACATTACTTTTGTTTGCTACTATTAGCTTTACTCAAAAATGAATAACAGCTTTACTCTTTTGCGGTGCAAATTAACACTATTGGTGCTATTTTTTATCAGCACTGTGCAAGCACAAACACCTGTGCAACAATTTACCTTGCAACAATGCATTGAAACTGCACTTAACAACAACATTAATGTAAAACAGCGCGAGTTATCTTTAAGCAGTGCGCAGGCCGATAAACTGCAAAGTAAACTGGCTGCATTACCTAGTTTAAATGGGCAGGTAACCAACAATTACAACACGGGTTTTGCCATCAACCCAATTACCAATACTACCCAACGCGATGTTACTTTTAGAAGTAACAATTTAGGCATAAGCAGTTCGGTTACGTTGTTTAATGGCTTTCAAACCATCAATAATATTCGTGCGCAACAATCAAATGCTAAAGCTGTAGCGCTTGATGTGGCCGCAGCTAAAAACAATTTAGCCTTACAGGTAGCCAATGCCTTTATGCAAGTGTTGTTAAGTACAGAAGTTGCCGAGGCGCGTACCTTACAATTAGCAGCCACAGCCGAGCAATTACGTAAACAAGAAAAAATGTTTGAACTTGGAGGCATTAGTAAAGTAAAACTATTGCAAATACGTGCACAATATGCCAACGAAGAAGCTCAATTGGTAACTGCACAAACACAAGTAGACCAAGCTTATTTAACCCTTTGGCAAGCCATGAACGTGGAGCCAAGCAACACCAACAAAATTGTAAAACCTGATAACAGTTTTAAAGCTGTAGAGCAAGAAACTAAAACAGCAGCACAAATTTATAACGATTTTTTAGCCAATAGTCCCGAAGTAAAAGCCGCTAAACAACGTGCGCAAAGTGCACAATATTTATACAACATGGCCCTTGGTGGCCGTAGTATACGATTGAGTTTAAGCGGCAGTGTAAGTTCGTTTTACAGCACACAAAGCACACAAGGTGTAGGCAATGGCAACACTAATTTGCGTCAAATTGGGGTTGATAGTTTTGGCGTACCAGTATACTCACCTTTTACCACATACTCGCAAACACAGGTTGTTCCTTTTTCCGATCAGTTTGATAGAAACTTAGGAAAATCGTTTGGCTTTACTTTAAGTGTCCCTTTATTTAATGGATGGCAGGTAAACACCAATATTAAAAAGCAATACATCAACCAACTTAATGCGCGCCTAACCGAAAAACAAACCGAGTTAGATGTATACAAAAATGTGAATCAAGCCTACCTCGATTTTGTTTCAACGCAAAAGCGCTACCAATCGAGCGTGGCCAATTACGATGCCAACAAAGAAGCACTGGCTTTAGCCGAAACGCAATTTAGTTTAGGAGCATTAAACACAGCCGATTTTTTAAATACCAAAAACCAATTTTTGCAAGCAGAAACCAATATGCTTCAAGCTAAATACGAGTTATTATTTAGACGAAAAGTACTTGATTTTTATTTAGGCAAACCCTTATTTTAAGCAGCAGTTATGAGTAAAATTGAAAAACAAAAACGCAAAGGAAATAGGCTCTTTATTATTTTAGGAATAGCCGTAGTGGTATTAATACTGGTAAGTATTATTGGCAAAAAAGCAGGTTTTATTGGGGGCGATGACTTAACAAAAGTTGCCGTTACCAAAGCCGAAAATCAAACCATTACGGAAACAGTTACAGCCAACGGTAAAATACAACCCGAGGTTGAAATTAAAATAAGTAGTGATGTGTCGGGCGAGATTAGAGCGCTTTATGTAAAAGAGGGCGACTCGGTGCATGCCGGACAATTACTTGCACGTATTGACCCTGAGTTATACCAATCGGCATTAGATAGAACAGAGGCTGCACTTAATAATTCAAAAGCAAACTTAGCCAACACCAAAGCACGCTTATTACAAGCCGATGCTAAATTAAATGAGTTGGATAAGCAGTACAATCGTAATGTAAAAATGCATCAAGAAAAATTATTGAGTGATGCTGAATTTGAAACAGCTAAAACCAGTTATTTAACGGCTAAATCAGAAGTGGAAGCTGGTAAACAAAGTGTATTAGCAGCACAATTTACTGTGCAAAGTCAAGAAGCTAGTTTAAAAGAATCGCGTAAAAATTTATTACGTACCGAAATATTTGCTCCGGTAAATGGTGTGGTTTCTAAACTAAGTGTTGAGCAAGGCGAACGTGTGGTAGGAACCTCGCAAATGGCAGGAACCGAAATGATGCGCATTGCAAACTTAAACAACATGGAAGTTAGTGTTGATGTAAACGAAAACGATATTGTAAAAGTAGCCTTGGGCGATACTGCATTGGTGGAAGTAGATGCTTATGGCACACGTAAATTTAAAGGTATTGTTACAGAAATTGCTAACTCGGCCACAGCCTCATCGGCTAGCACCAGCGACCAAGTAACTAACTTTGTGGTAAAGATTAGAATTTTGCGCAGCTCGTATGCAGATTTAACGGCACAATATGGCACCAAGCGCAATGTGTTTCGTCCGGGTATGTCGGCCTCGGTTGATATACAAACACAAACCGTAAGCAATGCCATTGCTATTCCTATTGAGGCCGTAACTATGCGCAGCAAATCAGAATTAGATAGCAATAAAACTACTGTGGTGAAGAAAAAAACCAATACTAAAAAAGCTGCCGATGAAGTGGAAGTGGTATTTGTTTTGGCAAACAACCAAGTGCAATTGCGCGAAGTAAAATCGGGTGTACAAAACGATAAAGTAATTGAAATTAAATCGGGTATTGCCCTTGGCGAAGAAGTAGTATCAGCGCCATTTAGTGCCATTACACGCACTTTAAAAAATAACGATAAAGTAAAGAAAGTTAACAAAGACGAATTGTTTGAAGTAAAACCAGAATAACTACATGAAATATTTTGCATGGGCCACTCTATTGGCTGTATTTTTTATAAGCAGTTGCACACAAAAACCTAAAGTAGTAAGCAAACCTTGGGATATAAAAACCACCGATACACTAACCATGCCAAGCGGTTTAAAATACTTGGTGGTACAACGCAGTAACAAACCACTTGCAGCACAAAGAGGCAACGAAGTAGCAGTACATTATACAGGCTTTTTGTTGGATGGAAAAGTATTTGACTCATCAGTAGAAAGAGGCGAACCATTTAAATTTACATTAGGCCAAAACATGGTTATTGCAGGTTGGGAAGAAGGCATTGCCTTGATGCATGTAGGCGATAAATTCAGGTTAATTATTCCGTCTGATTTGGGTTATGGCGAACTAGGTGCTGGCAAAACAATTCCGCCAAACGCTACCTTGTTATTTGATGTGGAGTTGATGGAAGTGAAGTAGAGGAGAGTTATGAGTGTTGAGTTATTAGTTATGAATACTTAATTTTTAATGGAAGAGGCAGTCACTTCGAGCTCATAGTAAAGACCGAAGCGTCAGTGTTCGTAACGCAGTGAAGAGTATCGAGAAGTGAATTAGAGTTATGAGTGTTGAGCTATTAGTTATGAATGAGGAGCACTCGCAGAAAACACAGAAGAGCATAGAATTTTTTGCGAATCCCGGAGGTCGGCACGCTTAAAAAGCGTCAGACATTTGGGGCATTTGAATGAGAAATTAAACTATTAAGCCTTTGGTTTAACCACAACGAACACTAAGGAAGCACAACGAGCACAAAGCATCATCTTCGGCACTTGGAAGAGCTCAACTTAAAAAGAAAATGTACTCTTTAAAATTTTGCGAAGCAAACTCCCACACTCAGAAGCGATAGACATTGAACTCAGATAAACTCAGCGAAAAACTCCTTTACCTCTGCGGTAAAAACAGAGGTTAGAGGTTAGAAATTGGAAGTAGTACCTAATGCTGTAAAATAGCTTTCGTTAATGAGTAGTGCCTCCGGCATTTGGTTTAACCAAAGCGAACACTAAGTCCCGAAGCTTCGGAAGCATAACGCGTAGACCTTAGCGTCTTTTGTTTGACCCGAGTTATTAGTTGTATCGAGAAGTAAAAAGTTACAGCATCTCGATACAACTAATAACTTATCAACCAATAACTAATTAGCCTTAGCCAACGTGCTTACGTAATTCAATCCGCCACGCTCTTTTATTTTACCAAAACCGCCCCATACATTTTTTACATTTTTAATGCCATGAGCTTTTAAATAACTTACGGCAATCATGCTGCGGTAACCACCTGCGCAATGCACCAAGTATTCTTTAGTAGGATCAAGTGCTTTGGTGTTCTCTACAATTTTATCCAACGAAAAATGTTGTGCCTTATCTACGTGAAGGTCGTTAAACTCGCCCGGTTTACGCACATCCAACACACCTACTTCCGTATGTTTTACATCCAATTCAAACTCTTCATCATCAATAGAAATTACCATATCGTAGCGTTTTTCTGCATCTAACCATGCATCAAAACCACCTTGTAAAAATCCTTTAATGTTATCAAAACCTACACGTGTTAAACGCTCAGCACTCTCCTGCTCTTTACCTGGTTCGGCAACCAAAACAATAGGTGTTGTAATATCTAAAATGGTAGCAGCCCAAATAGCATACTGACCATTTAGTCCAAAGTTTAACGAACCCGTAATAAAGCCCAACTCAAACACATCTGGAATACGCGTATCAATAATAGTTGTTCCGCTTTTTACTTCAGCCTCCAATTCGGCTACTGTTAAAGGTTTAAGTGCTTTGCTTAACACCTCATCAAACGTGGCATAACCTTGTTTGTTTAGTTTAGCATCTTTAAAAAAGTATGCTGGTGCTGGCTGAATGCCATCAGTAACTGCAGCAATAAATTGCGCTTTAGTCATGGGTTGTAAAGCATAGTTATTAGCACGTTGCTCGCCAATAGTACTAAAGGTTTCTTTACCAATATTTTTACCGCAAGCACTGCCCGCACCATGCGCAGGATAAACGATTACTTCATCAGCCAAAGGCAACAATTTATTGTGTAACGAGTCGTACATCATGCCAGCCAATTCTTCTTTGGTCATTACACCATCCAATAAATCTGGTCGGCCTACATCACCCACAAATAAAGTATCACCAGTAAATACACAATGGTCGTTACCGTTTTCGTCATTCAACAAAAAGCAGCTGCTTTCGGGTGTATGGCCTGGTGTGTGCAATACTTTAATACTGATGTTGCCTAACTTTAACACTTCACCATCAGTGGCTACATGCACTGGGTAAGGTGTTTGTGTGGTAGGACCATATATAATTTTAGCTCCTGTTTTGTTGGCCAAATCAATATGACCGCTTACAAAATCGGCATGAAAATGCGTTTCGAAAATATATTTTATGGTAGCGCCACGCTCGTTGGCCATAGCCACATAAGCCTCGTAATCTCTTAATGGATCAATAATGGCAGCTTCGCCATTGCTTTCTATATAATAGGCCGCTTGTGCTAAGCAGCTGGTGTACAGTTGTTGAATAAACATGGTAATAAACGTTAAGGAAGCAAAGTTCTACTTTTATAACTATTATCAAAAT
>CAZJHS010000015.1:35817-42917 GCA_964545895.1 uncultured Chitinophaga sp. | reverse complement strand
TTCCTTCAATAGCAGTTACAGTTTTGTCTGCTCCATAAATATCAGTTAGGGAGTTGCCTTTAATGGCACTTGTGGCAGTTTCTTCGTAACTTATTTTATAAGTAATAATAGTATTATCTGCTAATTGAAGTGTACCAATTAGCGAAAGTGTTTTAGAAGTTTGAGCTTCAGTCTGCTTTACAAGAAGTTGTAAAATTAATAAGCAAAGTATTTGCTTTATTAAATTTGTTTTCATAGATTCGATATTAACATTAATAAACCAAAATTTATGAAAAAAATCAGACTAGCATTCCTTGCTCTTGTAGCAACAAGCATCATTACAGTAAGTTCTGTTTATGCATCATTCCCTGTTAAAAACGAAGTTAAAACAGAGCAAACTTCAAATTCAAGTAATACTGCAGCATCTAAAAATGCAGAATTAAAAACTGTTCAGAAAGTATTAGATGAGCAAGCTTCGGCAAAACCAGCTAAGCCGCAAATGGACAATGAAAAATTAATTACCATATTGTTATGGTTCTTTTTAGGAGGACTTGCTGCACACAGATGGTATGCAGGTAAACCTGCAGGCTGGAACATTTTGTTTATATTAACAGCTGGAGGTTGTGGTGTTTGGGCTATTATAGATTTAATCAATATTTTGACTGATAATTTCTAATTAGTATAATATTAAGAAATGAAAGCTACCAATTGGTAGCTTTTTTTGTATCCACTGTTTTCAATTCGCCTATTTTTACAATTGAAATTCTGTTATTTATAAATCTAGGTTTATATTGTGGCTTCAATGAGAGCCTTATTACTCCTTTTGTTTAGTGTATTAATTAAAGTTGCAACAGCCACACATATTGTGGGTGGGGGCTTTGATTTGCAGCGAATATCGGGTAATACATACCGGTTAAATTTGGTGGTGTACCGCGATTGTACAAGCCAAACCGATTTTAACCAAAATGTATATGTGGGCATTTACGATAAGCTCACCAATATACGAATGGATTCTATTGGAATGCCATTGGGTGCGGTTACCAAAATAAATCCTGCTATGCCACAGTGCGCTGTGCAGGTACCTGGTTGTACCGAAAAGGCAGAATACACGCGTGTAATTACCCTATCACCTTTAGAATATAACAATACCGCAGGTTATTACATTAGTTGGGAAAGATGTTGCCGCAATAGCATCATTCAAAACATACAACAACCTGGTAATGCAAGCATGGCTTTTTATGCCGAGATTCCTTCACCTGCTGTTTATGTAAATTCAACTCCACGTTTAATTAATAATCCGTTTACGGTATTATGTGTCGATAATTTATTTACCTACAATATTCAATTTGCCGATGCTGATGGAGACTCTTTAGTATACCAATTGGTTACTCCAATTAATGGCACATTGGGAAGAGATAACCCTAACGATGATAAATCGGGTCAACCACCCATTTTAAATGCTGGTCCATACGATCTTATCAATTGGCTTACGGGGTATTCCAACAATGCCGAAATACTGGGTAATCCGCCATTAAGTATAAACTATAAAACGGGGCAGTTAAAGGTGCGACCTACTACTGCAGGTGTATTTGTGGTTGCCATGAGTGTAACCGAATACCGCAACGGGGTGGCTATAGGCGTGGTTCATTTAGAGCTTCAGTTTTTGGTGGTTAATTGTGTTTCTAATGATTTTCCAACGGTAAAATTGTTTCAAAACGGAAATGTTATTGCTGATGATACCTTGTATGTAACCATACCGGATACGTTAAACTTTGCTTTAAGCTTGTTTGATAAAGATGGTATTGATACCTCAACTTTTGAAAGCACATTAGATACCAGCGAGTACCAATATTTAAGCGTATGGGCAACTAAGCCCGCCAATGCTATCAACTATAATATGCAGTGGCGCACGCATTGCGGTATTAACACCGATTCGGTATATAAATTTACAGCAACTGCTACCGATAAAGGTTGCCCCATTTACAAAACTTCAGAAAGAGTAGTTTGGGTAAAAGTTAAACCAATGCCACTACTACCGCCAACTGATGTGCTTTGTATTGAATTGCAAAACAATAAATCTTGTTTGGTATATTTTGGCGATTCGGCAAGGCATAAACCTCACTTTAAGCAATACAATATTTACCGTGCATCAGGCAATAATGTGTTTCAACGTATTGATATCATTAAGGATCATTTTGCGGGTTCGTATTTAGATTTAAATGCACCTAACTACAACCAAATAAACTACCGTTATTTAATTAAGGTTGAAAACGATTGCGGCATTGAAGGATTACCAAGTGATACTTTGGGTACTTTTGATCAGCTAAAATATTTACCAGATAAGCAATACCTATATAACGTAACTGTAAAAGACGACAAAGTATTACTTACTTGGAACCAAACTAAGGAGCTTGATTTTGCCCGCTATTTTTTATGGAAAGGCTACAGAAACCAGGCTCCAACAGAGTATGTAATGGAGCTGGATTTTATTAAACAAACCGATACTGTATATTTAGATAATAAGGTACAAGTAAATGATACCTCGCACTGTTATTATTTAGTGATGTTAGATACTTGTGGCAACTATGGTCCGTTAGGGCAAGTGTTTTGTACAACGGTATTACGCGGTGCGGCTAAGCCGTTTAAAAATACACTTAATTGGCAACCATTTGTTAAAAGCGATGAGTTTCCGGTTAGTTATGATTTGCGAAAATTTGCACTTTCAACTGTTGGCCCAATTGCGGTTGGTATGTATGATGATGCAACTTATACCGCTACTGATTTGAGCTTTAGTACTGATGATGGGAGATATATTTATGAGGTTGATGTGTTGCACACACCAGTTGGCTGGACAGGAGTGCAGGCTCGTAGCACATCAAATAAAGTTGAGCTAACCCAAAAGCCATACATTTTTGTACCTAATGCGTTTTCGCCAAATTTAGATGCTATTAACGATACGTGGAATATTGTAGATGTATTTGTGAAAGATTACACGTTAAAAGTTTACAACCGTTGGGGTGGTTTGGTGTTTGAAACCACCGATAAAAACCAAAAATGGACGGGCAAAGATTTAAACAATAACGATGTGCCAACAGATGTTTATGTTTATTTGATTACCTATACCGGTTGGCAAAATGAAGTTGGTACCGAAAAAGGTAACGTAACTATACTTCGATAGTCATAAAATTAAAACAGATGAATACAATTTTTGAAATAATAGGCTGGCTTAAAATTGTGGCTTCGCCTGTATTGGGCGGATGTTTGGTTGGCTTGGTGGTGTATTTGTCGTTTCCAGTAACATGGGCCATTGTAGTTGCCGCAGTGCTAATTTTGCTAGGACTTATTTTGGGAATAATCATGGCCAATAAAATTTATAAAACCCAAGGCACCATGAATTTTTTAGCAACCCCCATGCGCAATCCCGAGTTAGATAATAAAGAATAAATAGAATACGGAATTGTTGTATTGATACACCAATCTTACCTCTCTTTACTGTATTTTTCTAAGCCCTGAAAGGGCGAAATAAGTTCGCGATGAGCAACGCTCATCGCGATATTTTTTAAAAGTAGTTAACTCCCTAAAATGGCGAAATCATTGTGCGATAAGCAACGCTCATCGCGATATAAGAAACAAAAAATGCAATGTGCAACGCACATCGCACAATAAAAATATTATCCCAATTTCATGGTTAAACTAATGCGCTTGCGCGCCATATCAACTTCAACAACTTTTACTTTTACTTGTTGTTGCAACTTAACCACCTCGTTAGGGTCGCTCACAAATTTATCGGCCAATTGCGATACGTGAACCAATCCATCTTGTTTTACTCCAACATCAACAAAACAACCAAAGTTAGTAATGTTGGTTACAATGCCCGGCAGTATCATACCCGGTGTTAAATCTTCTGGCTTTTTAACATCAGCAAATTCAAATGCTTTAAGTTGTTCGCGCGGGTCGCGGCCAGGTTTTGCTAATTCTTTTATAATATCGTTAATAGTAAGTAAGCCCGCTTTTTCGGTTACATATTTTTGTGGCGATATTTTTTTACGCAGCTCTGCATCCTTAATCAAATCATCAACCTTGCAACCTAAATCCTTAGCCATAGCTTCTACAATGCCATAACTTTCTGGATGCACGGCACTGTTATCTAAAATGTTTTTAGCCTGTGGTATGCGCAAAAATCCAGCACATTGTTCAAAAGCTTTATCGCCCAAACGAGCTACTTTTTTTAACTCCTTACGCGAGGTAAATGCACCGTTTTCATTACGGTAAGTAATAATATTTTGTGCCAATTGCGGACCTAATCCTGATACATAAGTAAGCAAACTTTTGCTGGCAGTATTTAAATTTACACCCACCACGTTTACACAACTTTCAACCACCGTATCCAAACTTTTCTTCAGTTTGTTTTGGTCCACATCATGCTGGTATTGTCCAACACCAATCGATTTAGGATCAATTTTTACCAACTCAGCTAATGGGTCGCTAAGTCTACGTCCTATAGAAACCGCACCACGCACAGTAACATCTTTATCCGGAAATTCTTCACGCGCTACTTCCGAAGCCGAGTAAACCGAAGCGCCACTTTCACTCACCATAAAAATTTCAATTGGGTGCGAGAAAGTAATGCTACGCACAAGTTCTTCCGTTTCGCGTCCTGCAGTTCCATTACCAACCGATATGGCCTCAATGTTAAACTTTTTAGCTAAAGTATAAAGCTTGTTTATGGAGTCGGCAACTTGGTTACTAGGTTGATGAGGATAAATAATATCATCGTGTAATAATTTACCTTCTTCGTTTAAGCAAACTACTTTACAACCACTTCTAAATCCAGGGTCGATACCCATTATGCGCTTACTACCTAGCGGTGCCGAAAGCAATAACTGACGAAGGTTTTCAGTAAATACACGAATTGCTTCTTCATCGGCTTTTTGTTTAGCAATGTTTCTAAATTCGTTTTCCATGCTTGGGCCAAGCAAACGTTCGTAGCAATCTTCAATAGCCTCGGCCACATGTCCGCTGGCTTGGTTGTTTTTCTTTAAATAAAGTTTATCAAGTTTCTCTAAAGCAAAATCTTTTTCAGGCTCAATTCTAACTTTTAAAAAGCCTTCATCTTCGCCTCTAAAAACGGCCAAAATGCGGTGCGATGGACATTTTTTTAACGGTTCAGCAAAGTCAAAATAATCACTAAACTTAATGGCTTCCTCTTTTTTGCTTTTGTAAACAGTAGCAATTACTTCGGCATTTTTTTCGTACTCGTTTCTAATTACCGCACGTGCCACTTCGTTTTCGTTAATTAATTCCGCAATAATATCACGTGCACCTTCCAATGCTACATCTTCATCGGTCACATCATCGGTTAAAAACTTAGCAGCTTCAGCAAATACGTCAGCAGCAGGTTCATTTAGCAACCAAAGGGCTAAAGGTTCTAAGCCTCTTTCGCGCGCTACGGTAGCGCGTGTTTTGCGTTTTGGTTTGTAGGGTAAATAAATATCTTCTAAAATATTTAAGTCCCAGCAATCTTCAATGCGTTTGCGCAATTCATCAGTAAGTTTACCTTGCTCTTCAATGGTACTTAGTATGGTGTGTTTGCGTTGTTCAATATCTCTATATTTTTCAATCCCATTTTTAATACGTTCAATATCTACCTCATCTAAATTGCCTGTAGCTTCTTTTCGGTAACGAGAAATAAATGGAATTGTACTGCCTTCATCAAGCATATTTACGGTGGCTTTTACTTGGGTAAAACTTAATCCAAGATGGTTAGCCAATAAAGGAATGGTAACAAGTGAGTTTTGCATAGCTCGCAATTATAAGCAAGCTACAGTAGGGGTTATACACGTTATTTTAACAATTTTAAGCTTAAGTATATTGGGTTGATAATTAGTGCCTATTATGCATCAACCTAAAATATTCCTAATTTTTGCTTGCCGTTTTGAGATTTACCTCAATTGATTAAATTGCATTACATTATCCTTACCTCACCAATGTATGAAAACAAGTAGCATCCTCTGCGTTGCTTTAATACTAGCATTTCTATCCGTAGTACAAGTAGCTCAGGCACAGCAACAAGCAAGCATTAAAGGGCAAGTAGCCGATACCATTGATTTTAAAACCGTGGCCTTTGCTACCGTATCTGTTATTAAATATGCCGATTCAACTTTATTGAAATTTGTAAGAGTAACCGAAAAGGGTTCTTTTGAAATTACCCAATTGCCACCTGTAAAAGTTAGGCTTTTAGTTACCCGTTATGGTTTTGTTGATTATGAAGATACTTATGAATTAGATAGTGGCTTAACTAAAGATGTTGGCGTAATTAACCTGATTTCTAAAACACACTTTTTAAAGGAAGTGATGATTAGAGATAAAGTAGATGCCATCAGAATTAAAGGTGATACCACAGAGTTTTTGGTGGATAGTTTTTTAACCAATAAAAATGCAAGTGTTGAGGAGTTGATGCGCAAGTTGCCGGGCATACAAGTAGATAAAGACGGTAAAATTACAGCACAAGGCAAGGAGGTAAAAAAAGTATTGGTTGATGGGGAAGAGTTTTTTGGTGATGACCCTACCATTGCTACCAAAAATATTAAAGCCACGCAGGTAGAAAGTATTCAGGTGTTTGATAAAAAAAGTGACCAAGCAACCATATCTGGTATTGATGATGGTGAAAAACAAAAAACGATAAACTTAAAACTTAAAGAAGATGCCAAGAAAGGATATTTTGGTAAACTAAAAGGTGGTTTAGGTACCGATAACCGATACGAACATGAGGGCATGATTAACCGTTTTAATCGTAAGCAAAAAGTATCGGCTTATGCAGCCATGAGCAATACCAATAAAACGGGCCTCGATTGGGAGGATAACCAAAAATACTCGGGTAGCTCTAACATGGAGTTTTTTATGGATGATGATGGATCAACCACCACTACTTACTATGGCAATGATGGATTTTATACCACGGGTATTCCGCAAACTTGGTACATGGGAGCTCACTACAGCGATAAAAAACTAAATGATAAACATGGTTATGGTTTTAACTTTAGCTATAAAGAAATGACCAATAAAGGGTATGATAACAACTACACCAAATACATTTTACCCGATACGTTTTACTTTAATAA
>CAZJHS010000015.1:11279-35717 GCA_964545895.1 uncultured Chitinophaga sp. | reverse complement strand
TCTAATAACGAAAGCACGTTGCTTACTTCTGATTTGCGTTTGTACACCAACGATACCACGTTTACATCAACCTTAATTGATCAGATGAAACGCAACATAGGTAACCAAGCTAAATACAGTTTAAACGTTACCTACACCGAACCATTTGGTAAAAAGTTTTTCTTAATTACCGATTATGCGTTTAACTCATCAACCGAAAACAGTACGCGCCTAACTTTGGTAAAATCTTTTGGTAACGATTACATCCAATTGCTCGATTCGTTAAGTAGTGATTTTAGGTATAAAGTAGCTGCACATCGTGGTGGTGTATCTTTAAAATATCAATTTAAAAAAATAACAACCAGCCTTGGCGGACGAAGCACTTACACCGATTTAACCCAGCAAAATTTGGTGTTGCAAACCACCACCTCGCGCTCTTTTGTTAATTATTTTCCGGCAGCAAAATTTGGTTATAAAATAGGCAACTCATCATCGTTTGAGTTAAACTATAATGGCAGTACAAAGCAGCCAAGTTTAACCCAATTGCAACCGCTTATTGATAACTCAAACCCATTGCGTGTGGTAATAGGCAACAATGCTTTGGTGCAAAGTTTTACCAATACTTACGAGTTACGTTACAACAAATACAAACCCTTAACTGGTAATGGTATTTGGAGCAATTTATCGTTTACCCAAACCAACAACGATTTTGCCAGTAAGGATAATATTGCAACCGATGGACGCAGGGTATATCAAACGGTAAACGTAAATGGCAACTATCGTATTAATGGTTCGTTGTATCATTATTTTTCACTCAAAAAATCGGGCATATCATTTAATAACAACATTGGCGGAAGCCACGGCATTAGCAATAATTTTATTAATGGATTTAGCAATCAAAACAGTAATCAAAACTTACGTTTTGGCACCAATGTAAGTAAAGAAAAGGAAGAGAAATACTATTTCAGTTTTAATCCATCATACAGTTACAACAGGTCTCGTTCTTCGTTGCGCAGCGATGTGGTTACCTCATATTGGATACAAACCTACGAGTTGTATGCCTATTACCACCTGCCTAAAAAAGTAATTTTAGATGTAGATTTAGAATTCAACGTGCGTCAGCAAACTGCCGATTTTCAGGGTAACTTAAACACTGCTATTTTAAATGTAGGTATCAGCCGTAAGTTTACTAAAAACGAAAACTGGATAGTTGATTTTAGAATTCGCGATTTGTTTAATCAAAACCTAGGATTTTACCGTACCGCACAATCTAACTTTATTAACGAAAATGTACATAGCGTGCTGCGCAGGTATTTTATGATAAACGTTACCTACAATTTTACCAGTGCCAAAACCAACGAAACGAAAAAATGAAAAAACAATTAGTACTGCTTTTACTCGTTGCAGGTTTTGTTGCTGCAACCCAAGCACAGCAATTATTACTTAATGGAAAAATTACGTTTGAGCGTAGCTTAAATGTACATAAAGATTTTACCTCAGATGATGATGATGATGACCAAGATGAAAGTGCTTGGCGTGCAGAATATTTAAAGCGTTTGCCCAAATATAAGGTTGATGTGTACGAACTAAAATTTAGTAAAACTAAAACACATTTTTATTTAAAAACGCCTGATGAAAATCCGGCTTTAGGTTGGTATAAAACCGAAGGCGAGTTTAATCAATTATCATTGTTAGGTATGGATTCAACCTACGCCAACTTGATTATATATGATAAGAAATATGTGGTGGTAGATAGTATTGCAAAACCCACTTGGAAACTTACTGGAGAGTACCGCGAAATTGCAGGTTATATGTGCCGCAGAGCCACAACTATTTTATACGATTCGGTTTTTGTTATTGCTTTTTATGCTGATGCAATACCTGTTAGTGGTGGTCCTGATTTGTATGCTGGTTTACCCGGAATGATTTTGGGCGTTGTAATTCCTAGGTTTAATTTTACCCTATTTGCCAGTAAGGTTGAAACTACAGTAATTACCGATGAAGATTTTGTATTGAAGCCGCTAAAAAAATCGCTGCGCGTAAGCCGATTGCAATTGCAAGAAGATTTACTAAAAAACACAGCCGATTGGGGTGCTAAATACGCGCCTAAATTTGTACTCAAAACACTCTTTTTCCATTAAATCCCAAAACACTGTTTGAAAAAAATCATTCATCAACTTCGCGAATTTGCAAGGCTGCACAAACCGTTGCACATTATTGCGGTGCTTATTTTTTGTAGTATAACACTTACCTTAAATTATAAATTTGGTTTAAAACAGTACTTGCAATCATTAACATCGGTGTACGATTTTTTTGGAGCATTTTTATTGTATGGTACACACTTAGGTTTTGGCTATTTAGTGTACAGTATATTTTTTAACAACTATCAATTTTGGCGTAAACCAGGGTTTTGGGCCTTGTTTGTATTCTGTGTTTCTGCGTTTTCGTTTCGCGAGTCTTTTCCTAATTATTACCAATGGATAGCAGATTATTCGCTGCCACAAAACATATCATACAATCAAAAAACATATAGGTATTTATTTAGGGTAGGCATGATACTTTTACCTGTAGCATGTTGGTGGTATTGGGTTGATAAAAAGGAGCAACCCTTTTATGGTTTTTCGGCCAAAAATCAATCGTATAAGGTTTATGTGTTATTGCTGCTTGGTATGATTCCGCTTTTAATTTTTGCATCAACCCAAACAGATTTTTTAAATTATTATCCCATAGCCAAACGCTTAAACACAGAGCAATTGCCCGCGTGGCGTTACCTGCTTTTTGAGCTTTGCTATGGTAGCGATTTTATTGGAATTGAATTGTTTTTTAGAGGTTTTTTGGTGTTGGCATTTGCCAAATATGTGGGCATACATGCCGTACTTCCCATGGCCTGTTTTTATTTATCCATACATTTTGGTAAACCCTTTGGCGAAGCACTTAGTTCTTTGTTTGGTGGAACTATTTTAGGGGTGATTGCCTACCACACACGCAGTATTTATGGAGGCATATTTATACATTTAGGTGTAGCCTGGCTGATGGAGTTAGGCGGATTTATTGGTAATATGTTTAATAAATAGAGTCTATTTAAAACGCATAAAAAAAGTCCAGACGTTCAGTCTGGACTTTTTAGTTTATTTCTTCTTTTCAGCTTCTCGTTTTTTGTCGGCCTTATCAGCGCGTTTACTGTTGCCAAAAACACTTACCGTAAAATATCTACCCGGGTATTTTTGCATATCGGCTAGTAGTAAGGTTAACTCTTTACTACTACTGCTTAAGTTAATATACAACTCTTGGTTGCTTGCCAACTGACCTAATGAGCCTTTGCCTGCGTTAATGTTATTCAGCATTACATTCATTTCGGCCAATGTTTTACTTACGTTATTAATGGTGCTTGTTAAATCAGCTGCTGCAATACTATCCGTAATATGTTTTACATTTTTAATCGTGTGTGATATCAACTCGTTATTGTTACGCAAGTTGCGCATAATACTTTCGGTGTGGCTAAACATATCAGCAATACGTTTCTCTTGGTCTTTACTTAAGTTATCCAAACGCTCCGAAATATTGCGAATATGTGCAATGGTTCCTGTTAAATTATCAACCCCTTTAGATAGTTTTTGTGTACCAGTAGAATCAAAAACGCTGTTCATACTCACCAATACTTTATCAAGCGTAGCTAATACTTGTACACTTTTTTCTTTAATGGGAGCTACAATTTCAGAAAGGTCGGCTTCAATTTTAGCATCAAGTGTATCGTTTGCTGGAATAGTTTCTGAACCATCGCCCAAGTTTATATTAATAACTTTGGTGCCTAATAAATTACTACTGGCAATTTCGGCTACTGTTCCTCTTGGCATGGCTACATCGCCATCAACGGCAATGGTTACTAAAATTTTGCTGGCATTGCCCGGGCTTAAAAAGCCAACATCTTCAACCTGGCCAATTTTAAAACCATTAATTAATACTTGGGTTGATTTAACTACACCTGCCGAGTTATTGTATACAATGTAATAGCGGGCGTACGATTTAGTAAAGCTAAATCCTTTCATAAAGTTAAACCCAATGAATAAAAGTACTATACCCACAAAGGCAAAAAGCCCTACTTTTACGTTATTCGATATTTTCAAAATGCTAAAAAATTTGTGCAAAAATAACCATTAGCTTGGCATTATAATGGTAAAATTTCAGTCTGCTTAATAATAAAAACAAGTGTATGGCTTATGCTTGCGGCCATTTGGTTTAGTTTTCGCGCTCTACCGATGTTTTGTATTGCTTTACCGATTTTGCAATGGCAATGGCTAAGTTTTGTTGCCCATCATCGCTGGTTAAAAAAGTACGCTCTTTGCCGTTGCTAATAAAACCAGTTTCAATTAAAATACTTGGCATTTTGCATTTCCAAAGTACCATAAAGCCAGCTTGTTTTACACCACGACTGGTGCGGTTAATATGGGTAAAGTTTTTTTCTACGTTAGAGGCCAATTTTAAACTTTGATCTAAATAAGCACTTTGCAAAAAGCTAAAGTAAATATGTGCCTCGGGCGAGTTAGGGTCAAAACCCTCATATTTTTCTTGATAATCTTTCTCTAATAAAATTACGCTGTTTTCACGTCTGGCTACATCTAAGTTGCCTTCGCTTTTGTGCAAACCCATGCTAAAGGTTTCGGTACCATACACTTCGGTTTTTTTATTGGCATTGCAATGTATGCTTATAAATAAATCAGCATTGTTTTTATTGGCTATGCCAGCACGTTCGTACAATTCAATAAACTCATCCTTGCTGCGGGTGTAAATTACTTTTACATCTGGCATGAGTTTTTCTATCTCCTCACCTAATTTTAAAGCAACCGCTAATGTTACATCCTTCTCGCGTGCACCAGCATAGGTTGCACCCACATCTTTACCTCCGTGGCCAGCATCTATGGCTACAATTTTTATTTTGGGTTGCTGTTTGGTGTCCATTGGGGTGTACGCCCAAAGCACCACCAACATCATTACTAAAGATAATGTGTAAGGTAATTTTAATAAATACCCACTTTTGTATAGTTTTGCGCGCATTGACATACTACAAGTTTAAAACGTATTCTTTAATTAATAGTGGCATCAGGGTAATTTGTTTTACCCTTGTGATGTTAATGTGTTCAGTTGTGTATGCACAAAAGCCTGCAACCAAACGCAAAACAAATCAACCCAAAACCACTGCTACACCTAAAACGGTTGTAACACCGCCTGTAGTTTCAACTATTGTGCCAGTTATAGTTGATACCATTGCAGAGCCTGTAGATACTACGCCTGTATATGTTAAGCTAGCTAAATCGGCTTTAAAGAGCCAAGTTAAATACAACGCCAAAGACAGTATTATTTACGATGCCATTGGTCAGGAAGTGCATTTGTATGGTGATGCAAATGTGTATTACGAAGATGTGCACTTGCAAGCAGCTTACATCAGAATTGACTTAAAGAAAACCTTGGTACATGCGTTAGGTGTAAGAGACTCGAGTGGTGTTTTAAGTGGTACACCTGTATTTAACCAAGCCGGAAGTGAGTATAAAGTAGAGCGCGTATCGTACAACTACAAAACTAAAAAAGGTTACTTAAGCGAGTTGCGCACTAAAGAAGGAGAGGGCTACGTGCACGGAACAGATGTAATACGTAATGCCGATAACGAGTTTGGTATTAAAAACTCATATTACACCACCTGCGATTTAGATACTCCGCATTTTCATATACATGCCAACAGGTTAAAAATTATTCCCAATAAAAAAATTGTAACAGGCTCGGCAAACTTGCGTATTGAAGGCATGCCAACTCCTTTGGTTATTCCGTTTGGAATATTTTCTATTAAAAAAGGGCAATCATCGGGTATTGTTATTCCTAATTATGGTAGCAGTATTAACCGCGGTTTCTTTTTGCGTGGAGCGGGTTATTATTTTGGTTTGGGTCCCAAAGCCGATTATTTGCTTAGTGGCGATGTGTATACCCAAGGCAGTTGGGCGTTAAATAATTTATTAAGGTATAACAATCGTTATCGTTTTAATGGCCAATTGGCTTTAAACTATAACTACAATAAATTTGGAATACCAGGCGATCCTACTTATTCCTTATCAAAAGATTTTAGGCTAAATTGGGTGCATAGTGTTGATGCCAAAGCGCGACCAGGAAGTTATTTTGGAGCCAACGTTAATTTTGTAAGCGGAAAGTATTTATCTAATAACTCGTATGTGCCCCAAAATGTGGTGGCCAATCAAATTGTAAGTTCGGTAAACTACTCCAAGAGTTTTGCAGGTGGTAAATACAACTTAAATACCAACGCTGGGTTGTCGCAAAATTTACAAACCAAACAAATTAGTCTTTCGTTTCCTAATGTAACCTTTACCGTAAGTAGCTTTAGTCCGTTTAAATCAAAACTAAAACCTACCGCAACTAAATGGTACGAAAACATTAGCATGAATTACACGGTTAATTTCAAAAACGAACTATCAACCTACGATTCGATATTATTTGCTAGCCGCAGAAATGGCGAGTTTTCTAAATATTACGATACCACAGCCAGATATGGTATTAAACACTCGTTGCCTATTCAAACCTCGTTTAAAATCCTAAAATATTACACCTTATCTGCCGGTGTGCAGTTAGATGAGTTTTGGTACATGAACAGCATTAGCAAGTCTGTTGTTAATGGAACACTTGAAACCAACCGCGAACAAGGTTTTGTACGTGCATTTACTTATCAACCCCGCGTAGGTTTATCAACCCGCTTTTTTGGTATGAAAAAGTTTAATGGCAATACCATTAAAGCCATTAGGCATGTGGTAACTCCAACGGTTGATTTTACCTACACACCCGATTATGCAAAGGCTGGTTTAGGCTATTATAAATCGTATACCGATACTTCTAATGTGCAGCATCAATACAGTATTTTTGAGCGTAGTATTTTTGGTGGCCCCGGTTACGGTAGGCAAGGTAATGTTGGTTTTGCTATTGATAACAACTTAGAAATGAAAGTAATGTCGGGTAAAGACACGGCCCGTAAGGAACAAAAAATTCAATTATTCGAGTCGCTGCGTATTTCATCGGCCTACAATATTTTTGCCGACTCGCTTAATCTTGCTCCATTTAACTTAAGTGCGCGTACCCGTTTGTTTAAAAACATCACCATAAATGGTAATGCACTTTTCGATCCTTATCAGCAACAAATTAATACTTACAACAGTGGTTATAAGTATGTAACCCGCATCAATCAGTTTTACCTTGATAAAAATAAACTTGGCGTAATAACTAACGGAAGCATTGGTTTATCAGCCAACTTAAATCCTAAAGTATTTAAGAAACAACAGGTTGATGGCGAAAAGAAATTTGGTAGTGAGTGGAAGTATGTAAACGATAATCCATTGGATTATTACAACTTTAACATTCCGTGGAATTTAAATGTAAATTATACGGTAAACTACAGCCGTTACAACAACTTAAACAATGCAACTGCATCTAATTATATACAAACGCTAAACTTTAGTGGCGATTTAAATTTAACCAAGAATTGGAAAATTGCGGCATCAAGCGGTTACGATTTACGCACCAAGCAAATAACCTTTACTACGGTTGATTTTGTGCGCGATTTACATTGCTGGACTTTTAAACTTACCTGGATTCCAATTGGTTTCCGTCAAAGTTTTTTCTTTCAGCTTAATGTGCGATCAAGCGTATTGCAAGATTTAAAACTTACCCGCAGGCGCGAGTGGTACGACCGTGCCTTGTAGTTAAAACGGGGCCTTTTGTGCTTTTTTTGCATGATTTTGCGCAAATACCTATACCATTAGCAAACAAAACGAGCATTTCTCGTTTCAATTTATACCTTTGCACCACGTTTAAATATTAAATAAATTAGTATGGCTTTAGAAATTAAAGTACCCTCAGTAGGAGAATCGATTAGTGAAGTAACCATTGCACGCTGGAATAAAAAAGAAGGCGATTACGTAGAAATGGACGAATTACTTTGCGAGTTAGAAAGTGATAAAGCAACCTTTGAATTAAACGCTGAAGCTGCAGGTATATTAAGCCCTAAAGCAGCCGAAGGCGATACCATAAAAGTGGGCGATTTAATTGCCACTATTGATACAAGTGCAGCTAAACCTGCTGGTGCTCCTAAAGCTGAGGTTCCAAAGGCCGAAGTAAAAGTTGAAGCTCCTAAAGCAGAAAGCAAACCTGCCACTACCGAAAGTTATGCAACAGGTACTCCAAGTCCTGCAGCGGGTAAAATTTTAGCCGAAAAAGGTATTGACCCTAAAGATGTAAAAGGTACTGGTGTTGCAGGCCGTATTACTAAAGGTGATGCCCTTGCTGCCGAGTTAAAAATGACTACCAACGACACTAAATCGCGTAACGAGCGTACCGAAAAAATGACTTCGTTGCGTAAAACAGTTTCGAGACGTTTAGTGGCTGTTAAAAACGAAACGGCTATGTTAACTACCTTTAACGAGGTAGATATGAAACCGATTATGGATTTACGTAATCAGTTTAAAAACCAATTTAAAGAAGCACATGGTGTTAACTTAGGTTTTATGAGTTTCTTTACTAAAGCGGTTACTATTGCTTTACAACAATACCCTGCGGTTAACGCATACATTAATGGCGAAGAAATTATTTACCACGACTATTGCGATATTTCTATTGCAGTAAGTGCACCTAAAGGTTTAGTGGTACCAGTAATACGCAATGCCGAAAGCATGAGCCTTGCTGATATTGAACGTGAAGTAGTGAAATTAGCTACTAAAGCACGTGAGAATAAATTAAGCCTAGACGAAATGAGTGGTGGTACATTTACCATTACCAATGGTGGTGTATTTGGTAGTATGATGAGTACACCAATTATTAATGCACCTCAATCGGCTATATTGGGTATGCATAATATTGTAGAGCGCCCAGTAGTTAAAGATGGCCAAATAGTAGCACGCCCAATGATGTACTTAGCATTAAGCTACGACCACAGAATTATTGATGGCCGTGAGTCGGTTGGATTTTTGGTAAAAGTTAAACAATGCCTAGAAAACCCAACCTTGTTGCTTACAGCCGGAAACGATCCTCAGAAAATGATTTTAGGATTGTAATATCCAACGGTATAAAAGTTAAAAAGCTGCTCTAATAGGGCAGCTTTTTTTGTTTAATACATTAACAGTCACTTATACCAAGCGATACCCCGAGTGCTCGGGGCGCGGGAGCGGTGTGCTGGTATTTATTTCAATGTTTTAGTACGCTATCTTGTCGCAAATGCATACCGAACCCCTAAACAAATTGTCATATTATATGCTAAGTCCAACGTATTTCTCTTGTCAACTTTGATTATACCTCTCTGATATGTAAGTTCCAAATCAATATTGCTTGTCAAGGATCGTGTGATACCTAGATTGATACCAAAGTCCAATTCTCTGAACCTCTCTGGATGTGGATATTGCCCCGCAAACTTAATTTCATTGTATACTAATGGTGATCTATTTTTTAAAATTTGGGTTTCACTAAAACGATAAGTGTCATCGTATAAATATGAAAAGAAACAGCCTGTTATTAATTTGTATTTGTCACCATTATATTTGAAACAAATCGGCAATTCAATATAGTTCAACAGATATTCATAAGATTGTGTAAACTCAAAGTTTTTTTTATTGTCAAAATGTAAATATGCCTTAAACCCTTTTTGAATCATCTGAAAACCAACAGTGAACTCATTTTGGTTTTTAGTTGGATAAGAGTACTGGAAATTTAGAAATGGAGATAATACTCCTCTGTCATACCAACGCCTCAGCTCTGAAAAAGGGCTAAACTCTACCTGAGTTAAGGAGTAGGACAGTCCTGATTTAACAGAAAGCCTATCTCCTATACCACTGGCAGTTATTTTGTTACTCAAACTAAGTAAGCAGAATAATATTAACGCATGTAAAAATTTATTTCTCATTAAAATGTTTCACCAGTACAACATACACCAGAACAACAAACCGTAACCTTAGGGTCATTACTAAATGTAAATGAAAACTCATGCGAATTTCCATTTGAGTCAATGTATGTACCATTAACAACTACGTCATTACCATTATTTGTACACGAACCTGTAACTTTCAAGCAAACAGGCCCTGTAGTACCTAAACAATTGGATAAGCAAGTGGGTAAAAAATCAACATATATCCACATGTCACAATTGCCTGGTATAGCATTTGCATCATAACAAAAAGTAAGAGAAGAAGTTTGTCCAGATATTTGACAACCATTGTTACACTTGTCCCATTTTAATCCATAGGATTGGTTTAGTTTGCCCTTCATTAATGTGTTTTTAACGCAATCATTGCAATCATTGTTTATTGCCGTTGCACAATTACATGTTGTCGCAGCTGCAGAGTTTGTTTGAGCTGTAGCATTTTTTGATAATTCAGAAACATCTTCCGTGGTGTCACGGCAGCTAAAAAATACTAATACTAAGCTAAGCAAAGTAATTGCTCCAATTGTTAGACTTTTTTTAATTGTTTTCATGGTTTTTGATTTAAATTATAGTTTATAGATATAGTGTTTGTAATTTGATTGAATTTATTGTAATTGAGATAAACTTGAGATGGATTAAGTAAGCTGTAACTAAAATGAAAACCTAATTCAATATCTTTTGCTAATAGCAAACTGAAACATATAACAGGAGCAAGATTAAATCTGTTAGTTAAATGTATTTGATTGTTTGAGACTTCGTAATTGTATTTTAGTCTTGCATTTGTATCAAAGTTTAGTTCTTCAGTTAACACTTGATTGATTTTCTGTTTAAATAAAAACCAGAAGAGTATTCCGGTTCCTATTGATATTCTATTTTTTTCGAACCTGTATTTCAAATATATTGGTACTTCAAAACTATGCTGTACAAAAGCAGTTCGAACACTAATATGCTTTTGTATATCAAAAGAAAATGGTTCGTTTAAATATTCGGGTATAGATTTAATTTGATATGAAACTCCTGTTTGAAAAAAGAATGGTTTTTGAGAAATTTTAGCTTCTGATTGTAGACCAAGTTGAAATGCATATCCCCCTTTTTGTAATCCCGAATTATGTTGATGTATTACTATATGTGAAGCACCTACTAGACCCGATAATTTTGTCTGGCCATAAATGGAGTTTGCAAAAGATAAAAAGCAAATCAAGTAAATTAGTTTCATTTTTATTAGGGTGTTATCTTGTAACTTTTTAAATACCAATTTAATATATTGAATTTAAAAATCAAATTATTTCAATAAAAATTTTCTTCAACACTCAAGTTTGAGTATTCTGTACTATGATTATTGTTTTTTAGATACTGATTTATTGTATAGATATTTCTTATTTTAATCTAGCTATTACAAATGGATTATAACTTATTTATAAGCATTGCTATGATGTTGGCAAAGTATTATCAACACAACACCACGAATCTTTAGAATAAAAGCAGGTGCGTGTTATTTTTTAGTACGTAAAATTGGGAAAATGTAAAAGGATGGAGTGGGGGTGTAGTTTTTCATAAGGGATTAGTTGGTTAGTAAATCGAAAGTATAAGATGTGGAGGAGAAATGCAAGAGGAAGATGTGTAGATGTGCAAATTTGTAGATGTGCAGACCCAGCCTCGAGTGCTCAGGGTATTAGATATTGAGGGGTATTGAAACTCAACCTTACTTACGCGTTATGCGTCTTATTGTTTCGGTGGCTTCTTTGCTCGCTGTGAGAACTAAGCATTCTTTCAAAAAAAACATCCTAAAAGGTTAGTGCCGAATTAATAATTCGGTAGGTATAATATATTTGTGACTTATGAAAAAATTACCCCTGATTTTTTTGTGCTTACTAACCTGGTGTAAATTACATGCGCAAACCCCCATAAGCATACAAGAAACCAATGTGCCTTTGCAACAGGTATTGCAGCATTTGCAAACGCATTTTAATGTGGTTTTTTCTTACAGCTCGGATGTGGTTAATGTGAAAAAGAAAGTAAGTTTAAAGCTGCAAAATGCAACTTTAACGCAAGCCCTAACAGCACTGTTTGATGGAACTCCCGTTGCATTTTCTATACAAGATAAATTGGTGGTGCTTTATAAAAGCCAGCATTACCAGGTTACCCTAAGCGGCTATGTGCGCGAGCAAGAAACAGGCGAGTTGCTTATTGGTGCAAGTGTAAGTACCATACCGTTAGTAGCAGGTGCTGTTACCAATAGTTATGGGTTTTACTCCATTACCTTACCTGCCGATACTTATCAATTGGTATTTCAATATGTGGGCTATCAACCATTGGTAAAAAAAATAATTGCGCAGGCCACAACCCCAATTAATATTGAATTGGCTCCTAAAACAAATTTGCAGGAAGCATTAATTAAAGGCGAGCGAGATAAACTAATGATTACCTTAAACAAGGTTGATATTCCGCTGCAAGAAATTAAAGATGTACCCATGATTTTGGGCGAAAAAGATGTGGTTAAATACATGATGCTTTCACCTGGGGTACAAAAAGGAAACGAGGGCAATGGTTATATTTATGTAAGGGGCGGTGGTCCCGATCAAAATTTAATTATGATTGATGATGCGGTGATTTATAATGCCTATCATTTTTTAGGATTATCCTCGTTGTTTTCTGGCAACGAATTGCGCAAGGCCGAATTATACAAAGGCGGTTTTTCATCTCGCTATGGCGGTAGGCTTTCCTCGGTTTTAGATATGAGCATGAAAGATGGTAATCGCGAGCACTTTGGTGTTGATGGTACAGTTGGAGTAATGTCATCGCGTGTTTTGGTTGAAGGACCCATTCAAAAAAATAAATCCTCGTTTTTATTCTCTGCCCGTAAATCATACATTGATAAGGCTTCTACTTGGGTGGCCAATAATGCCGATGCTGTTTTAAATTATGGCTATTATGATATTCATGCAAAACTATCAACTGATATAGGAAAACGCGATAGGCTGATGCTTAGCGGTTATGTAGGTAAAGATGGTTTGGCCAATAATGCCAAAGCTGGACTTACCGCTAATGAAGATGGAATAGTATGGGGAAATCAGGCTGCATCTTTACGTTGGAATCATTTGTATTCGGGTAAAATGTTTGCCAACACCTCTTTAGTATACAGCTATTATAAAGCACGAATTGCTTTTGGCGATTATGATGCTACAAGTGGCCGAAGAACTACATCTAGTATTCAATCTTCTATTACAGATTATACCCTAAAACACGATATAGATTATCACCACAACACCAAACATCATTTTAGAACGGGTGCTGGTTATACACAGCATTGGTTTAATCCCATAACTGCTTTAAAAATGAACATGCCTGATATGGAGTATCAATTTGCTAAACTTTACAGCACCAATGATGCTTTTGGGTATGGCGAGTGGAATTTTAAGCCAACTCCAAAATGGACTATTGTATCGGGTTTACGCTACAGCTATTATAAATATAACAAAGCCTATCATCGGGTTGAGCCTCGATTAAATGCTACTTATCAAACCAATACCAATTGGCATATTAATACCAGTTATTCTTTAATGAATCAGTATTTACATTTGGTTTCTACGTTTAATGGTATTGGCTTACCAAGTGATGTTTGGATATCAAGTGATGAGGTATTAAAACCACAACGCTCTAATTTAATTACGCTAGGTGCGGCTAAAAATAATTTGTTAAACAAGGGTTTGTCTTTTTCGGTTGAGGGTTATGGCAAATTAGTACAACACGCAGTTTCGTTAAAAGAGGGGGCTTCTTTTTTTGAACTATTGCAACAAACCAGCACCACTAAAAATGTAAATAATTTAAGCATGTTAGCCACGCAGGGTAAATCAACCTCGTATGGTATTGAGTTTATGGTGCGCAAATCAAGTAAAAAATTTGATGGACATATTAGCTATACCTTATCGCGCACCACCATGCAGTTCGACTCCATAAATAATGGAAAATCTTACGTAGCCACTTTTGATCGTCCGCATGATATAGGCGTATACCTAAGCTACAGGCCAAATAACAGATTTAAAGTTTCGGCCAACTGGGTTTATGGTACCGGCAATGCTATAACCATGCCTGCTGGCGAGTATTTTGTTTCGGTAAACGATCCTACTGGAGGTAACGGCTCTTGGAATACGTTTTATTACGATAAGAAAAATAATTACCGCATGCAGTCGTACCATAGGTTTGATATATCATTTCAATACACGCATCGCATTGCCTCAAAAATATTAAGCACCATAGAGCTGAGTATTTATAACGTATATAATAGGGCCAATCCGTTTTTTTATCAAATTAATTTAGAAGATGAAAATGCCGGAACAGGTAAGCGTGTGTTACAAAAAACAAGTATGTTTCCTATTATGCCATCATTAAGCTGGAGTATAAAAATTTAAGCCATGAATAAATTAGTAATTGTATTTATCGTACTTGGTTTTATGCTCTCTTCGTGCGAGCGTAACGAAACCATTGAGTTTGATATACCGTTTAAAAGTAAAGTGGTGGTGGCCTCATTTTTAACGGCAGACGAAACCCAAATTTCGGTGTGGTTAACCAAAACTACTAAAGCCGTTGGTGCCGAAATACCACAAGAAGCTACGCTAGTTACCGATGCAGAAGTAACTTTAATGCATGATGGTAATAGCTATTTACTTACTTACGATAGCATAAATGAGGTATACGTGGGCGATATGAATGGTGCACCTTTTGAATCGGGTAAAAAATACGACCTATTGGTGAAAAGTGGTGATGAAACCATTACGGGATATACTACCATTCCTCAGCCATCAACTACTATATCAACCTGTAAGTTTGATAGTATTTTTGGTATCATGGGGCTTACTTATTTGGTTACGTTTAATACCACACAAATATCTGCAGGCTCAAATCATTTGTTATTGTATCCTTATATTGTGTTTGAAGATTCGAGCAGATATGCGCTTTATTACGAAGGCCGAGATAGGGTAAGGGCAATTGCTGAGCAAAAAACTATTTCGCAAATGTTTTCGGTAAGTTCGCCTTCCTCAAGGCCAGTTAGGGTTGAGCTGCTTACTTATACTTGTGATGAGCCCTATGCGCAGTATTACAATAAATCAGCCACTTTTAACTATGGTTCGTTGGGTATTGCATTTGGCGAAGTGAGTATAACCTACAGCAACATGAGCAATAAAATTGGAGTGTTTGCGTCTTATGTACCTTCTTCGGCCCAAAGTTTTCCGTTACAATAATTTTAATAAATAGGGGTACTTACATTTTTAATAGTCTACCTAATACTAAATATACAATTATGATATCTGTTGAAGAAGCACATATGCTAATGGCAAAAAAGTTGGCCAAAGAAACCAACAGCCAAGAAAATGAGCAATTACAAGCTTGGCTTGATGATACCACAGATAATAAAAAAGCGTTTGATGAGCTTAAGGCTATTTGGCAAGGTGTTGAACCAGAACCTTTGGTTTTAAACGTTGAAGCCGCTTGGCAAAAAGTAAATAAAAAAACGCAGCCTAAAGTAATTTCAATATTTAGTGCTGGGGTATACAAGGTAGCTGCGGCAGCGGTGTTATTTGCTGTTTTAGGTATATGGGCTGTTACTAATTTTAAATCGGCAACCACTACGGTAACCACAGCGGCCAACGAGTTTAAACAAGTAACCCTACCCGATGGGAGCCAAGTTTGGTTACACGAGTTTACCTCGTTAACCTATAGCAATAATTTATCAGGGAGTACACGCGAATTATCGCTTAATGGCTTAGCTTTTTTTGATGTTAAGCGTGACGAATCTCGACCATTTATTATTACAACTCCAAATGGATTGGTAAAAGTACTAGGCACTTCGTTTGAGGTAAATGCTTTTAAGCAAGATACTTTTGAGCGCGTTACGGTTAAAACAGGTAAGGTAAAGTTTGAAAACAATGCGGGCAACGAACTTGTATTAACTGCCAATAAAGAAGGGGTTTTAACTAACAATGGAACTGCGCAAGAAACATTAGTAGAAGCAAATGAGTTGGTGTTGTGGCATACCCATAAACTTACTTTTAACAACGAACCCATGGATAAGGTGGCTCAAAAAATTGCCCGTTATTACCATGTAAAAATAAAGTTTAGTAACCAAGCCATTATCAATTGCCATTTTACTGGCAGTTTTGATCAACCACAATTGAGTCAGGTATTAAATGCACTTAGTAAAGCACTACAAATTACTTATGTGCAAGAGGCCAATGTAATTACATTTTCGGGAGAAGGTTGCGCTAAAAAATCAATTAACCCATAATACCATGCAAGCCATAAGCCCTGATATTTTTGAGTTGATAAAAAATAGCGATCGTAACGCTTACGAGCAACTATTTAAAATGTACTATACCCCATTGGTAAGTTTTGCCCGAAACATAATTAGAGATACTGATGCTGCCGAAGATTTGGTACAAGAGGTGTTTGTTAAAATTTGGGAACGTAAGCACACCATTGAAATTAAAACATCAGTAAAAGCATATTTGTACATGGCGGTAAAAAACCATTGTTTAAATAAGCTAAAAACCGAGCAGCGCAATGCCTTTTTAAACGATGAAATGGCAGATGATGTGCGGGTTGCAACTAATAACACCGAAGAGTACTCCAACACCATTGAGCTATCAAAACATATTGATAACGCACTTAATTTATTGCCACCCAAATGTGCGGTTATTTTTAAAATGAGCCGGTTTGAAGATAAAACGTATAAAGAAATTGCAGAGTCGTTGGAGCTATCGGTTAAAACAGTAGAAAACCAAATGGGTAAAGCTTTATCCATAATGCGTGGCGCTTTATCTCCATATTTAAACCAAGTGTATTTATGGCTCACTATTTTTTTTATAAAATGGTAAACTACGTGTAGGGGTAAGGTAGGTATTCGGTTGTCATAGCTAGTAAAAAAATACTGTTATGAAAAAACTAGGCTACTTCGCATTATTATGCTGCACCATTTTCACCAGTTTTCAAACCAAGGCACAATTGCCTAATCAAGGTTTCGAGCTGTGGGATTCATCAACCGTAGTTAACGGAACTAAAATTTACAATCCTGTAAATTGGTTTAGCTCTAATTATAGTTTGGTTGATATTGGGTTTGAGCAAACGGTAACTTATACCACCGATGCTCATACGGGTAATTATGCATTACAACTTATTGGTAAAAGTGATGATAACGATTTGCAATCAACTTACATTACCTCAGGCAATGATATTGGCGAAAGTCCTGCCGATCCTTTAGCTTCAAAATTTAGATTAGATGGCCGAATAAATGGTTTTGAAGGATATTATAAATTTATGCCCAATGGCATTGATTCGTTTAGGGTGTTTTTGGCATTGTATCGCAATGGGCAATACCTTGGCCAATCCTACTTTTACATAAGCACACCAACTACTACTTACACCAGATTTTTTTGGCCAGTTAATTATCCTGGCACCGTAACTCCACCAGATAGCGCTAAATTTATTATTGAACCATCAACAATTGATGGCGCTAACGGAAGTGTATTGATATTGGATGATATTGGTGTTACCTATGGATTTACCAGCGGTATGAATGAAGAGGAACAAACTCCAGCATTTGAATTGTACCCTAATCCAGCATCTACGTTTTTAAAGCTTCAATCTAGCGTGGTATTAAATTATCAAACCTATAAAATTTATAACGCGCAAGGCGCAATGCTTGCTTCTGGTCAATTATCAAACGGAATGGTTGATGTAGCAAATTTGCCATCAGGTTTATATACGTTAGTGGTAGCAACATCAACCGGAAGTGTATCTAGTAAAAAATGGATAAAAAAATAAAAATCAAATAGGGGTAACTCCATTCCTAATAGTCATACAGGTAATTAACATTAAACAATAAATATATGAACTTTAAAAAACTACTTTTATCAGCAACAGCTGCATTATTATCAGTAATTACTACCACCGCCCAAGATATTAATGGTGGTTTTGAGCAATGGGATTCTGTAAATAACGGAATATTTACAAACCATATACCAAGAGGTTGGGCCGAGTTTACGAATCCAACTTGCCAAGAGGAAGGCTTGCCTTGGAGTGTAACGCGCAGTAATGATGCCCGCACAGGTTCTTCGGCATTACAACTAAAAAATATTGCCACTTCATTAAATCAAACAACAATGATCATGACCAATAGTGCTAATGGGGTTGGGTTTGATAACAAAATTCCGGTTAATGCCCGTTACACACGTTTAGAAGGTTATTATAAATATACCACAGCCGAGCCTGATACTTTTACCATTATGGTATTGATGATGAATGCGGGAGACTTTATTGCAGTGGCCAACTATGAGCAAGCTACCAATACATCTGCTTATACTAGGTTTTCAATACCTATTATATACTCGGCTCCTTCGGCTATAATTCCTGATAGTGCTGTTATTATGATTTCTGCAGGTAGTACCGAAACGTTTCGCGAAGGCTCAACACTTTTAATTGATGATGTTGCCTTTGCCCTAACTAATGGTGTTAATGATTACAAAGATGAATTACGTGCTGATGTAAGTGTATATCCTAATCCAGCATCTGAGTTTATTAATGTATCTGTTAAGGGTGCAGCGCACGGAAATGTAACTGTTGAGTTGGTTAATCTTATTGGGCAAACACTTCAAAAAGAAGAGATAAAACCAGTTAATCAGCAAGTTGATTTAAGCTTGAAATTAAATGATGCACCTAAAGGAATTTTATTTGTTAAAGTATCTGATAGCAGTGGATCAAAAGGGTACAGGGTATTTAACCAATAATGTGTGGAGTTAAATTTTTGTGTAAAAGGCCGGCTATAATTAGCCGGTTTTTTTATGCATTAACATAGGGGTAAATGCATTTTTAATAGTCATACTGGTATGAATTGGATGGGAATAAAATTACTTGTATTGATATGTGCGTGCTCTTGTAATGTGTGGGCACAAACAGCTATTAGCGGTCGTGTTGTTGATGCCGAAACAGGCGAAGCATTGGTTGGTGTTAGTGTTTATCAGGCATCAAAAAAAGTAGGTACAACAACAAATGCATACGGTTTTTTCTCCTTAAATATTCCTCAAACAGATACTTGTTATGTAAGTTATTTGGGGTATCAAACACATTTTTTTGTGGCATTAAAGCAAAAAGATTTAACCATAAAGTTGCAGCAAAAAACTGATGTACTAAAAGTGGTTGAAATTAAAGCTCAAGTACAAAAAAATGCAGCACTAGGAAACCATGTGGTTGATTTAAAAATGATAAACAGCTTACCTGCTTTAGGCGGAGAGCGCGATTTAATCAAGGTACTTCAATACACGCCTGGAGTAAAAAGGGGCGGAGATGGAACCGTTGGCATGTTAGTACGTGGTGGCGGTGGCGATCAAAATTTAATGTTAATGGATGATGCACCTGTATATAATGCAGCTCATTTATTAGGCTTTTTTTCGCTGTTTAATACTGATGCTATAAAGGATGCAACCATGCAAACTGGTGCTTTTACGGCCAATTATGGAGGCCGTTTATCGTCTGTGTTAGCAGTTACTATGCATGAAGGTAATAGGCATAAAATGCAGTATAGTGGTTCAATAGGTTTATTGGCTTCGCGCCTATGTATGCAAGGGCCGATGTTCAAAGGCAAAGGTTCGTTTTTAGTTGCTGGCCGTATTAGTTACGTAAACAAAGTTTATCAAATGGTAAATAAGGATTTGCCATTTTACTTTTACGATTTAAATGCAAAATTAAACTATCAATTAACCAAGCGCGATCAACTTTTTTTTAGTATTTACAGGGGCGATGATTTACTAAACTCATCACAGTCAGATAGCGCACGCTTGGTTAAAGTAACATCAAAACTAGGAAATCAAATAAGCTCGCTTAGGTGGAATCGTGGTTTTGCTAATCAAAAAATGTTCTCTAATTTAACTGTTTTTACAAGCAATTACAGGTACTTTATTAATGCCGAATTGGATAAAAACAACATGCAAATTCATGCAAATATTGCCGATATAGGTTATCGATTTCAGTTAGAACATTATGTGCACAGTAAACTTTCTTTTAAATACGGAAGCGAGTTTATTCATCACACCTTTTTACCTAATCATACCAAGTTACAAGGTAATTTTAACGAGAATATTAAAGCAAACGCTGCCACATCTAAATGGTTAAACGAATCGGCTATTTATGTTTCATCATCGTATAAAATTACGGCCAAATTAAATACTGTTTTGGGTATGCGATTATCGGCAGCACAGGTGTTGGGCCGTCAGTTCATCAACCCCGAACCACGCATGTTAGTAAACTATGATTTAACTGCGCATCATTCATTTTCTGTTTCGTATGCTAAAATGGTTCAATACATGTTTTTATTGTCGGGCTCATCGGTAATGTTACCTACCGATTTATGGTATGGAGTTACTACTAAAATTAAACCTCAACAAGCACACTTACTGTCGGCTGGATATAAATGGCAAACACCGCAACACACCACGCGTTTTGAATTGTATTATAAGCCTATGCGTAATTTAGTAGAGTATAAGGAAGGCTCTGTAGAGTTGGGCGCTTCTAATGCAGATGAAATTGTAGTGCAAGGAAACGGCAATGCTTATGGTTTGGAGTGGATGAATACCAACAAACTGGGTAAACTAAATGTAACAATAGCGTATACTTTAGCATGGAGTAAACGTAAATTTAATGATTTAAATGAAGGCAAATTATACTACGCTAGGTTTGATAGGCGACACGATTTTAACCTGATACTTCAGTATGATTTTAGTAAGCGAATTCAATTTTCGGCAGTGTGGAGTTATGCAACAGGCTCTCGTTTTACACCTATTGTTGGTCAGTTTATGATGCCTAATGGCAACTTTACCAATATTGATGTTTTGCCTATTTACACCTCAAGAAATGCAGTTAAACTATCCGATTGTCATAAGTTGGATATGAATTTAGTGATTAAGAATAAAGCAGGAAAAAAATATCAATCAGAATGGCATATAGGCGCATATAATGTTTACAATCAAACGCAACCTTATCGCATACAAATGCAAAAAAATGTGGATGGTTCGTATACCTATAAACAAACTGGATTGTTCGGTTTTATTCCATCTATTGGTTATCAATTTAAGTTTTAATAAATGAAAAACGTATGCTATAGTTTAATGCTATTTGGGATAATAGCAATTACATCATGTACCCCGCAACCCTTGGATATTGACATACCGCAAGCTCCAATAAAACCAGTATTAGCTTCGCAGTTTTACTACGATACCATTACAGACCAAAATGCAGTTGTGTTTACGCTAAGTAAATCCATTTCAGCGTTGGATGGACGCAGACCAACTATTGATTCGAATGGTGTTATTCAAGATCAAGGATTATTAATTGGCGGTGCACAAATTACCTTAACATTGGGTGGCCAAGAGTATGTGTGCGAGGAGGGCGAAAAGGGAATATACTATGCATTTAATGTACAACTTACCAATTATTCGGTGTGTAAAATAGCTGTGAAAGATGCAACAGGAAATGAACTGATTAATGCCTCAACCATTGCCATGCCCGAAATAAAATTTGCTTCGGTTAATTTGTTAGTTGAAAACCAAAATAAATATTTAGCATACTCCTTAACCGATAATGTACAGGAGCAAAACTGGTATTTAGTAAATTATTTTACCAAGCAAAAACAAGATAGTGGCAGCTATTCAGATCCTAAGTACATTGCCAAACGCTTAACCGAGCAAAAACTTGATTTTGATTTGTATACTGATGCGGATTTTAAAAATGGCGAACTACAGGTAAAACGCTACTTAGGACAAACGGGTGTTGATACCATTGCGGTTGCTATTAGTAGTATTACACAAGGCTACTTTCAGTTTTTAAGTGCACAAAAAAAGTATGGCTTGTTGGTTAATCAGTTAAAAGGCGAAGTCATTAATTTTCCTACTAACATTAACCAAGGCTTGGGCTATTTTACTATCCATCAACCTAAGCTAAGTATTTTGGTTGATTCACATTAATTCACCAAAATTTCATCGCAGGCTATCATTACTTTTTTGGTTTGTTTAAAACGCCAGTTGGGTAATGCAGGATGATTTTTAGCCACTACTTTAATGTAGCGTACAGTTTGTGGTTTTACATTAAATACAATTGGGGTAGTGCTTGCCTGATAATGTTCATCGTTAAAAATGCCCATCAAATTAACTTTAGTAGTAATACTTGCTGGGCTGTAAGTAACGCCATCAACAGAGGTGTAAACTTCTACTTGGGCAGGTAAAAATATCCAATGACGTGGGTCGTCTAAAAAGTTTGCCGTAATTGATTTTACTTCTTGAGGTGTTTTTAAATCAATCACCGCATCTAAATCATTGCCATAAAAACAAAGCCAGTTGTAGCTATAATCATTGGCACCATACACTTCATCGGTAAGTGTTAATTCCTTTTTAGCGGGGTACTCGGGCACAAAGTTTTGGTTAAGTTTAATACTGGCTTGTTTGGCCAAGTTGGGTTTCCAGCCGCGTGCAAAAATGTTATTCCATTCTTGCGCATATCCATCAGGAGTTAGGCCTCCTTCGCTTAGTTCGGTAACATTAAACTGCTTACATGCTTTTACAAATTTTTCAACCTTGGTTTCAATTTTTGGATTAACCACAAAACCATTTCCACTTTCATTCTTTATTAAATATCCGTGGCGTTCGGTGCCATAAAATCGAGCTTGTTGCAACACCACATAATCTAACGAGAGACGTGTGCGATAAAGTTTATTGGCCAACTTTTCATTTCCTTCAATCGCTGCTTCAGCTTGATCGAATAGGGTTGAGTATTGGTCCAATAATTCGGGTGTTAAATACGTGTTATACTCATTTACCGGGTTGCCATAAATATCAATTAAGCGATTACTTGCCTGAGCTTGGTTGTGCAATAAATCAACATACTGAGCTACAAATGGCCCAGCGGCTTTGTAATATCCTTTAAAAAAATCGGCCATTAATTCCTTTTCATCCAATGCTGGATTCCAAAGTAATTTTGCAATGATGTAGCTTTTAAGTTCGGCAAGTTCGCCATAACCATCACCACTGCCTTGGCTAAAAATCCCCTTAACTTGATGTTGTGCCATAAACCTAATGTTATCGGCTAATAGCTGCACATCAGGCAAAGGTGCTAAGTAGTTTGTAAACTGTGTGGTGTAATCCCAAGCCAATAAATTGGGTGTAAGTCTTTCCCAAGCCATTAGTGCGTTTCTGAATCCAGCTGCGCTAGGCTCTATTTGTAATGGCTTGTTTCTGTAAGCATCAATAGTACTTAGCATGATGTATACATTTGCAGCAGGCTTAGTTTTAAGTGGTGCTCTTTGCGTGTAAGTGTACGCAAGTGTGGTAAACGTATTTTGCGGAAATGCTTGCGCAATTTTATTTACAAAACGCAAATGCGGTCCTGTTGGGCCACCTTCTTCTTTAATAATTTTAGCACACTTATCGCATTGGCAAAATGCAGCATCATCTTCGGCACTTATGCTCCAATACGTTGCATCGGGGTTGTTGGCAATTTTTGTTTTTAGTTCATTAATAGCAATGGCCACTACAGCATCATTACTTGGGCAAATTTGTGTGGGTTTGCGTTTGCCATTTTCAAAAGCAAAATATTCGGGGTTTGTTTTAAAGTATTTGCGTGGGTCAATTAGTTTAAAATACGAGTGGCCCCAAATACCCCAAAGGTCTTCAAACTTTTGTTGTCCGTGCCATTCCATGTACTCTACATCATTGGCCATAGGGTAATAAGCTTGGCGGTATACAAGCATTGGCACATACTCAAAATAATAGTTACTAGGTATTTCTAATAGTTTTAACTCGGCAACTTTACCAGGCTCATCTGCATATTTTCGTCCCGCTAAAAACTTTTCAATAAAGGCATAAGTGCCATATATAATTCCTTGTCCAGCTCCGCCCACCACAATAATATCTTTGGTGTTTGAGGCATGCACATAGCCTTCGTTTTTAATTGGTTTAAGGTTAAATTGTTTCGATTTTTTTGTTTTGCCAATATATATCCCGGGTTTTTCGCCAATGGTATTTTCGGTATAAATACCCACCGGAACACCCGTAGAAAGGGCAATGTAATGACTTAATATTTTGGCCGCTTTTAGTTCTTTGGGGTTAGCATTAACTGCAGTAACTATCCCATATATAGTGCTATGATTATTTACTACGGTTAAATCGCTGGCCCAATTACAAGAGTAGGTAAGCGTTACTAAAACAACTAACAGTAAATTTTTCATACAAAACTAAAGTGGTTTAAAATTTTCGTAAAAACATAAAAAACACATCGTATTGGTTACGGAAATATCCGCTTCTTAACTCCTGATTATACCAAGTTCCTGTAACCGAAAATGTGTTGCGGTATCTGAATACTTTGGTGTAACCCATGTTAAAACTATATGTTCTGATTTTTACGTTTTCGGTAAGTAAATAGTTTCTGCTAAACTCATCAGGTGAGTTACCAATACCTACACCTGT